>JBCBLB010000531.1:0-6959 GCA_038520555.1 Myxococcota bacterium | reverse complement strand
TGTTCCAAGACGGCTTGTCGGTGGTATCGCAGTGCAGTCCGATGGTCACGGTGCTTTCTTTAATGAACGCGGCGCTCGCTGCGTCGAGTTCTCCGGGAACCAGCCCCATGTCTGCGGCGAGGCCGGTGGCTTCGAGCCAAATGTGAATGCGCTCGCCGGAACGGGGCTTCACCCCGGTCTCATCGGCCTCCCAACCATGAGTGGGACGATCGGGATTGTCTGCAAAGAACCGCCACTCCCACCGAGGGCGATGTCCGCGATTGTACTCTGCTTGAGCGACATCGGTGATCTGGAGGTCTGTGGCCTGGATGGCCTCCAGGATCGCCGCAGGTTCTGGCGCATCCACACCCGGCGGCAAGACCACATAGAGGTAGTTGTCTTCATAGCTGCGGTGGTCGAGGTTGCTCTGATGGGTCTGCGGGAGCGGCCGTGGCGCAGGGCGCACCGGGTCCTGGATGACCTGGCACCGCTCACAGACCCGTGCGAACGCGGCGATGCTGCGATGACAAGCCTGACAGGCTTTCTTCTCACCGGAGAGCATCTCATGGATGGTTGCGACGAAGGGTTGTTCATAGCGAAAGCCACAGTGGTCACAGACGCCGGGCCCGGGCGCGGCCAGGGGGCGGGCGCAGCAGGGGCAGTAGTTGTTGGGTTGATCGAGCATGCTCCCTCAACGGTGCCGTCCAACAGGATCCTGATACCAGACTCGGCGCCCTCTTTCACGGCATCGTCACGGCTTGCGACAGCGGGGAGCCATACGGGGTATCGTTCCCTGACAGAATCGATGGAGTAGAAGATGCGCTGGACACTTGGCGGTATCGCGATCGCCCTGATGGGGTGCAGCAAAGAACATGAGGAGACGCTGGGGGAGGATCGGGCGGAGAGCGCGGCCGTCCAAGACCCGGCGCTCCAGGTGCAGTCCCCTGCGCCGGCGTCATGGCTACCGGTCGGCGACGTTGAGGTCACAGGGATCGCACAGCGCGTCACCGACGTCCAGCTCAACGACAGCGCCCTGCCGGTGGACGATGCACGGTTCAACCAGATGACCGCGCTGGACCGGGGCATCAACCTCCTGGCGGTCACCGCGTTGACCCCGGACGGGGTGACGCTCCGTGACCATCGGGGGGTGTTGGCCGGCGACTTCGCTGAGCCGGATCAGCCCGTGGTCGACGGCGTCATCGCACGGATAAACCAGAGCGGTCTCAACGACGTGACCGACTTCATCGCTGGATTCGTCACTCCAGAGCTCATCGGTGAGCAGATCGGCGCGGACACCCCCATCGCTGCCGGCGATATCCTGAGCATCTTCAGCTACGAAGCCAGCCTCACCGGCGTCACCTTCGGCGAGCCGGACATCATCGTCCAGCCACTGCAAGATGTTTTGCAGGTGCAGGCGTCTCTGCCCATGCTGGATGTACAGATGTCTGTATATATCGACGTCTACTTCACAGACTTCACTGTTGATGCCAGCCTCACCGCCGATCGCGCGGTCATATCGACCACCATGCGGCCGGGTGTCGGTGAAGACACCCTCACCATGGACCTCGAAGACACTGCGATTGAGCTGCTCGGCTTCTTCCTTGAGATCTCGGCCGTCCCAGACTGGCTTGAGGGGATCGATCTGCTCCAGTCCGAGATCCAGAGCGCCGTCGAAGACGAACTGATCAATCAGTTCAACACGTTGGTCCCTGAGATCCTCGATGAGACCCTGGACGCGCTCGACTTCAGCTTTGAGACCGAGCTGTTGGGCAAGACGCTCTCCGTCCAGGCAGGGTTCGCGGCAGTGGCGGTCGATCCGTCGGGCCTGGAGATCGGCGTCGACGTCTCGGTCATCGTTCCGGGCACCGGGGACAAGACCTACGCCGGGTACCTTGCCGCGGAGCAGCCTGCGCCGGCGCTGGGCCGGGACGCGGACATGTCGGTGATGCTCGCCGATGACTTCCTCAACCGGGTCCTGTTTGAGATCTGGCGGGGCGGGATGATCGACCTGACCTTATCCACTGAAGATGGCTCGCTGGACCCGGAGTTGTTGTCGGACTTCCCGGTCGACGTCGCCGCGATCAACGTCGACGCCCGCTTGCCCCCGGTCGTCGTCGACGCCGGCGATAAATTGATGCTCCAGCTCGCGGAGTGGACGGTCACCCTGGACTCGCCCGGGTCGAGCATCGGAAACAAGCTGGTCGCAGACATCGCCGGAGAGGCCGAACTGTTCGTCTTCGTCGACGAAGGAGCGTTGGGCGTTGAGCTTGGGGAGCTGAGCGTGGACCTGATGGTGCTGGAGAGTGATTGGAGTCTGTCCGAAGAGAACCTCGACACCCTCATCGACACGTTCCTCACGCCGTCGACGCTGATGGGCCTGTTGGAGGGATTAACTTTCGATCTTCCCGAGTTATACGGTGTCCGTCTTACAGACGCTGTCGTGGCGCGGGCGGACAGCGACCTTCACACCGCCGTCGGGATCAATCTTGAGGTCCTCTCCGAGTAGAACTGGCTCTCCCTACACGCGCATCGCGCAGGGCTCGCTGCTCATCGCCCTCAGCTGCGGGCTTGTCTGGGCGTGGACCTCGGGAGCGTTCGCCAGCCTGGACGTCGAGCAGCTCCGTCGAATGGTGGCTGCTGCGGGCGGTTGGGGCCCGGCGCTGTTTGTGGTGTGCTTCGGCCTGCTTCAGCCCTTCGGCGTCAGCGCGCACCTGTTCATTCTCGCCGCCGCGGTCATCTGGCCGCCGGGCGTCGCCGTCGGCATGTCCTGGGCAGGCGCGATGCTGGCCGCGATGGTCGCGTTCGTCCTGTCCCGCTACATCGCCCGAGACCTGATCGAAGGACTGGTCCCCGAGCGGCTCCGAAAATGGGATAACGCCCTGGAGAAGCGGGGATTTATCACCGTCCTGGGGCTGCGGCTGATCTTCTTCACGACCTTCGTGGTGCAGCTGATGTTCGGGCTGACCCGCGTCCGCTGGCGGGACTACCTGGCCGCCACGGCGATCGGGAACCTGCCGGTCATCGTGCTGGAGGTCGTCTTCGCGGACGCGATCCTGCGATGGTTGGGGCTGTAGTCAGTCCTGACAGCAGGGAACCGGGCGCGACCAGACGTTGGGTTGGGTTGCCCCGATCTGAGCAGACAGCACGAACCAGATCCGGAACTCACACAGCCGATCTGAACACAACCCCTTGAGGTTGTATGCGGATTCAAGCTCTTCACAGACGTCGGGGTAGGTATTCAACCGCACCGTGGGATGGCGTTTGCTGAAGATTTCGTACCGGTTGTCCGTCTCGACAGAGGGCAACAACACCGAGACCGAGCGTTTGGGATGCCACATCTGAAGATGCAGCCGTCCTTCCGCGACACGATGGTGATATCCGTCGCCGTTCCGGGGGTGAACCAGCACCTGCCAGCCACGTTCTTCATGAACAACCGTTCGGACTTCTGGGTTGTGGTCTGCGGTCATACCGCCCTGATGTGTTTGGCTCTATAAACCTCTAAAGGTCCCGATACCCCATGTCAAAAATCGTCCTTATCGAACAATTCCGTTACCGAACGCCCGCGATAGAGAAGGCGCCGTCGATGTTTATCCGCGCTCCGGTCACATAACTGGACGCCGGCATCGCCAGAAACGCCACCACCCGGGCCACCTCCTCGGGCTCACCCACCCGCCCCAGCGGAGTGGCGTCCACGATCCGGGCCTTCTTCTCTGGGTTTTTGAGGACCTGCTCTGCCAACGGGGTCCGGATATACCAGGGATGGACGGTGTTCACCCGGATCCCATGGGGTCCCCACTCCACGGCGAGGAACCGGCTCATCTGGTCCATCGCTCCCTTCGTCATCGCATACGCCGCCGTCGATGTGCCCACGATGACCTCGCTTGAGATCGACGAGACGTTGATCACGCACCCCTCCCCAGCCGCCAGTCGTTCGAAGAACCCCTGGGAGAGTCGAAACGCAGACTCCGCATTTATCGCCATCAGATGGCGAAGATCGTCGAGGGTGAAGTCCAGGGTTTCCTTCCGGAGGTTGGTCCCCACATTGTTGACCAGGACATCGAGGGTCTCCCAGGGCGCCGCCGCATCGATCAGCCTCTCCCGGCCTTCCTCCGTCGAAACATCCGCGACCACCCCGACGGCCTGGGCTCCATCCTGGCGATAGGCGTCGACCTGGGCGTGAACCATCTCGGCATCACGGGCGCACAGCAGCACAGTCGCCCCCAGCGCGATGAACTCATCAGCGATCGCCCGGCCGATGCCCCGGGTCGCGCCGGTGATCACCGCACGTCGCCCTGAAAGATCCCACGCTCCGCTCATTGTGGCTCCCTGGCTGGTTCAACAGATATCGTCATCAAGAGCCTGCCCCCAAAAGAGCGGCTACATGAACCGCCATGAAGAACACACTCGAACTCACTGGCCGCCAGAAGCGACACCTCCGCGGGCTGGCCCATCACCTCAAGCCCATCGTCATCATCGGCGCCGATCGGGTCACGGACGGGGTCGTCCGGAAGGTCGATGCAGAGCTGAACAACCACGAGCTGATCAAGGTCCGCCTGACCGATGCAGACAAAGATGAAGTGCGTGAGGCGCAGAGCACGCTCTGTAACCACACCCAGGCCGCCCATGTGCAGACCATCGGCCACACCTTGATCCTGTACCGCCCTCACCCCAAAGAACCGAAGATCCGCCTGCCACGGCCAGCGTAAGGTCCAGCCATCGATAGCGTGGGTTTTCAGGTACACTCCAGGGATGCTCACCGCTCTTCTCCTGACCGCTCCGCTGTCGTTCGCCGGGCCGCCCCCTCCTGGACAGCTCGACGTCTTCTGGGACCACCACCTGGCGCACCTCCACGGCCCTCGGGGGCTCCCGAGCAGCCCTCGCCGTGGCGAGCTGATCAAGGCCTGGGACGTCCTCCACTATGACATCGACGTCCGGATCGATCCCGCGACAAAAACCGTTGAGGGGGCCGCGACCATTGACCTTCAGAGGGACAACGGCGGCGATCTGATCCTCCACGCGGCGGTGGGCATCGAACCCACCATCTTCATCAAGGGCCTCTCCGAGCCCTACACCCGCTCCGGTGAGGAGCTGCGGATCCCCCTCCCCGACCAGGAGACGCTCTCCATCGACGTCGAGTGGCAGGTCACCGAGCCGGGTCGGGGCATCTACTTCGATCCGGGCATCACCTGGTCCTTTCACCAGCCCAACGACGCCCGCGCCTGGCTGGTGCTCTACGATCTGCCGGATGACAAGGCGACCCTGAGCTTTGACATCTCCGTCCCCACCGATGAGCACGTCGTCAGCAACGGCGAGCTGCTCCGGGTCGAACAAGATGAGCAGTGGCGGACCTGGAAATACATCTTCGAGCAGCCCATCCCCTCGTATCTGATGATGGTCGCCATCTCAGACTATGTGATCATCGATGACCTCGGCACCGACGAGATCCCCATCACCGCATGGGTCTACCCCGGCACCGAAGACAACGCCCGGGTGGCCTTCGCCTCGACAAGCCAGATGATCGAGCGGTTCTCAGAGATGTTCGGTCCGTACCCATGGGATCGGTATGGCAACGCCTCGGCGCCGTTCGGCGGCGCCATGGAGCACACCACCGCCACGACCTTCGGGGACTTTCTGCTGGAGACCCCAAATAACGCCTTCTATGCCGAGATCATCAATGCCCATGAGATGGCCCACCACTGGTGGGGCGACGACGTCACCCCGATGACCTGGGCGGACATCTGGCTCAATGAGGGCTTCGCGTCCTACGCTGAGGCCCTCTGGTACGAAGAGCAATACGGCGACGGTGGGCTCATCGAGTACGCCGCATACCAGGCCGCGTCTTATGTCGAGTCCAGCGAGGCCCGGCAGGCCTTCTCGTTATATGACCCCGTCAACGCCTTCGGCACCACCATCTATATGAAAGGCGCCTGTGTTGTCCACATGCTTCGCGGCGTCCTCGGCGATGCGGCCTTCTTTCAGGCGCTCCGCGATCATGAGGCGCGCTACCGCCTCGGCAACGCGGACACCGCGGCGTTCGAGCAGAGCGTCGAGGACAGCTCGGGCCGGGAGCTGTCATGGTTCTTCGACAGCTGGGTCTACACCGGCGGCGAGCCCGCGTGGAGCTACGACGTCCAGATCCGTCAGCACGCCTCCGGGTGGCAGATGGACGTCGTCATTGAGCAGGATCGATCTGAGTTTCAGACCATCACAGAGTTCGCATACACGACCGATGATGGCGCCCAGCTCACCGAAATCTTCGTCGAAGGCGAGAAGACCGTGGAGACCTTCTGCCTCGATAAGCAGCCCGACGACGCGACGATCGATCCCGATATGTGGCTCGTCCTCATCGATATGTCGCCGGCGGACCTCGACGCTCAGCCCATCACCTGCGGCGAGCCCATCGATGATGAGCACGAAAATGGGGGTGGGGGCGGAAGCGATGATACCAGCGACGGCTCCGGCAGCGCTGGCGGATGCGCCGTCGCCGCAACTCCCGCGACGCTCACCACGATCGTCATGGGGATGATCCTGGGGCTGCGAAGGCGTCAGCGCTGAATCGGCGCCCCGTCCGGGGTTCGCAGACGCTCCCCAGCCGTCACCGTGAAGTGAAGGTGCGGCTCGGTTTGGTAGGTCCCACAACGCGTCTCGATGTGACAGCCACCCCACCGCTCCTCGACATCTCGGGCCACGCGAGCGACCACGCCAAGAACCGCGACAAGGATCGATTCGTCGGACTTTGCCGCTCTCGTCAGCGACGGGATGGACTTGCGCGGTATCACGACGACGTGCTCCTCGAAAAATGGCTCCGGGTGAAGGAACGCGATCACCCGGTTTGTTACCACCAACGTCGTCACCGGAAGACGACCGCTGGTCACCTGTGCGAAGAAGTCCATTCTGCCCCCTCCCGTATACGCCGAATGTGCGACACAACCTGCCCCAACGGTGGGTTTGATGTAAGGGTAATAAAAGATTGGCATTAT
>JBCBLB010000499.1:0-7429 GCA_038520555.1 Myxococcota bacterium | reverse complement strand
GGAAACGGACCAGGGCCGTCTCCCCGAGCGCGCCGCTGCCGAGCGCGCGGAGCGTCTCCCCGCCCGTCAACCCATCCCGCACCTGAACCGCCAACAGGGCCTCCTCGATCTCCTTGACCGCCCGCATGCGACGGGTGATCGTCTGCTGAAGCCCTTGTCGGCTGTCTCCCAGCGTGATGCGCTCTGCTTGCAAGGCCGCACGCGCGGCCTCGCCCAGATCCGGCGACTCCAGCTCCGCGCGAATTTCGCTACTCCGTGCCCAGATCGTTTCTTGTTTGCGCGTCACCTCGCAATACCACGTCAAGGTGTCCTCCAGCGCCTCCGGCGTCGCCACCCCGCCATCGCGGTACGCGTCCAGCGCGGGGGTGCCTGATGGACGCGCCAGCACATCCAGGTGCCCCTCGATCTCCGACATGGCCTCTTCCATCGCATCGATCTGATCGTGACAGGACGCATCGTCGCGGTGTTCCCGGATCCAGGCGCGCATCTCCTGGTAGGCCGTCACAAGCTGCGCCTCCCGCATCAGCCCGGCATCGTCCGCGTTGTCGATCCACTCAAGCCGCATGAGGATCGCGTGCAGCCCCTCGTCCTCGCTGGGATCCATCACACCACCGACGAGCGCGCCCAGATCGGTCTCCATCCGCGGCGCTCGACGGACCGTGCTCAATCGTCGCTGCGTCGCGGTCAGCTCTGAGAGCATATCTCGCAGCCGCCGCCGCTGTTTCTCTGGCAGCTCTGCGGCCGCCAACGCCTCGGCGTCCACCAGAAGGGCGCGTACGCGCTCCAACCCGCCCGCGCCCTCCACGTCGGCACGCACCGCGCGGACCCCTTCCTTAAAGGCTGAGTATTGGCCCCTGAGTGCGTCCTGACGCGCCTGGTTGGCCGCCGCCTGTCGGGCCGCGTGGGTCTCAGGCGTCTCCTCCTGACGTTGTCGCTGCTCGTCCTGAACCGCCTGGAGCATCGCCTGTGCCTCCTCGGCACCCGGGACCTCATCCCGTTCGGCAAGGTACGCCATCGCCTGTTCGGCCAGCGCGGCCAACGCTTCGTCGCTCACCTGCTCTGGCGCTGCCAGGATCGGCGCCGCCGAAGACCGAAGCGCCGCCTGTTGCTCCCGCAGATCGCCAAGGATCTTCAGACCGCGAGCCATCCGCCCCAGCATCCCGGTGAGTTCATCGTGAAGGGGGAGATAGCCCTCCTGGTTCAGGTGCACCTGGACACGCCGCTCCACAACATCGAGTTGGATGAAGGAGCGGGTCTCATGCACCGCTTCGAGCGCGGCCAGGATGCTCTCCGCGTCCTTCTCCCGACGCTGGCGCTCGGCGAAGTCATCCTCCAGGCGCCCGATCAGCGCGTCCAATTCCAGGTCGGAGACCTTCTCGGAAGCGCGCATGGCGCGCTCCAGCCAGACTTCGATGGTGGCGCTGTCGAACTGAAGATCGGCCATCGCCGCGGAGGCGGCCTGAAGGAGCTGGTCGAGGCGATGCTGCTGCCGCTCCTGTTCTTGCTGGCTGTCTTTGCCGCTGTCTTCTCCGCTGCTGGGCTCGCCGATGCGGATGGACTTGAGCTTCAAGGCAGACCGCAGCTTCTTCGCGCCCCGCAGCAGATCCGAAGCGGTGGCGCCCTTCTTGACCTTGAGGCTGAAGAACAGGGCCTCTGGGGTGCGGATCACCTTGCCGGCGCACAGCCGCGCGTTCTGATCGAGCGGCTCGCCGAACTTCTTTCGCTTGAGGAAGGCGTTGACCTTCTTGATGGAACCGAACCGCCCCGAAGAGCCGTCCTTCTTGGAGACATGCAGGACCCGCCGGTCTCCATCGACGGCGAAGAAGAACGCGCGCTTGTCTCCCATTTCGATCTTTTTGATGTTCTTGCGGACTTCAGTATTGTGCTTGCTCACGGGCTCTCTTTCCTGACAGGCGCGCATCGCCTGTCTTCATGGGGGTTCACTCTGGTAGGCGAAAAACAGAGCGACACCCCGCACCCGCGCGGTCCGATTTGTTGAAAAAACGATCGCGATCAACCCGTGTTGAGCTGCATCGAGAGCCACGCCCGGGCCCGACGCCAATCTTTCTCCACGGTTCGAAGCGACACGGAGAGGTGGGCCGCAATCTCTGGCATGGTCAGCCCGCCGAAGAAGCGGAGCTGGACGATCTGCGCTTTGCGATGGTCCATCCGCTCCAATGTCGAGAGGCTCTCATCGAGGGCGATGACATCGATATCCGGGGCCGCCCCCAGCCCTGAGAGGGTGATGCGATCCCACCCGCCACCCCGCTTGTCTGCATCTCGCCGGCGTGCACGATCGATGAGCAGCCGCCGCATCGCCACCGCCGCAGTGGCGCGGAAGTGCGTCGGGCTCTGCCAGGGCCCGTCATCGGACAACCGAAGGTACGCCTCATGAACCAACTCCGTCGGCATCAGCGAGTCCCGCGGACCACGATACCGCCGAGCCATCACCTTTAACTGATCGTAGATCTGAGGGAGCAGTTCGTCGCCATCCTTCGCATCCATACCCCCACTGTAATCTCGGGTGTGATGTCAGGCGGCAGAATCCGGTGCATCCGATGGCTCACCACGCGCACAATTTTCGTATTGAAGAGTGCGCGAATGACCAGCCACTCTGGAGCCCTCCGATGAAAACCCAGCTCACCGCTCTGATGGTCTTTGCCACTGCCTGCTGGGCCGTGCCGGCGACGGACGGGGTGCAGCTGAAGGTCGGCCACCAGCGGGTCCGCATGGATGCGCTGCAGTCTTCGGCGCCGCTGTCTGCGACCGTCGAGGTCTGCGCGGGCTGCCACGGAGAGAACGGCGCTGGCGACGCCGACTTCGGCCGCTTTGCACGCTGGGGGACCCCAGACCTGCGGGGACAATCTCCGAAATACCTGCGCGAGCAGATGCTCGCATATCGATCGGGGGCACGATCGCATCATGAGATGGCGCCGCTCGCCCAGCATCTCGACCTCCAACGGATCGACGAGCTGGTGATGTACTATGCAGCGCTGCCCGCGCCGACGCCGCTGGCCGAGAGCGCGCCGGGATGGTTCTCACGATGGTTCTCACGTGACGCCCTCGATCGCGGCAAGGCGATCGCGGAGCAGGGGCTCACCGAGCGCGGGGTCCCCGCCTGTGCCTCCTGCCACGGCGAGAAGGGCGTCGGAATCGGCGACACCTTCCCACGACTGGCTGGCCAGAACGAGGAATACATCCAAGCCGCCTTCCAGCAGATGGTGGACGGCAAGCGCAATACGCCGTCTGCTGCCGCGATGGCAGGGCCCGCCACCGCGCTGTCATCGGACGAAATCGAAGCAGTCGCCCGCTACTACGCCGGGTTTGTTCCGCGCTGATGGCCCGCTCATGTCGTCACCGAACCCTGAATGGGGCGGCGTGCGGTTTACCCGAGGAGCCGCATTAACAGCCACCAGGTCCCAATCACGACGACCACTCCAAAGAAGATCTTCTCGATCCGAACCAACAGCGACGGCGGCGCTTCCTCTTCCTCGATGCGCACATCCGGATCCGGCTTGAGGGCGTCAGGGTCGGGGGCCTGGTCGGTCTTGAACTGGACCTGCCATGTGCCGCGCGCGTGATCGGGGTGCTCATCGGTTCGTGCGATGAGGCCCTTGTGAAAGTCGAGCCGGTTGGCGTGGCCCTGCCCACAGGCGACCCAGAGGTTGCCGTCTGCATCGAACGCGCCGTCGCCAGCCTTCCGCTCGAAGTAGCGGAGGTGGCCGAGCGTAACGGCACCCCCCTCGGCAAAGGCGGCCACATACTGCTCACCGACCCGGGCGGCGATGAGCCTGCCGTTGGTGGATCGGATCGCGCCGGTCAGGGTCTCGCCGTCATAGGTCACGAACGTCGTGGCCTTGCCTTCGGCGGGCATCTCTGCGAGGTGTGGGCCGCAGGCGACCACGACGCCGTCCCGACCAGAGGTCAGCATCCCCAACGGCTCGGCGCCCTGTCGCTGCACCGGATCCCCTTCGGGGTAGAACCGGATCCGCCCGTCCCGGTAACCGACCGCAGGCACCATCCCACCAAACGCAACCGAGACCACCTCCGGATCTTCGAGCGTGATCTCTTGAATCTTCTGACCACTTCGGCCGACGATCAGGGTGTTTCCGGTCACGACGGCCCATCGGCCGCTGAGCGAGGTGCCCAGCAGGCCATCTGGACCAAACGGCCCCATCTGCCACCGCGGCTTCCCGTCCTCCGGATTCAATCCGATGACGTTCCCCGCAGCGTCCAACACCACGATGTCCGGAGCCGCAGCGTCCAGTCCCCGAACCGGGGCATCGCAGACGTAGATCCACACCGGCGCCTCATTGGAGGTTCGGTAGGTGAGCACCTCATGCCCATCCGCCACGGCGACGATCTGACCGTCAGGGGACACACACAACGGTCCACCTTGAAAGCTTGAATCCAAGCGATTCTCCTCACTTCATCTGTGTGGAATCACTATATTCGATGTCCAGCGATCGTCCTCCGATGGCCGCGCGTCTCAGCCCAGGTCAGAGGCGTCGTTGACCCGCCGAATCCAGATCATGCCGAGGGCGGCGATGAGCGTCGCGGTGGCGCCTGCGCGAGCGGGGATCTGATGACAACCCGCTGCCGCCGACTCCACAGAGGACGAAGGCGCATCGGCCTGCACCTCGGGGAAGGATCCGGTGATGGCGTAGGTGATGCCATCGCCCTGGCTGTTGACGAACATCCATCGTCCGTCCGGTGAGAAGCAGACACCCGCAAACTCTGAGGTCGACGCTGCGTTTCGCGCAAACGGGACGACCTGGCCGTCGGCGTCGATCGCACGAAGGTAGCAGGTGCCGTCGGTGTCCTCGGCGATGAACACCTGACCCCAGGGGGAGACGGTGATGTTGTCAGGGTTGCTCAACACCGACAGATCTTCGCTCTGGGCGATGAGTTCGAGCGATCCCTCGTCCGGACGCAGGGCAAAGATCTGCCCCCCTCCGATGGGCCCGCCGTTCGTCGAGACAAGGTACACGACGCCGTCGGCGAACCATGCGCCCTCACCGCGGCGCAGGCTGGCGGCGCCCTGCCGCCACGCGGTGAACCGCAGCGTATCGATCGGGGGCTCCGGATCGTCCAGATCGGTCCACTCGATGGGCAGGGTGTCTCCCACCGATAGATCGGCGGTGAGCGCAAGGTTCTCCTCACCACTCACCACCAGCGCCTGAAGCTGCCCGACGAACGGCTCTGAGACATCATCCGGGACAAACCGGTAGATGGCGCTCGGATCCTGATCTTCGGTCAGATAGGCGACGCAGGTCTTCGGATCGACCGCGACCGCCTCATGACGAAACCGCCCATAGCTGGCGATCTTTTCCGGCGCACGAACCTGAGCGGCGTCCTGGGGGCAGACAAAAACGTAGCCATGACCCGGGTCGGTGTTCTCTTCACAGGACAGCCAGCCCCAGGGGCTCGGCCCACCTGCACAATTCTTCTTGGTCCCGGTCAAGACGAGGTTGCTGGACATCCGCGCGCCAGAGGCGGGATCGACGATCACCCGGCTCACGCCACCGTACACCCCGGCCGCATAGGTCTCTTCGGGCTCTGCGACGCCATCGGCGAAGGCGCTTCGGTCGAGGTCGTCCTCGTCCAGCTCGTGGTTGCGCAGCAGGGCGAGGGTGCCATCCTCCAGCGCAAAGCACGCCATCCCATCCGGACCCGCGGGGACCCGGAAGCCGTCAGACATCGTCTCGCCGACCCGCTCGACGATGACGTAAGAGAAGCCCTCAGGCAGGTCGAGCAGTCCATCCGGATCCGCGACCAGCTCGCCATATACATCTGCGCGTGCGGGCCGAGAAGAGCCCGCCATGGCGGCCCCCGCCGCGAGCGCGCTGCCCTTCAGAAAGTGTCTCCGATCCATCATCGACCTCCGGCTGACGCGGAGACGGTATCGTATCCACGATCGCGGTTGTGCGACCGGACGGCAACATCTCCTTCACCCACGATCACCGGAACACGACGGACAACCCGTCCGAGGGTGTGGTTTCAAAACGGGCAGTCAGCCTGTGCTTCCGGAGGTGCTTCGCAGACGATCTCGGTCTCGGGATCATCCAACGAGGCGACGCCGACGCCACAGACGGGCACGACCAGCTCGGGGAAGTTCGACGCGTTCGAGTAGACCACCACGGCGATCTGATCGTCACCGACCTCGGTGGGCAGGTACTCTCCACGCATGAACATCGCACCGTCCTGGGCGACCTCGGTCACATCCGGGCCGAGGAACGCGAACGAGCAGCGCGCGTCGCCGACGATCTGAACGTCGTCGATCTGCAGCGCCTCCACGCCGCGGTTGACGAACTGGAGGCTGAACTGCCGCGCGGTTGCGTCCGGATCGACGAGACGGCGGCCAAGGATGACCGGGTTGGCGTCCACGAAGATCTGCGGCTCGTCCGGCCCGGCTTCCTCGCAGCCCGCGAGGAAGAGCGCCATCAGCGCGAGCCTACTCATTGATCGTCCAGAGCGCATCGACCAGTCCCCCGTTGCTGACATACTGTGCGAATTCCTGCCACGCGGTGGTGGCGGCTTGTTCGGTCTTTGCGCGCTGCTCGCCGAGCTTGTTGCGCGCGACCTCCAGGTTCTCTCGGCTGGCGTCGACCGCCAGGTCGAAGGGCTCCAGCGGCCGGGCGGCGATGTCGTTGCGGATCGCGACCTCGGCCCGGGTCCGCTCCCACCGGGCCACGGCATAGTCGAGCGCGCGCTGCGCCTCGGTGAGTTCCATCTTCCGAAGCTGCATCCGGCGCTGCATATACTCTGAAAACGACGAGGAGATCTGCCCGTTCTCTTTGAGCCACGCCGAGAACCGCTGGCGATACGCCGCGAACCGGGCGACCTCCAGCCGGGCGTCATCCACCTTGGCCGCGGCGATGGCGACTTCGTCTTCGGCCTCGATGAGCTGGAAGCGGCTCTCTGCGGACAGCCGGGGATCGCGCATGTCGACGTCGACCGGCCGCGCCTTCGGGGTGATCAGCCGCCGCCGCGGCCCATCCGAAGACGTCGCCGAGTCCGGCACCAGCGGCTGCCCCGCGGAGCTGCTCAGGCTGGCCAGCGCGGTGCCATCGGTCGGAGCGACGGCCATCTGGGTCTCACCGTTGGTGATGTTGGCCGCATACTCGGACAGGCCCATCTGCTGGCTGATCGCGGCGAGGCGCGCGCGGGCTGGCTCTGAGCCGGCCTCCATCGAGCGGCCCAGGGCGTTCAACGCGCCGAGGGTGTCACCGGCGTCATAGGCGGCCACCCCGAGGAGATACAGCTCCTCGGCGCCGCCGCCTTTGTCTGCGACGTTGGACAGGATCAGCCGCGCGGTGTGCGGATCACCGGCCCCCAGGTATGCTTCGCCTGCCTCGCGGATGGCGTCGACGTCATCGTTGTTTCGGGCCACTTTTTCCAGGACAGCGTCGATGCCTGCGGGCTGAGC
>JBCBLB010000658.1:0-5382 GCA_038520555.1 Myxococcota bacterium | reverse complement strand
ATGAAGACGCCTCGGCCACGGGGGCAGTCGCCCGCATCAGCCCTGTCGTCGACCCGACCTCAGGCACGGTCCGGGTCACGGTCAACATCGACCCTGGACAGGACACTCTCCGCCCAGGACAGTTCGTCAAGGTGCGTCTCGAAGTCGACCGGCACGACGACGTGATGACCATCCCCCGGCGCGCCCTCGTCTATGAGGACGGTGAGCCCATCGCCTGGATCGTCGCGGATGCCCCTCCTGAGGAAGAGACGCCTGAAGAAGAGACAGACGCGGAGCAGGCCAGCGACGCAGAGGAAGGCGGCCTGTTCGCGGGCTGGTTCGGCGGAGCAGAGGACGAAGAGGGAGCGTCTGAAGCGGAGAAGTCAGACGCTTCGGAGAGAGACCAGGGCCCTGACTTTCCGCGTCGGGTCGCCGAGCGACGGGCGCTGGAGGTTGGCTTCGAGGACCCCGAGCGCGTCGAGATTCTGACTGGTTTGCAGTTGGAGGAGATGGTGGTCGTGGTGGGCAACACCAACCTTCGGAGCGGCACCGCGGTGCGGCTTCCCGATGATCCTGCGCCACGGGCAAGCAACGACGCAGACGAGGACGATGAGAAGACGCCCTCGGATGAGGGGTAGGACATGAGCCTCTTTGCGCAGGTCGTTCGGCGCCCGGTCGCCACGTGGATGATTGCCATCGCCATCGCAGTGTTCGGCTTTGTTAGCTATGAGCGGCTGCCGCTGAACCTGATGCCGGATCTGAGCTATCCCTCGGTGACGGTCCGCACGGAGGTCGCCGGCTATGCGCCTGAGGAGGTCGAGTCTCAGATCTCCCGGCCGGTCGAGGAAGCCCTGGCGACGACCCAGGGGCTGTCGACCCTGGAGAGCCGCTCCCGAGCCGGTGTCAGCGATGTGGTCCTGGAGTTCCGCTGGGGCACGGATATGAATCGTGCCAGCCAGGACATCCGCGAGCGGCTGCAGACCACGTTCCTGCCCCAGGACGCGACGCGTCCGCTGATCCTCCGCTACGATCCGTCGCTCGATCCGATCCTGCGCATCGCCCTGGCCGTCGCGCCGGGCAGTGAGATGGATCCGGAGCGGGCGCTGTATCTGCTTCGGGATGTGGCCGAGCGCGAGATCAAGCGCAACCTGGAGGCGATGGAGGGCGTCGCCGCGGTGTCGGTCCGTGGCGGGCTGGAGCGCGAGATCCGGGTCGAGGTTCGGGAGGACTGGCTCGCCGCACGTGGCCTGACCATCGATCAAGTCATCAACACCATCGGCGCTGAGAACGTCAACATCCCCGGCGGCGCCATCCGAGAGGGGGAGCGGGAGTACCTCGTCCGGACCCTCAACGAGGTTCGCACCGTTGAAGAGATTCAGGCGCTGGAGGTCATCCGCAGCGACGGCGTCCGGGTGCCGATCGGAGAGGTCGCCCAGATCGAGGAGAGCCACCGGGAGCGCGAGGTGGTCAGCCGGCTGGACGCACAGGAGGCTGTCGAGGTTGAGGTGTATAAGACCGCCGATGCGAACATCGTGGCGGTGGCGCGAGACATCCTGGCGGCCGTAGAGGGAGAGCGGGGGCTCCGAAGCAAGCTCCCGGATGGGGTGGTGTTGACGCTCTTGGAGAACCAGGCGGCGTTCATCGAGGCGAGCCTGAACAACCTTCGCTCGACGGCGATCCTGGGGGCGGTGCTCGCGGTCGTGGTGCTGTTTTTGTTCTTGAAGGACTTCCGGGCGACAGCGATCATCGGAGCGGCGATCCCGCTGAGCATCATCTGCACGTTCGCGCCGATGTTTCTGGGTGGGGTGTCGCTGAACCTGATGAGCCTGGGGGGACTGGCGCTCGGGGTGGGGATGCTCGTGGACAACGCGGTCGTGGTGCTGGAGAACATCCAGGTCCATGTCGAGCGCGGCAAGCCACGGCGGCAAGCGGCGGTCGAAGGCACGGAAGAGGTCTCGGCGGCGGTGTTCGCCAGCACGCTGACGACCATCTCGGTGTTCCTGCCCATCGCCTTCGTCGAAGGGATCGCCGGGCAGGTGTTTGGCGACCTGTCGCTGGCGGTGGTGTTCTCGTTGATGGCATCGTTGGCGGTGGCGCTGTTCTTCGTTCCCATGCTCGCGGCGACGGAGTTCTCGATTCCGACCGGTGAGGCGCGGCTGATGGGCATCGCCCGGTCCAGCCGGTTTCGCTCGATCCCGATGTTCCGAGAAGACTTCGCGTCGTTGTCAGGATGGCGGCGTTGGGCGTGGTTGCCATGGGGGCTGGCGCGGACGCTGCTCCGGCTGGCGTTGGAGGTGCTGACGACGGCGCTGGTGATCCCGCTGGCGCTGATCGTTCGTCTGCTGGCTGGCCTCGCGGCGGTGGTGATCCCGGTGGGCGCCAACGCGGCGCTGTGGTGCGCCGAGCGATTCCAGCGCGGCTATCGGGGCCTTGAGGAACGCTATGGGTCGGCGATGGCCCCGATCCTCGCCCGTCCGGGCAGCGTGCTCGGGGTGGCGGCGCTGGCTGTGGCCGTGGCGTTGCCGTTGGGCGCCCGGTTGGGCCAGGCCCTGATCCCAGAGGTTCATCAGGGACGCTTCGCGGCGGAGCTGGCGCTGCCGGTCGGGACGCCGTTGGCTCGCACCGCTGTGGTCGCCCATGACCTTGAGGAGGCCATCCAGGACAACCCACAGGTCAACCACATCCACGCGATCGTGGGCACCGAGCGGCGCGCAGACAGCAAGCCCGATGAGGGAGAGCACACTGCGAAGCTTATGATCGAGCTGACCCCCGGTGGGGATCTTGCGGCGCGGGAGTCGGTCGTGATGGAGGAGGTCCGGCAGACCATCCAGGCACGCGTCGAGGACGATGTAGAGCTTCGGCTGACCCGGCCAAGCCTGTTCTCGTTCCGCACCCCGGTCGAGGTGGTGCTGTATGGCCAGGAGCTGCGGGTGTTGCGTGCGGCTTCGGATGATGTCGTGGCTGCGTTGGGGGCTTTGCCGGGGTTGACCGACGTGCGGTCCTCGCTCCAGCCGGGCTATCCTGAGGTCCGGATCCTCTACGATCGCGATATTCTCGCCCGGTTTGAGCTGACCACGGCGACGGTGGCCCAACGGGTTCGGGAGAAGATCCAGGGCCAGGAGGCCTCGGCCATCAGCCGCGGTGACCAGCGGGTGGATCTCGTGGTTCGGTTGGCTGAAGATGAGCGGCGGAGCGTCGAGCAGCTCAAGCGGCTTAACGTCAACCCCCGGGTCACTCCGCCGATCCCGCTGGAGTCCGTGGCGCGCTTTGTGGAGACAGAGGGGCCTTCGGAGATCCGTCGGGTCGACCAGCGGCGCTCGGCGGTCATCACGGCCAACCTCGCCGGATTCGACCTGGGCGCCCAGGCCGAGGTCATCGAGGCGACCCTGGCGACGGCCGCGCCCCGGGACGTCGAGTGGGAGATCGCCGGGCAGAACGCTGAGATGGAGCGGTCGAGCCAGTCGCTGTTGCTGGCGCTTGGGCTGGCGATCTTTCTGGTCTATGTGATCATGGCGAGCACCTTCGAGAGCGTGCTGCACCCGTTCGTCATCCTGTTCAGTGTCCCGCTGGCGCTGGTGGGGGTGGTCGCGGCGCTGTGGCTGACCTTTACGCCGGTGAGCGTGGTGGTGTTCATCGGTGCGATCGTGCTCGCCGGGGTGGTCGTCAACAACGCGATCGTGTTGGTCGATACGATCAACCGGAAGCGGGCGGACGGCATCGAGCGGGACGCGGCGATCGCCCAGGCCAGCAAGCTGCGCCTGCGGCCGATTTTGATCACGACGATGACGACGGTTCTGGGGTTGTTGCCGTTGGCCGTGGGCGTCGGCGAGGGTGCAGAGATCCAGGTCCCGCTGGCGTTAACCATCATCGCCGGGTTGAGTTCCTCGACGATCCTCACCCTGGTGGTCATCCCGGTGGTGTACCGGGTCCTGACCGGTGCCCTGGAGCCAGACGCAACGGTCGCCGCGCCCATCCCTGAGCCGACGAAGTGAGCCATGTTTCGACTGCCTGAATTCTCTGTTCGCCGCCCGGTCACCGTGGTCATGATGTTTCTGGCCCTGTGTGTGCTGGGGGCGATGGCCTGGAACCGGATCCCGCTGGAGATGATGCCCGGGCAGTTCTCCCTGTCGCGGATGTGGGTCTGGGTGCCGTACCCGGGGGCGACGCCTCAGGAGAACGAGTCCGCCATCCTGCTGCCGCTTGAAGAGCAGCTGTCGACCCTTCCCGGCCTCAAGGAGATGAGCGGACGGGCGAACTCTGGATCGGTGAGCTTCTCGCTGAACTTCCACCGCTCGCTGCCGATGGACGAGGCCTACAACGCGGTCGTCGACCGGATGGAGCGGTCGATGACCGAGATCCCCGACGACGTCGAGCGATACTACATCTACCGCTGGAACCCTTCGGATGAGCCCATCATCTGGGCTGGGGTCAGCCTGGACGAGGACGTCGAGTACCCCTACCAGCTCGCTGAGGAGGTCATCAAAGCCAACCTGGAGCGGGTCGACGGGGTCGGCCAGGTGGAGATCTGGGGCGCCGATCCCCGCCAGATCTATCTGGAGTTCTCGTTGGACGCCCTCAGCCAGCACGGGGTCAGCTTATACGAGGTCATCCAGACGTTGGGCAGCGACAACTTCCAGCTCGCCAGCGGCCGGATCAATGATCGCGGGCAGGTCCGCTATGTGCGCAGCCTCGCCCGATACCAGGACCTCGAGGAGCTGATGCAGCAGCCGATCAAGGATGGTGTGGTCGTCGAAGACGTCGCCGAGGTTCTGTATGGCACGGTCGCCAGCGCGAGCATCAATCGCATCAACGGCCAGGAGGGCATCGGGCTGGCGATCAGCAAAGAGTCTGACGCCAACACCGTCGCCACCGCTGCACGCGTCGAGCAGGCCCTCCGAGAGCTGGAAGACGATCCGCGGACGGGGAACACGCAGTTCTTCACCTTCTTCAACCAGGGCGAGCTGATCGAGTCCTCGATCGATGACCTGCTGGCGACGGCGATGTACGGCGGCTTGTTCGCGATCATTGTGCTGTATGTGTTCCTGCGCGATCTGCGGATGACCATCCTCATCGCCGCGGGGATCCCGTTCACGCTGTTGCTGACGATCACCTGGATGTACTTCAACGGCGGGTCGCTGAACCTGCTGTCGCTGATGGGTTTGATGATCGCGGTGGGGATGGTGGTCGACAACTCGATCGTGGTGGTCGAGTCGATCTACGCCCGACGTCAACAGGGCGAGGATCGGTTTCACGCGGCGATCCTGGGGACCTCGGACGTGGCGTTGGCCATCACGTTGTCGACGCTGACGACGATGGTGGTGTTCCTGCCGGTCATCTTGATGACCGAGGACGCAGATTTTTCGTTCTTCATGGGCGAGCTGGGCTTCCCGGTGGTCTGGGCGT
>JBCBLB010000512.1:0-7255 GCA_038520555.1 Myxococcota bacterium | reverse complement strand
TGCGCGTCATTGGGGGCGAGTATCTGTCCGCTCCCCGATGCGCAAAACACCAGCGCTGGTGTCGGCGCTGCTCGCTACTCGCTACTCGCTACTCGATGTTCGCGGTCTGCTCCCGCATCCGCTCCAGTACGGACTTCATCTCGACGACGCGGGCGGAGATGGGGTGCTCGGCAGCCTTGGAGCCGATGGTGTTGATCTCGCGGTTGAGTTCCTGAAGCAGGAAGTCGAGCTTCCGCCCGATGGCGTCTTGTTCGTCCATGGTGTCGACGAACTGCTGGCCATGCGATTGGATCCGGGATAGCTCCTCGCTGACATCGGCCTTATCGGCCAGGATCGCCGCTTCCTGGGCGAGACGGCCAGCGTCGACCCGATCATCGATCAGCCGCTGGATGCGGTTCTCCAGGCGCTGCTTGAGCCGTGCGTTGATGCCTTCGCAGTGCGCCTCCACCTCATCACGGAGCCGCAGCAGCTCATCGAGGTGCCGGCGCAGGTCACGGGCCAGCGCCGCGCCTTCGGTCGCGCGCATCGCCACCAGCTCTGCGCGCGCCCCCTCCAGCGCGGTCTGCACCAGCATCCACTCGCTCAGCGCGTCCGCCTCCATCTCGGTCTGCTCCAGCACACCGGGCTGGTTGAAGATCAGGTCCAGGGGGATGTCCGCGGCGTCGCGCTGCAGGCGGTTGGCCACCTCACGCATCGCGGTGGCGTACCGCTCGGCCAGGACCGGATCGGCCTTGATGGTGTGCACCCCTTCGGCGGCGGTCCGGCGAACGAAGATGTCCACCCGGCCCCGCTGCACGTGGTCGCGCATGGCCTTCTGGATTCGGGATTCAAGGACCATATAGGCCCGCGGGAGTCGTATCTGCAGGTCGCGGAAGCGGTTGTTGACGCTGCGCATCTCAACGACGATCGAGATGTCTCCGTTGGACGCTTCGCCCCTGCCGTAGCCGGTCATCGAGTTCATACCCCGCCCTCTATCACCTCGGCGGAGCGAAGACGACCATCAGAACAGGATGACCTCCCCCTCATCGTAGATGTTCTCCTGCTGGTGGACTCGCTCTGGCGGCGGATGGCCGCGCTGATGCCATCGTCGCGCTGCTCGTCGCTGAGTGTTTCGAGCACGCGCTGGTTGTCGGAGACATGGTCGCGGATGTCCTGAACGATGGCGTTGACCAGTTCACCCACTTTCAGGATCTCGCTGCCGGTCATCTCACTGACATCACTGATGCGATCGGATATCTCTGCCCGGCATTGAATCAACGCGTCGATGACGTGCTGGCCAGGAGTGGGCACTTCACCACCCATCTGCTCCACTGCGATGCTCATGAACTCCCCCTTCTCCTCATCACGCGTCGGACGCGGATCGATGTCCCCAGCGTGCTTGAGGGGTATCGGCTCGGTCTGAGGGCAGTTGATGGAGCTTCCATCGTCCTCATCGGGGTTGATTTGCCGATGAGCGCCGCTGAATGTGTCCAATTTTAAGCGGCGATGGTTTTTCCGTAAACAAAAAACATCCCGCCACAGTGATGTGGCGGGGGGGTTGATCGGTAACCATGTTGCTGGCATTTCGCGATCGGCTCAGAGGCCGTACACCGTCCCGGTGTTCCAGTCGATCTCAGCGAAGTAGACCACTTCATCTTCGCCGGAGATGGTGCGGGTGCCCGACCACTCCAGCGCACCGTCGATGTAGACGTTGACGGTCACTTCGTTGGCGCCCCAGTGATCGGCCTGAAGGCCGCGGTGGAAGTAGTCGTGGACGGCGATGGTGTAGATGCCGGCGTAGGGTTCGGTGATGTTGATGTTTTCGGGGCCGGCGGCTTCGATGTCGTCCAGGTCCAGGCGCGGATCGTCGTCGACGCCGCCGCTGCCCCACTGCAGCAGCGGGATCGAGGGGTCCGAGGTATCGCAGTTGGTCCAGTGGCAGTCGCCGCTGGTCCCATACACACCGCCCGGACGCAGCAGATGAAGATCCATGTCGTCGGGCGCCACGGTCCAATTCAGCTCAATCCACAGGTTCTGCGCTGGCACCGACGCCAACGTTGCCTGGCAGGTCGCCACATCGCCGATGTCGTTGGTCACCGTCAGCTCTGCGACATAGTCGCCCGCGACGTCAGGGGTGAAGCCTGAGATCACCGCCTCATCGGTGTAAGGGAGATCAACTGCGGAGCCCGCCGGCTTCTCAATCAGCTCCCACGAATAGCTCACGATCGAGCGCTGCGGGGTGTCCACCGACGCTGAACCGTCCCAGGTCGCGGCCTCGAAGGGGGGCTCGACGGGGTTGGGGGACACCGAGCACACCGCCTCCAGCGCGCCCACCGGCTCACTGGATTCTGGCTCGACCACCTCTTCATCGCCGCCAACGTTGTAATCGCCCCGCGCGATGTCATAGTCCACACCACATCCGCTCATCACCAAGGCGAACCCGCCAACCACCCGTCGCATACTTGAATCTCCAGAATTGCGCATTGACAGGTACTCTGCCATCTTTGTTCACCTTCGCATGCAACAGTTGTGTGGCAACACGATCACACCGTTGACACCCGTGTTGGGTCAAGAGCGCCTACGAATCTTCGATTTGTAGGCTCTCAACCTCTCGGCGGACGCGAAATTCGTAGTCGCTGGCGGCATCTGCGGCGAGCCGCTCCTGCTCATCTGGCGGGATCTGGAGCGCTTCGCCCATCGCCGCATGCCACCGGCGGTAGGTGACCGGGTTGGTCGGCTCTGCCTGGAAGATCATCTCCAGCATCTGATAGACCTTCCGACGAAGCTCTGGATCCTGTAGCTCTATCGCAGTCTTCCGAGCGACATTCAGCCGCGCGGCCTCATCGGGCAGGCCGATCAGCTCCAGCTCGATCGCCTGCCAGAGCGGCGCCCCGTCTGAAGAACGCCACGACTTGGGAATCCGCGCCAGCAGGTAGTCATAGAGGTTGCGCTCTGCAGGAGTGTCCGTCCCATCGGCCCGCATCGCCAGGGCCAGCAGCCGAAGCATCGCGCGTGTCTCTTCCAGAGAACGCCGCTGGAGGATCGGATCGGTGACGCGTTCCTTCATCCACTCCAGGATTCGGAAGCCAATCACGCCGATGAGGCTGGTAGAGCTGGTCATGCGTTGTGAGTATACGCCCACGCATCCAACAACCCGCGCGCCTGTTGGAGAAGTGTAAAACCGCGCGCTCTGAGCCGTGCGGGCCCTCGCGCGCCGCGCTCTGCCCGATCTGCTTCCTTGATCGTCTGCAATGCATTACATAACGCTTCGACGTCGTCTGGCGGGACGAGCCACCCTACTTCCTCATCGACCAGCTCTGGGATGCCGGAGACAGGGGTGGTCAGGACCGGCCGGCCGCTGGCCAGGGCCTCCATCAGGACGATCGGCACCCCATCCAGATCGCCATCGCTGGCCCGTCGACAGGGTAAAACCAGCAGGTTGCTCTGGGCGATGGTCTGCTGCACCGCGTGCGCCGGCTGCAGCCCAGCCGCCGTCACCCCTGCTGGGGTCGGCCCGTCGTAATCACTGATCAGCGTCAAGTGCGCATCCGCACCGAGCGTTGCATGAGACCATGCCTTCAAGAGGACCGCGAGCCCTTTCTTGGGGACGTTTCGGCCGATGAACACGGCGCGGAGCGGGCCCGGGGGTGTCGGCGAAGGCACGAACGTCTTCGAGTCGGGGCCGCATCGAACCAGCCGGGCGTCGGCGCCGTGGCGCTGGAGCGCGGCTCGGTGGTGCTCGGCGACGGTCAGCACTGCATCTGCGCGGCTGAGCACGGCTTCCAGCGACGGTCGGGGGCGGAACAGGTCGACGGCGTGGACGGTGACGGTGTAGGGCAGTCCGCGGTCGATGTGGAGGGCATACGCCCACTCGGCGGCCTCTCCGGCGAAGTGGACGTGGATATGGTCGATCTCGCCGATGGCGTGCGCGAGCCAGGGCAGCCGGGCGACGTCCTTGGGCCGCTGATGCTGCCGCAGCCACTGCATCCCCGGCGTGTCGGGGCGCAGCCGTCCGCGCAGCGGGCGTCGGGGCACACGATGGATCGGGGCGTGTGGAGGCCGGTCGAGCAGCGCGCCGTCGGCGCGCGCGCCCAACGCGGCGATGACGATCTCGACGTCCGGGGCGAGCTGGCGGATCGCATCGATCTCGCGGTAGACGAACGTCTCGGTCAGCGTCGGGTAATAGCGGAGCGGATAGAGGACGCGCATCGGTCTCAATCGGCGAACGTGGCTTCCAGCTCTTCGGCGCGCGTGTCCCAGGTCCGCACGAACGGCACCCGGGGCGGCGCGCGCAGGGCATCAACGGCGGCGCGGGCGAGCGAGTCTGCGTTATCGGGCGCGTAGAAGTGCATCGTCGCTCCGGTGATGGCCTGAATCTCGCGGACGCTGGGCAGGTCGGGGGCGATGATCGGCCGGGTGGTCCCCAGATAGTCCCACAACTTCAGCGGAGAGGTCAGCCGCCGTCCAAACAGGTTGTCGCTGAGCGGCAGCAGCAGGGCGTCGCTTCGGGCGAGCAGATCGGGCACATCGGGATACGGCACCGGCGGTCGCCCGACGATCCCATCCGCTTCGAAGGCGTCCCCACCGATCCATTCGATGGGAAGGGGCAGGGCGGCGGCCATCTCGGTGAGTCGGGGGAAGTTCTTATACGCCTTCATCGAGCCGACCACCCGGATCACCCCGTCGGCCTGGTGTTCGCTGGGGCGGCTTCGGTCGGGGGAGATGGCGTTGTGGGCGATCTGCTGGGTTCTGGGGAGGGCGTCGCCGTGGGCATCCCGCCAGCTCTGCAGTGTACCGCCACAGTTGGCGACGAGGGCGGACAGTCGGGGCAGAAGGCGCCGCTCAAGCGTCCGGGTTGGGGTCGGATCATCGCCGCGTTCTTTGGCGAGGGCGGAGTCCAGCTCATGGGTCTCCAGGACAAGGCGGTGCCGCTTCGGGGGGAGCCACTGCAGGGCGTCCCACAGCCGCTTCTTGTCACGGGCGAGGACGACGCCGGGAGCACCGAGCCACCATCGGCTGAGCTGTGTCCGAAACCATACGCCGGCCAGTCCCCGGTTTCGAAATCGGCTTTGTCGGATGGTGAGGGTCGGGGTGGGGGCGAGTCCGAGCGCCGTGATGGGATCTGCGGGTCGTTCCGCCCGATTGGCCAGCAGGGTGACCCGATGTCCGCGTATCGCGAGGGCGTGGCAGGTGTGGACGACCTGAATCGCCTGGGCGCGCAGAGACGGCAGCTGAGGCCGATACAAATGAAGGATCCGCATCAGCACAGTTGTTTCAAAGTTTTCAGCGTTTGTCGAGGTCCATGCCGGGCGAGGACCCACCGTCGGGCGGCCTCGCCGTGGGCCGGCGCATCGTCGAGGAACGCCCGCACCTTCTCGATGTCCGGTTCATCGGGGGTGTCCAGCAGCAGCCCGGGCCCCAGGGCTTCGGGGACGCCGCCGGTGTCGCATCCGATCCCCGGGACCGCGCGCGCGGCGGCTTCCAGCAGGCACAGCCCCAACCCCTCTGCGCCGCTGCCGTCCTCATCGGCGCGAGGGAGCAGCACGATCGCGGCGGCCCGCGCCAGCTCCGCCATCGCGGCGGCGCGGGGCAGGGCGCCGCGAAGGGTGACCCCGTCCTTCACGTTCAGGACCGGCGCCAGCGGCCCATCTCCGATGATGGTCAGCGGCCGATCGACGCGCCGGGCGAGCCGAATCGCCCGATCGACGCCTTTCAGCGGGGTGAGGCGACCGACGAACACCAGCGACAGCGACCGGCCAGTGTGTGGCTGGCGCGGCCCGGGGTCGGCGAGGGGCATCGGGAGCACCTGGAGGCGGTCGTCGTCAACGTCGGGTATGAGGCCCTGGAGCCGATCCTTCAGAAACGCGGACACCGGCAACAGGGCGTCGGCGGCCTGTACGACGGCGGCGAGGCGTCTGGGGGGCGCATCGAGTCGGGTCAGGTCGCTGCCGTGGAAGGCGACCGCGAGGCGGGCGCCGTTGAGGTTGCCCACGAGCCGGGTCGCCAGGGGCCAGTTGGCGCAGATGACGACGGTGTCTTTGTCGAGCCGTCCGCGCAGGGCGAGCCGCACCCACAGGCCCTGCCACCGGTTCCAGGAGCGTCCCCACATCCGGTGGACAGGGAAGGGGTGTTGGGCGTCGGCCTGCCGGGTCTCTCCGGTGCGTCTGGCATAAACGGCGACGGACTGGCCATCATCAGAGAGGGCCTGCGCGAGGTCGACGGCCCACGAGGCGACGCCGCCGATGAAGTGTGGGGGGAAGTCCTGTGTGACGATCAGCCACCGTCGGCTCATGGGGCCACCGCGGCCCAGACGGTATCCACGGACAGGGCGTCCATACACAGGTGATCGCCGAACGGGCAGTCGGGGCGGCCGTGTCGGGAGCAGGGCCGACATGGCAGCGGGTGTCCGAGCCGTTCGCCGGGCGAAGACCAGTATCCGTCCGCTGCGGTGGTGGGGCCGAACAGGGTCACGGTCCGCACCCCGGCCGCCGCGCAGAGGTGCATCAGCCCGGTATCGCCACCGACGGCGACCGCTCCACGCTTCAGGGCGACGGCGGTCCGCTCGAAGCCGCGCTCGGCGAGGGCTTCGGCCTTTGGCCCCACGCCATCGACGATCGTTCGGGCCATTGGGATCTCATCGGGGCCGCCGAGCACAAGGACCGGCCCCTTCCATCGCTGTCCGAGCGCGATGAACCGATCCACGGGCCATCGCTTGGTCCGATGGGCGGCGCCGGGGCACAGCAACAGCGCGTCCGGAGAGCGCCGCGCCACCGTCAAAAAGGGCCAGGGCGCCGGCTCGACGTCGGCGGCACGGCCATAGCGTTGGACCATTGAGGGGGGCGGCGCCCCGACTTTGAGGATCACCCGCATCCGCCGCCGCAGGTCATGGCGCCGGATGCGTCGGGTGGGACCACGAATCTGGAGGCTGACCCACCGCGATCGGGGCGAGGCGTGCAGGTCGATGATCTTCGCTGCACGTGCGGGGAGGGGGGCCTGGCCATAGGCGATAACATCGGCCACGCCGGGTAGCATCGCGGCAAGGGCTTTGAATCGGGGGCTGGTGATCCGGTTCTCTTCGCTGGGCGACATCGTCCTGACCGGCGCGGTGACCGCCCGCCTGGGCGCGGTCACCTACCTCACAAGCCCCCGATTCAAACCCCTTGCCGCGAAGCTACCCGGCGTGGCCGATGTTATCGCCTATGGCCAGGCCCCCCTCCCCGCACGTGCAGCGAAGAACCACGACCAGCACGCCTCGCCCCGAACCCGCTCGCGCAAC
>JBCBLB010000761.1:0-4399 GCA_038520555.1 Myxococcota bacterium | reverse complement strand
CCGCCCAGACCGACGACGAGAAGAACTTATTTCAGGGCAAGCTGCAGGCCGCGCGCTTCTTCTTCCGCTGGGAGCTGCCCAAGACGAAGCAGCAAAGCGAGCTGTTGAAGCGGTTGGACGACACCACCCTCACCATGAACCCCGACTGGTTCTGAGTCCCCGAATAAGAGCAGCGTGAGATCCGCGTCTTTGGAGCGTTGAATACACGAACAGCACCCGAACAAAGAGGTGCCGGAATGATGCTCCTGTTGATGACGCTGCTCTCTCTCAACGCCCACGCCGACTGTGATGGCTCTGATCCGGACACCTACCCTGGCGCCGATGAGATCTGTGACGGCAAGGATAACGACTGCGACGGTGAGATCGATGAGCCGGACCTGAACCCGGACACGTCGGGCTGCCGCATGCTCTACCGGGATCAAGACAACGACGGCTACGGCGATGGGGGCGTCAGCGAGTGCCTGTGCCTGTATGGCTCAGAGACCTCAACCACCAACCCCGATGACGGCGATCAGGTATACACCACCAACTCTGGGGACTGTTACGACCTCGACCCGTCCATCAAGCCGCGAAGCTGTGCTGACGGCATGGACAATGACGGTGATGGTGTCCTCGATGACGAGGACGAGGATTGTATCAACGGCCTTGATGAAAGCGGGACCGTCGTCGAGGACAGGATCGAGATCATCGACGGACACGACAACGACTGCGACGGCTTCGTTCCGTTTGCCGAGCTGGACTGCGACGATGATGGGTTTATCGCGACGCTTCCCATCGAGGAGACGATCGCGCTGTCGCATGGCGACGAATTCATCGATCACACCGATCTGGGCCTGGAGGCCTGTGAGGAAGACGACGCCGAATCGATGACCTCGACCTGTTGGGGTGAAGAGATCCGCGTCGCGTGTGACACGGAGACCGGCCTGTGGCAGCTCGCCTATGTCGAGTCAGAGGACGGCTTCGCCGGCCGCTTCGACGGTGGGTATCGGGAGTGGGAAGATAGTTTGTCGCTTCGGACCGGGGACTGCGACGATGATGATCCCGAACGCATCGATGACTGTGACCTGGAAGAAGACCGCGACATTGACGACGGCGACGGCAGCAGCGACGACAGCAGCGACACCGAAGCGGACAGCAGCGAGTCCAGCGGCTGCGCGGTCGCGGCGGGCTCATCGACTGGGCTGCTGATCGCGATGGCCGGGCTGCTGGCAGTCCGGCGGCGGCGCGGCTGATCCGGGTCGATACGGCACTTTCTTTGGACCCAGGATCCCCATGTTCAGGGACGCAGATATAGTGCCGAAATGCAATGGTTCCGATGGCTGGTCGTCTCTGTCTGCTTCTCTGCACCGGTTACGCCGGATCGGCGGGGGCAGGTGCGCCCCGATCGCCATTTCGACATCACCGAGATGGATCTGTCCATCGTCCTTGACCCCAACGCGGGCGCGCTGTCCGGTGAGGTGACCTACCGGTTCGAGCGGCTGAGCCCCGGCCCGATGGTCCTCGATCAGGTTCGTCTGGACATCGTCGCGGTGACCGCGGGCAGCCAGGCGCTGCCCTGGTGGTTTGAAGGGGACACCCTCCGCATCGACGTTCCTGATGAGACCCGTGCGCTGTCGATCGCGTACTCGGCGACCCCGCGGGCGGGGGTTTTCTTTCGCGGTGTGGGTCCCAATAGCCCCGACACGTATCCTGAGGTCTGGACGCAGGGCCAGGAGTCCGATCACCGCCACTGGATCCCGCTGCCCGATCACCCCGACGAGCGGTTTCGGGTGCAGCTCGACGTTCAGGCGCCGGATGGGTGGAAGGTCCTGACCAACAGCGGCCTGGAGATGCCCGGCTATCTGATCATGTTCGCCGCGGCGCCCTATGAGGTCGTCACCCACCCCGACGACGAGACGATCTCGGTGTGGCTGCCGCCTGGCACAGATCGCGATGCGTTGAAGCGGGTGCTCGACCCGGTGACCGAGATGATGGCCCACTTCGAGGCGCGGACGGGCGTAGACTATGTGTGGGGATCGTATCGGCAGGTCTTCGTCCAGCGGTTCTTGTATGGCGGCATGGAGAACACCTCGGCGACGATCCAGAACATGAGCCTGCTGAGTGATGATCGGGTGGAGCAGACGTCGGGGGGGTGGTACCTGGAGGTGGTCGCCCACGAACTGGCCCACCAATGGTACGGCGACCTGTTGACCTGTCGGGACTGGCGAGAGCTCTGGCTGAATGAAGGATTCGCGGAGTTCTTCGCCGGGGACTGGCTGGCGAAGGCTGAGGGGGAGGCGCGCTGGGCGGAGCGGGTCGACGAGTGGATGACCGATGGGCGGTCCGGCGCGCTGGCCGGCCGATTCCACCAGGGCGACGATCCGCGGGTGCACGGCTCGGTCTACAGCAAGGGGGCGGCGGTCCTCCAGATGCTCCGGGTGATGCTCGGCGAGGATCGGTTCTGGGCCGCCATCCGCCGCTACACCCAGAAGCACCAGCACCGCTCGGTCATCACCGAAGACCTGCAGCGAGAGATGGAGGCGGTGAGCGGCTACAACCTGGAGTGGTTCTTCCAGCAGTGGGTCGAGCTTCCCTACATCCCGAAGCTGTCGGTCAACCACGCGTTTGATGAGGGCGCCCTGACCATCACGGTTCGCCAGAAGGTCGGCGAGGATCGTCCCCGCTACACCTTGTGGGTCGAGATCGAGGTGGGCGCCGCAGATGGCGAGATCATCGTCCACCGCGGCTGGATGGATCAGGATCAGCTGATGGTGACGATCCCGCTGGAGGCGCCGCCGCGGTATGTGGCCTTCGATCCGCGGGGGGGCGTGCTGGCTGAGGTTGAGCAGAGCCAGATGCCAGAAGCCTGGGAGGCGCAGCTGTCATCACCGTCGGCGTATGCCCGCCGTGTGGCGATGCGCAACCTCGGAGAGACCGATTCCGCGGAGGGGTTGGCGGCAGCGCTCGCCGATCCGGAGCGTCCGCCCCTGGAGCGGCAGGCCGCGGCGGGCGCCCTCGGCCAGCAGCGGGCCGAGGGCCCGTTGATCTCGGCGTTGTCGGATGCACATGCCGGTGTGCGCCGCATGGCTGCGGAGGGGCTGGCCCAGGGCATCGATCCCATCGCGCGTCGCGCGCTGGAGCAGTCGGCCCGCCGCGATCCGGACCCGAACGTTCGGCGGGCGGCGATGGAATCTCTTCAGGGGCGTGACCCCGGCGTGGCGCTGCGGCTTGCCCGGGCAGCGGTCACGCCGAGATCGATGGAGGAAGAGTGGTTGGCCCGCACCGCTGCGGAGATCATCGCCGCGGCGGGGGATATCGGAGATGTCCGCCGGCTGCTTCGGCCGCAGCCGGGGCGGGTCTGGCCGGCGCACATTCGCGCGGCGGGTCGATTGGTGGACGGCCTCCCCGATGGCGCGGCGAAGGAGCGGGTGGCGCGGCAGACCGCGCGCCAGATCGAGGCATGGCTGCAAGAAGGGGACATCCACGTCCGGCAGGCCGCGGCGAGTGCGCTCGGTCGGATCGGGGATCCGGGCAGCGAGGGACCGCTGGAGGTGCTGCGGCGGGCGGAGACGGTGGGTCGGGTTCGGTATGCCGCCGACGTCAGCCTTCGCCGCATCCGCAGCGGCAAGCCCCCCAAGGCGGCAGAGAACGCGGTCATGGCCCGGATCGAGGCGCTGGAAGAGCGGCTGGAGGCCGCAGAAGCCGAACTGGACGCCCTCTCCGAGCGCCGCTGAAGAAAACACAGAAAAAATCGAATGGGGGTGTAAGCCCGGCTGTACACCGAACGTTCCCGCGGTGATTCTCAAGGAGCACCGATGCGAACGCCTTCATCTCGACTGTTGATTCTGTTGATGACCACCTCTTTGGCGGCGTGCCTGTCTCGTCATATGGAGCCCGAAGAAACCGTCATTGATGTGGCAGAGGTGCCCCCGGCCTCCAACCCGACCACAGAGAATGATCGCACCGTGGCGGAGGAAGACAAGACGCGGACCGTGGCCGATCGGTCCAGTCGAGAAGAAGGCCGCAAAGACGACGCGGACGCCCGAAGCCAGGATGACGTGGGTGGCGTCGAGGAGAAGCCCACCGATGAGCTCGTCATGGATTACCGGACTCCTTCCACGCCCGCGCCCGACCCCGCCCCGGAACCAGAGTCGGAGCCGGTTTATACGCTTGAGAGGGATGAGAGCCTGGCCGCCAGCCCGGTCGTGGTTGAGGAGGTGAACGGCATCTCGATGGGTTCGACGGTCACACGGAGAGCCGAGATGGCTGTGCGAGGTCGGAGGAACCGGCAGCAGGCGAAGAAGAAACCACAGAGCCAGCTGCAGCCATCGCCGCCTCCGCCCGCACAGCCATCTCGGCTCTCCGTGTGACCGTCGAACCCATCGAGATGCCGTTCACCTCCTCAACCACGACCGGGCTG
>JBCBLB010000389.1:0-9376 GCA_038520555.1 Myxococcota bacterium | reverse complement strand
CGGCAACGCGATGACCCTCAAGGCGGTCCCTCTGGGCACCTGGGTCCACAACGTCGAGCTGACCATCGGTCGTGGTGGCCAGCTGTGCCGCTCGGCTGGCAGCTATGCGCAGGTCATGGCGAAAGAGGGCGACTACGTCCTGCTTCGTCTGCCCTCGGGCGAGCTTCGCAATGTCCACGGCCGCTGCCGTGCGACCGTTGGCCAGGTCGGCAACGAAGACCACGTCAACCGGGTCATCGGTAAGGCAGGCCGTAGCCGCTGGCTGGGCCGCCGCCCGAAGGTCCGTGGGACGGTCATGAACCCGGTGGACCACCCGCATGGAGGTGGTGAGGGCAAGGCCAAGGGCCGCCACCCGGTCACCCCATGGGGCAAGCCGACCAAGGGCTACAAGACCCGTGCCCGGAAGAAGCCCTCCAACCGTTTCATCGTCAAGCGCAGGAAGTAGACCATGGCACGTTCGGTAAAGAAGGGTCCTTTCGTCGACCTGCACCTGATGAAGAAGGTCGTCGCGGCCCAGCAGGGCGACGGTCGCCAGGTCATCAAGACCTGGAGCCGGCGCTCGACCATCATCCCCGACATGCTGGGGCTGACCTTCGCCGTTCACAACGGCAAGAAGTTCATCCCGGTGTACATCACCGAGAACATGATCGGCCACAAGCTGGGCGAGTTCGCCCCGACGCGGACGTACTACGGCCACGCGGCGGACAAGAAGTCCAAAGTCAAGCGGCGCTAGGAGCACACGATGGAATCCAAAGCATCACTTCGGATGGCACGCGTCAGCCCGCAGAAAGCGCGGCTGGTTGCAGACCTCGTGCGTGGCCGTCTGGTCGGCGAAGCGCTCGAGATCCTGACCTTCACCCGCAAGAAGAGCGCCGCTCTGATCAAGGGTGTGGTCGAGAGCGCGGTCGCCAACGCAGAATACAAAGCAGAGCGCGGCGACGAGAGCCTGGACATCGACGATCTCATCATCCGTGAGATCTATGTCGATCAGGGCCCGACGCTTCGGCGGTTCCGGCCGCGCGCGCGCGGGATGGCGACGCGGATTCATAAGAAGACCGCGCACATCACCGTCATCCTCGACAGCGAAGAGGTCAACTAATGGGACAGAAGGTTCATCCGATCGGTTTCCGCGTCGGGGTCATCCGCGACTGGGAGTCGAAGTGGTTCGCAGAGAAGGATTACCAGCGTTTCCTCCATGAGGACCTGGCGATCCGGAAGTTCCTCAAGAAGGAGCTGTACTCTGCAGGTGTGAGCCGCATCACGATCGAGCGCGCAGCGAGCAAGGCCAAGGTCTTCGTTCATGCGGCCAAGCCCGGGATCATCATCGGTCGCCGTGCGTCTGGCCTGGAGAAGTTGCGGGCGAAGCTCAACAAGATGACCGACACAGAGGTCTTCCTCAACGTCATCGAGGTTCGCAAGGTCGAAACCGACGCGCAGCTCGTCGCTGAGAACATCGCCCAGCAGCTTGAGAAGCGGGTCAGCTTCCGGCGGGCGATGAAGAAGGCGATGCAGCAGACCCGCCGGGCCGGTGCCAAAGGCATCAAGGTCATGTGCGCGGGTCGGCTGGGCGGTGCAGAGATGTCTCGCCGTGAGTGGTACATGGACGGCCGCGTGCCGCTGCATACCCTCCGGGCCGGGATCGACTACGGCTTCGCGGAAGCCTCGACCACCTACGGAATTATCGGCGTCAAGGTCTGGATCTTCCACGGGGAGGTTCTCCCCGGTGATGAAGAGCAGGTCTGAGAATCGCCTCTCCCCCTGAATCAACAGGAGCATTTCAATGCTGAGTCCCAAGCGCGTCAAGTACCGTAAGCGCCAGAAGGGCCGGATGCGGGGCCTCGCCTATCGCGGCAGCAAGGTGAGCTTCGGCGACTTCGGGCTTCAGGCCACCGAGTGTGGGTGGCTGACGTCTCGCCAGATCGAGGCCGGCCGTATCGCGCTCACCCGTCACATCAAGCGTGGTGGTAAGGTCTGGATTCGTATCTTCCCCGACAAGCCGGTTTCCAAGAAGCCCGCTGAGACCCGTATGGGTAAGGGGAAGGGCGGCCCCGAGAAGTGGGTAGCGGTCATCAAACCTGGCCGCGTCCTGTACGAAATCGAAGGTGTCCCCGAAGAGATGGCTCGCGAAGCCTTCCGCCTCGCCGGCCATAAGATGCCGTTCGCCACCAAGTTCATCAAGCGTCGTGAGGTGCTGGTATGAAGTATTCCGATCTGAGCGCGCTCAGCGATGAGCAGCTCGTCCATCGGGAGCTCCAGCTGGAGCGGGATATGCTGGAGCTTCGGTTCCGGCTGAAGACCGACCAGCTTGAGAACACCTCGATGTTGAACAAGATCCGCAAGGACATCGCCCGGATCCGCACCGCCCAGCGTGCGCGGGAGCGCGCGCAGGGTCTTCCCAAGGACATCCTCCGCAACAAGCACCGCAGCTCGTTCCGCCCCGGCGCGCTCGCCCAGGCGACTGCAGCAGCGGCCGCAGCTGGGGGCGGCTTCTTGCAGGGCATCGCTGAAAAGATCGGCGTGGGCGACGACGCAGCGGCTGAGTGACAACCAGTTGTCAATGTGTTGAAGAAGACGCGTTGACAACATTGTCTTGATAAGCTAAAAGCCACTGCGCCCTGAGGAGAGCAGCTCTCATCAAGGCGCGACCCAATACTGTCCTCAGTATTGTCTGGCGTTGACGACGCCTGATCAGTGAGTCCTGCCTTTGCAGGAGACCTTGATCACCATCGTCCCTGACCAAGAAGAGTAGGGGTCCATATTGTGTGGGCCTACCATTCCAGCGGTGAGCAAAAAGGTATGGAAGCCGAAGGACAAGCGTCGAGCAAGCGCACCCTCACGGGTCGTGTTGTATCGAGCAAGATGAACAAGACCGTGGTGGTTGAGGTTCGTCGGAAGGTGCTGCATCCGAAGTATCGGAAGTACGTCAACCGTCGGAAGACCTATGCGGCACACGACGAAGAGAATGTCTGCCAGGTCAACGATGAAGTGATCATTCAGGAGTCGCGTCCGCTTTCGCGGACGAAGCGCTGGATCGTCATCGAGCGCCGTGCGGCGCAGAACTGATAGCGCCGCGCGACGGCTAGGGAGATCCGGACATGATTCAGACTGAATCGGTACTCGATGTCGCCGACAATTCTGGCGCGAAGCGGTTGCTGTGCATCAAGGTGCTCGGCGGCTCGAAGCGCAAGTATGCGTCGGTGGGCGACATCATCGTGGTCAGCGTGAAGGAAGCGATTCCGAACGGCAAGGTCAAGAAGGGCGCGGTCGCGAAGGCGGTGATTGTCCGGACTTCGAAGGAGTTGCGGCGTCCGGACGGCAGCTATATCCGTTTCGACACGAATTCTGCCGTGCTGATCAACAATGACAAAGAGCCTATCGGGACACGTATCTTCGGACCGGTCGCGCGAGAGCTTCGCGCGAAGAAGTTTATGAAGATCGTCTCACTGGCCCCAGAAGTTCTCTGAGAAGCACCATGAAGAAGTTTAAGATCAAACGCGACGACGTGGTGATCGTGATGGCGGGCAAGCACAAGGGGAAGACCGGCAAGGTCCTCCAGGTGGTGCGGGACCGGGATCGGGTCATCGTGGAGAAGGTCAACCTTGTCCAGCGGCACATCAAGCCGCGTCAGGGCCAGGCCGGCGGCACGATCGAGAAGGAAGCATCCATCCACATCTCGAACGTCGCGCTGTATAACGCCGAAGAGGGTCGCCCGGTGAAGATCGGCTGGCGGATCCTCGAAGATGGCCGCAAGGTCCGGTTCGATAAGAAGACCGGCGCGGTCATCGACTGAAGGGGATGAGCACGATGAAGCCGCGACTGCAGGTTCGTTACGAGGATGAAGTGAAGACTTCACTTCGCGAACACTTCGACTACAAGAACGTGATGCTGGTCCCGAAGTTGACCAAGATCGTGGTCAACACGAGCATCAAAGACGCCATTACGAACGTGAAGCTGTTGGAAGCGGCCGCGGAAGAGATCGCGCTGATCACGGGTCAGAAGCCGATCATACGCCGTGCTCGCCGAAGCATCGCGACGTTCAAGCTGCGCGAGGGCATGCCCATCGGTGCGAAGGTGACCCTTCGCCGTGTGATGATGTGGGAGTTCCTCGATCGCCTTATCACCGTCGCGATTCCGCGGATTCGAGACTTCCGGGGCCTGAACCCGAACGGTTTCGACGGACGTGGGAACTACTCGATGGGTATTACTGAGCAGATCGTCTTCCCAGAGATCGACTATGACAAAATCAAGCGGGTCAATGGGATGAACATCACTTTTGTGACGACCGCCCAGACGGACGCAGAAGCGCGAGAGCTTCTTCGTAAGCTGGGTATGCCGTTCCGTAAGCAGGGGAAGTGACGTGGCCAAGAAGTCCATGATGGCCAAAGCCAAGCGCAAGCCGAAGTTTAAGGTCCGCCAGCACAACCGGTGTCCGCGTTGCGGGCGCTCTCGAGGGTTCCTTCGGGACTTCAATCTGTGCCGGATCTGTTTCCGGGAGCTTGCCCTGATGGGCCAGATCCCGGGTGTGACCAAGGCCTCTTGGTAAGCGAAGCAAGGAGAGATTCGAATGACGGATCCAATCGCCGATCTGCTTACGCGTATCCGCAACGCTGTGCGGGCTGGACACTCCAGCCTGACCGTTCCGCGTTCCAAGATCAAGCTCGCCATCGTGAAGATCCTCAAGCAAGAGGGCTTCATCGAGGGGTATCTGGAGATGCAGGATTCCCGCCAGGGGCTCCTGAAGATCTTCCCGCGCTACGATGAGTCGAATCAGGCCATCGTCCGCGGCTTGGAACGGATCAGCAAGCCCAGCCGGCGGCTGTACGTGAAGAAAGATGACATCCCGCGCGTCCGCAACGGACTGGGCGTGGCAATCCTGACGACGCCGCGCGGTGTGCTCACCGACGCCCAGGCTCGCGCTGAGGGCGTGGGTGGCGAAGTCCTCTGCTACGTCTGGTAAGGGAGCACCAATGTCCAGAATTGGAAAACAGCCGGTTGAGCTTCCCAAAGGTGTGACCTTTTCGGTCGCTGGCGGGCAGATCAAGGTCAAGGGCCCGAAGGGTGAGCTGAGCAAAAAGATCGCTCCGGGCATCACGTTCTCTCAAGAGGCGAACGTGATCAAGGTCATCCGGGACAACGATTCCCGTCAGCAGCGTGCCTACCACGGTCTGATGCGTGCGTTGTTGGCCAACATGGTGACCGGCGTCAGCGCGGGCTTCAAGCGCGAGCTTGAGATCATCGGGATCGGCTACAAGGCTGAGGTAAAGGGTGCCAAGCTCATCATGAACCTCGGCTACAGCCACCCGATCGTCTACCCCTTCCCCGATGGGATCAAGATCGACGTCGACAAAGCGACGCGGGTGATCGTGACGGGCGCGGACAAAGAGAAGGTCGGTCAGGTCGCCGCGGAGCTTCGTGGGAAGCGGCCGCCGGACAGCTACAAGGGCAAGGGCGTTCGCTACGCCGGCGAGCGTGTGCGTCTGAAGGCCGGCAAGAGCGGCCAGTAGTCTAAAGGAAGGTTTATTATGGCTAAGACCAACCCCCGTTTTACGGCGCGCGCGCGGCGCAAGCGGCACATTCGCAAGCGGGTCTCAGGCACGCCTGAGCGTCCCCGTCTGACCGTGTTCCGCTCCACGCAGCACGTCTACGCACAGATCATCGATGACACTGTTGGCAAGACCCTGGTCTCGGCCAGCACGATGTCACCGGAGCTCAAAGACGCGATCGAAGGCCACCGCGGCAACATCGAAGCGGCCAAGCATGTCGGGGCTCTTCTGGCCAACAAGGCCAAGGAGCTCGGCATCTCCCAGGTTGTCTTCGACCGCAACGGCTACCTGTACCACGGCCGGGTGGCTGCGCTCGCGCAGTCGGCTCGCGACGCCGGGCTGGACTTCTGAGCCTCGCCGCGCAGAACTCACAGGAGAATTCACAGTGAGAAAGAATCGCAACCGTCGTGACGACAACGCCCAGGCGATTGAGAACACGATCTACATCAACCGTGTTTCGAAGGTCGTCAAGGGCGGTCGCCGCTTCAACTTCACCTCGATCGTGGTCGTCGGCAACGGCGACGGTAAGGTCGGAGTGGGGCATGGCAAGGCCAACCAGGTCCCGGAGGCCATCCGCAAAGCGACGGAGAAGGCGCGCAAGACGATGGTCGCAGTACCGATTGTCGACGGCACGGTGCCCCACTTCGTCAAGGGCACGTTCGCCAGCAGCACGGTCATCCTTCGGCCGGCGTCGCCGGGTACCGGTGTCATCGCTTCGACGAAGGTTCGCGCCATCCTGGACGCGGCGGGATACCGCAACGTCCTCACGAAGGTCATCGGCAGCAACAATACGCACAACATCGTCAAAGCGACGCTTCGTGCGCTGCAGCTGCTGGAGAGCCCGGAGCAGTACGCGGTCCGCGTGGGCAAGCCTCTGGAAGAGGTTCTTGCAAACTACACGGTCGGCGCGCGCGTCTGGAACACGACGATGGAAGGCTGAGGAGGCCGCCATGAAGAAGCTGAAGGTCACACTGAAGCGGAGCCTCATCGGCTCGACGGAAAAACAACGCGCGACCGTGGTTGGGTTGGGACTCAAGAAGCTCCGTCAGGAGCGAGTTCTGGAGAACACCCCGGCGGTCCGCGGCATGATTAAGAAGGTCATCCACCTCGTAGACGTTGCCGAGGTGGAGGTCGATGCCTAGATTGATACGGAATCGCGTGGGAGAGCCGAACCATGGCTAACGAACTGAGCAACCTCCAACCGCCCGCGGGCGCTTACAAAGAACGCACCCGCGTCGGTCGGGGTGAGGGGTCTGGCAAAGGCCGGACCGCTGGCCGCGGCATGAAGGGGCAGAAGAAGCGCAACAACATCCCGGCGCGCTTCGAGGGCGGCCAGATGCCGCTTCACCGCCGCCTTCCCAAGCGCGGCTTCAACAACATCTTCGCCAAGGAGTACACCGAGGTTCGGCTTGACCGGATCGCGGCGAAGTTCTCTGCTGGCGAGGTCGTCGACGCTGAAGCGCTGAAAGCGCGGGGCGTGGTCAGCAAGATCGCCAAGGATGGCGTGAAGGTTCTGGGGAACGGATCCCTTGGGCATGCGCTGACGGTTCGGGCGGCCAAGTTCACCCGTTCCGCCGCCGAGAAGATCGAGACCGCTGGCGGGACGGTCGAGCGTGTTTGAACAGATCGGGAACATCCTGAAGATTCCGGATCTTCGGAACCGGATCCTGTTACGCTCGCGATGCTGGCGATCTACCGGCTGGGGATCTTCATCCCTGCGCCGGGCGTCGATCGTTTGGCGCTCAGCGAGTTTTTCGCGGATGCCCAGGGCACCCTGTTCAGCATGTACAACATGTTCAGCGGCGGCGCCCTGGAGCAGTTCAGCGTCTTCGTGCTGGGCATCATGCCCTACATCTCGGCCAGCATCATCATGCAGCTTGGCCAGGTGGTGGTTCCCCGCCTTGAGCGCATCAAGGCGGAGGGGCAGGCCGGCCAGAAGCGGCTGAACCAGTACACCCGCTACCTCACCATCGGCATCGCCATCGTCCAGTCGACCGCCATCTCGTTCAGCCTTGAGCAGATGCAGACGCTGGGCGGGACGGACGTCGTCATTGAGGCCGGCTGGGGCTTCCGAATGATGACCATTTTGACCATGACGGCCGGCAGCTGCTTCGTCATGTGGCTCGGCGAGCAGATCACCGATCGTGGCGTCGGTCAGGGCGCGTCACTCATCATCACTGCAGGCATCATCGCTGCGATTCCCACCGGGGTTCGCAACATGATCCAGATGCTCAACATCGGCGAGCTGACGTTGCTGGCAGCGGTCCTGCTGCTCGGCTTCATGGTCGCCGTCGTGGCGGCCATCGTCTATGTCGAGCGCGGTCAGTATCGGGTGCCCATTCAATACGCGAAGCGTGTCGTCGGACGGCGGGTTTACGGCGGCCAGTCGACGTTCTTGCCGCTGAAGGTGAACGTCTCTGGGGTTATCCCGCCCATCTTCGCATCTTCGCTGATGATGTTCCCAGCGACCATCGGGGCATTCATCCAGCACCCCCTCTTTGAGGTGATGTCCACGGCGTTTATGCCGGGGACCTGGGTGTATAATGTCACCTATGTGGTCCTCATCATCGGGTTCACGTTCTTCTATACGGCGGTGACGTTTAACCCCGTTGATGTGGCAGACAACCTCCGGAAGCACGGTGGATTTATCCCTGGAATCCGCCCCGGCAAGCAGACCGCCGAGCACCTCGACCGCGTCTTGATGCGGCTGACCGCAGGGGGGGCGGTGTACCTGTCCGCTGTTTGTATCCTGCCGACGGTGCTGGTCTCCAACTATGGCGTTCCGTTCTACTTCGGCGGCACCGGGCTGCTCATCATCGTCGGTGTGTGTATGCAGACCGTCGCCCAGATCGAAGGCCACCTGCTGACCCAGCACTACGATGGCATCGCTCAGAAGTCGAAGGGCAAGGGCCGACGCAAGCGCCTCGTTTCTCAGAAACAGTCCAACTAATCGCGCAGTCCGGAGGAAAACCTGATGGACGTTATCCTGTTTGGTCCCCCGGGCGCAGGCAAGGGCACTCAGGCCGGCCGTGTCTCGGACGCCCTGAATATCCCTCACGTCTCAACCGGTGATCTGTTCCGCAAGAACCTCAAGGAAAACACCGCGCTCGGCCAGCTTGCCCGAAGCTTTATGGACAAGGGTGAGCTGGTTCCTGATGAAGTGGTCTTCCGACTGGTTGAAGATCGTCTTGGTGAAGATGATGCGATGAAGGGGGCGTTGTACGATGGGTTCCCCCGGACGGTGATACAGGCCGACCTGCTCAACCGGTTTTTGATCGGGCAGGGGCGCGGCATCAGCGCAGTGATCAACCTGAACGTTCCTGACGAAGTCCTGATGGCGCGTATTGCCAGGCGGCGGGAGGTCTCTCAGCGCGTGGATGATGACGCAGAAGTCGTTCAGAAGCGGCTGCAGGTCTACCATACCGAGACCGCACCGGTCCTTGGGTGGCTCCGTGAGCATGCGAACGTGATCGACATCGACGCGACGAAGAGCATCGAAGAAGTCGGTGAGAGCATCTCCGCCGCGCTGGAGTCGCTCCGCGGCTGAGCGATGCGCGTTCAGATCAAGCAACCGTGGGAACTGGCGGTGATGCGCGCCAATGGACGCCGCCTGGCAGAGGTTGGCGCGATGCTTCGTGATGCCATCTCGGCTGGGGTCACCACCCGCGATCTGGACCGGATGGCCCTGGATCTTATCCAGGGCATGGGCGCACATCCTTCGTTTTTGAACTATGCCCCCGCGGGCATGCCGCCGTTTCCGGGGACCATCTGTGCGTCTGTGAACGATGTGGTGGTTCACGGTGTCCCCAACGATGAGCCGCTGGTAGACGGCG
>JBCBLB010000348.1:0-10231 GCA_038520555.1 Myxococcota bacterium | reverse complement strand
GCGGTCGCGATGGCGGATCGGCTGTGATCGATACCGACGAATCGGGCCCTTGTGGGTTCCATCGTGGTCTGGAGGATGGCCAGCTCATCGCCCTGGTTGACCCCGATGCAGAGGATCTGTGCGCCTGCGTTGGGCTTGATCCATCGAACCGCGTGTCGGAGCGTGAGGAGGAAGTCGGGCTCTTCGGCGCGATGGATCCGGGCATACTCGGTGTCCGCGCCGTATTTTTCAGGATCGCCAGAGGGCCTCGCGGCGGCGTGCCAGGACTGCTCCTCGTCGAGGACGCGGAAGCGAACGGTGACGAAGCCGTCGTCGCTGGGGTGTGGGGTGCACAGGGCGCATCCGAGGCCTTCCGCGAGGGTCATCCATGCTTGCCAGGAGCGATAGATCCCGTCCTTCGTCTTCTCTCCGGAATACAGAGATGGGCTGCGGTCAGGGTCGAGGGCTTCGAACGCGAGGATGGCCCCGGGAGGTGCGCGCCGGAGGTGTTCTTCGAGCGTCGCGACGATCGTCGTCAGCGGCGCATCCGAGAACCGGAGGGGCACGGCGGGGGCTACTGCGCGGGCTCTTCGATGGAGAGGGCGTCGCGGGGCACCCACCCGAACTCGGTGCCGTTCCGAACGCGAACGAGGCCGGTGTCGGCGTCTTCGAGGAGGACTTCGACCCGCTTGCCGGCGTCGACCGTGGCGCTGTTCCCGTCGGTGCCTTGCCAGCGGACGAGGTCAACGGCGCGTGCGGTCCAGACATAAGCGGGCAGGCCGACCGCTTCAGCAGCGCCTTCAGCAGCGTCTTTGGTGGGAGGGGCGTCTGCTTCTTGAGCGGAGGCCAGACCAGACAGGAGGATCGTGAGTGTGAGGGTCAGCATAGTCCCTTGGATAACGCGACCCTTTCTCAGTAGCGAGCGGTCTCCGGGATCCGGAAGACGGTCACGCCGCGCAGGTCGTCGGCGTTGTCGCCCAACCGCCAGAGGATGAGCAGCTCGGGGCCGGGCAGGGTGTCGGCCTGCGCGATGACGATCTGGCAGATGGTCGCGGGTCGGGCGAGCACGCGCTCTGCGAGGATCAGCTCACCGGCCTGGAGGCGGACGATCTGTTTGCCGGTGGGATCGACAGAGACGGCGGCGGTGACGTCGGTGTCGTCGATCTTGGCGGTGGCTGCTGGATCTTCCGCGCAGGCTTCGCCGAGCGGCGTCCAGCCGGTGAGGTCGTCGGGCAGGACCAGCGCGGCTTCGCTGACGAGGGGGCGGACGCCGGGGCGTCCGGGGGCGTCTGGGGTTCCCACCAGCAGATCGCCTTCTTTGAGCCACGCCCGGGTCCCTGCGCCGCCGACGTCGCCCGCCAGGATCAGCGGTGGCGCACAGAAGGCCGCGAGGGTCATCGCCAACAGCCCCAGCACCGTGACTCCATGGTTCGTGGTCGTCGAAAGGCTCGCCCGGTGTGTGAGAGCACTTCGGGGGACCGTGTATTCCCCGTGAATGGACAAGGCCCATCCACGAGCGTCCAGGGTTAGAGTATCAGGCGCGCGTCCTTCCTCCACTCTCCGCCTGCGGAGCCCGCCCTTGCTCTCCCTCTTCTCTCGCGATCTCACCGTCGTCACGCTCGGCTCGGGATCGAAAGGCAACTGCACCTACATCGGCGACTCCCACGCCGGGGTGCTCATCGACTGCGGCATCTCCACCAAACAGATCCTCGCCCGCCTCGATAAAGCCGGCCTGGCCGGCGCCCCCATCAACGGGGTGCTCATCACCCACGAGCACTCCGACCATGTCGGGGCCGCACGGATCCTCTGCAACAAGCTCAAAAAGACCACCGGACAGCCTGTCCCCTTCTATATGACCCGGGGCACCCGAAGCCGGTTGTTCTCTAAGGTCGTGCCCTCTGCCATCGAGTATGTACACGCTGGCGAACCATTCCAGATCGGCCATCTGACCATCGATCCGTTCCCGGTTCCGCACGATACCTGCGATCCGGTCGGCTACCGGGTCCGCTCTGGTGGCGTCTGGGCCGGCGTTGTCACCGATCTGGGCAAGCCCACCCACCTCGTCGCTCGCAAGCTCAGATCATTGTCGGTCGCGGTCCTGGAGTTCAACCATGACCTTGAGATGCTGTTGGGCGGGCCGTACCCCTGGCCGCTCAAGCAGCGGGTGCGGGGCAGCCACGGCCACCTCTCCAACGCCCAGGCCTCGCAGCTGCTCAGCGATGCGCTCCCCGACTCTCGGCTGCAGCACATCGTCCTGGCGCACCTCTCTGAGAAGAACAACCAGCCCCAGAAGGCCTACACCGCCGCTGCCCGCACCCTTCAGGCGCATCATGCCGATCACATCGCCATCACGGTGGGTCAGCAGCGAGAACCCATCCGGCCCATCTCGGTCCGCATCGACGACTGGTAGCCCTCACCGATCCTTCCGGATCTCCTCAAGCGCGGTCGGAGGATGGGCCGCGGCGTCCGGATCCTGCCCGGCCCGGAGCACGGCGTCCCGGCGGCGGTTGGCGATGTCCATCAGATAGTCCGCCACCCAGGTCGCCTGCTCCGGGCTCAGATCAGAGAAAACCGTCACCGTTCGGATGCGGGTGATCACGTCCAGACCGCCGCTTGCGACGCGGACTTCCGCGACGGACTCCAGCGGGAAGACGATCTCATCGGCTTCGGTCGTCAAGGTGAGCTGATGATGCCGCACATGGACGCGCTGCCGAATCTGGATAGGTTCCCGGTTTACCTGGTCCATCCCATACAGTAACGCAAGCATCAACAGCAGGCCGGGCCCCATCACCCACGAGCCCAAAATCAGGGTCAAGATCAAAACGAGCCCCAAAAAACCGACGACCCATGGGAGCTGCTCTCGGAACGCGATGGATTGATCCTTGAAACGCTTCACATCGAGGATGAGCTGGACATCGTCCATGCTCACGTTTCGCTGGATCCCGGAGGGAGGGGTACGCACCCGTACACTGTATCCGCCGATGGCCTCGCCGCACCTGCTCCGAATCATCCGCGTTTAGGCTTTGGTTGTACTTTTTTCAGTCCTCTGCCCGGATGTCAGGAGATCGTGAACGAGATGTGGAAGGGCTGGGGCAGGGTCGTGTTGACAAGGGCGAGCAGTTCTCCAATTCTGCTCATCCACCAAAGAGGAGATGCGACCATGAAGAAGCTGATGATCCTTGCGCTGGTCTTGCTGACCGGCTGCTACACCACGAAGATCAACTTTGCTCCCGCGGCGGCCGCGGGGCAGGGGGCGACGTTCAAGACGCTACAGCACACGTTCATCTATGGGCTCGTCAGCCCGGGCGCAGTGAACGCAGGCGCGATGTGTGGCGGGAACCCGCCGATTCGGGTCAAGAGCCAGGTGGCGGGCCTGGGCATTCTGGCGAACTACATCACTGTTGGGCTGTGGGTGCCCATGACGGTGACGGTGACCTGTGGCAGCGGCAACCCCCGTGCGATGCTGGACACGGAAGAGGCGGTCGTTCCCGATCTGGTCCAGGCGGACTGATCGCGGGCACGAACATCGACGTGTGATGGGGCCGCCAGGGGGTTATCCAGCCGCCCTGGCGGTCGTCTTTATGGCAGACGGTCGCGACGGGACTTCAGGGAGAGGGTGGGATGAAGGTCTACTCAGTGTGTGGCAGCCTGCGGGAGCGGTCGACGACCAGCTTTGCCCTGGACCGGGCCCTGGCGAGCGCGAACGCTGCGGGCGCATCGGTGGTGGCGCTGTCGCTTCGCGACTTTGAGCTGCCGTTCTGCGACGGCCGCGCCGATCCGACGACCTATGGCGGGGACGCGCAGCGGCTTCGGGAACGGTTGTTGGAGGCGGACGCGCTGATCATCGGCTCACCGGAGTACCATGGCAGCTTCACAGGGGCGCTGAAGAACGCCTTTGACCTGCTTGGGCCTGGGGATCTGATGCGGGGCAAAGTCATCGGTCTTCTGGCCACAGCCAGCGAAGATGCCGGTTCGATGAACACCTTGAGCCATCTGCGGCACGTGTTCCGGTGGACGCAGGCGTGGGTGCTTCCCCAACAGGTCTCCATCCCGCGGGCCGAGCAGGCGTTCGATGCGGACGGACGTGTCATTCGTGACGGGCTGGAGGGCGAGCTGACGTCGCTTGGTCGTGAGCTGGTTCGCTACGCGGGCTTACTGTTTGGTGACAACGGCTGAACATCAAAACGGCTGAACATCACAGGGTGGAAGTTTGTCCGCGCCCGCTTACGCTGGTGCGCCCATTTCGATGCCCACGGCGCGCGCGGTGGCGATCAGCGGATGGTTCGGGTCGACATGCCGGGGCGATCCGACGGCGTCTTCCAGGGGGACATGGGTGATGCGGTCGTTCTCCAGCCGGACGAGGTTGCCCCACAGGTCCGCCTTGACCAATTCGACGGCCTTGACGCCGAAGCGGGTGGCCAGGACGCGGTCGAAGGGGACGGGGCTTCCGCCCCGTTGAAGGTGTCCGAGGACGGTGACGCGGCTCTCGGCGGGGTCGCGGTCGGCGATGAGCTGGGCGAGGGTCTGAGCGGCGCCGCCGGCCTTGATGGAGCCCTGGCCGTGGCTGACTTCGATCGGCAAGGCGCTTCCTTCGGCGGGTTTCGCCCCTTCGGCGACGACGATCAGGGTGAAGTGCCGTCCCCGGGCGCGCCGCTGCTGGATCTTGGCGACGAATCGGTCGGGGTCGTAGGGGATCTCGGGGATGGCGATGGCGTCGGCGCCGCCAGCAACGCCGGCATACAGGGCGATCCAGCCGGCGGTCCGCCCCATCACCTCAAGCAGCATCACCCGGTCGTGGCTCTCGGCGGTGGTGTGGAGCCGGTCGAGGGCTTCGGTCGCCACGTCGACCGCGGACCAGAACCCGAAGGTGTAGTCGGTGCAGGCGAGGTCGTTGTCGATGGTCTTGGGCACGCCGATGACCGGGATGTTGTGCCGCTTCATCATGTGGTAGCCGATCTCCTGGGTGCCGTCTCCGCCGATGACGACTAGGCCGTCGAAGCCCTGCGCGCGGATCCGATCGGCGAGCTCGCCGCTTCTGTCGACGGTGTCCTGTGCGCCGGGGTAGGAGAAGGGGTTGCCCCGGTTGGTCGTGCCCAACATGGTGCCCCCGCGGTGCAGCAGGCCCTGACACGACTTCGGCGTCAGCGGGCGGAGGCGGTGGGGCACCTCCAACAGGCCGTCGAAGCTGTCTTCGATGCCGATGATCTCCCACCCTTCTACCCCGGCGGCGGACTTCACGAAGGCGCGGATCACCGCGTTGAGGCCCGGCGCGTCGCCGCCGCCGGTCAAGATTCCGATGCGTTTGGTGGCCATCTCCGCTCCTATACTCAAATCGACGTTAGCCCACAGTGTACCCCGCCGACTTATCCGACTCCCGACGACCGGGCACATCGATGCGGTCGGCTGAAGCCCCCGAAGGAAGGAGGTTCTGTTGCAAGATATCGTTTATGGAGAGGGGTTTTCGTATCCCTGCGCCATCGGATTTCATGAATACGAGCTTCATATTCAACAAAAGCTTGAGATCGACTTCGAGGCCCACACCCGATGGCGGGACGCAGCACGACGAGACGCCGTCGAGAACCTCGTGGACTATTATGAAGTCAACCGGGCCATCGGTGCGCTGATCGCCTCGCGCAGCTGGAAGCTTATCGAAGCGATCGCCGAAGCCGTCGCAGAGCTGATTTGTACCAGGTTTCCTGTGGATCGGGTCCGGGTGAAGGTTCGGAAGACCCCCTTTGATATGCCCAATGTTCGGGGCGTCGCGGTTGAATGTTGGCGGGACGCGGCGGATTTCTCGTCGGCCACCGCGGAGGACTGAGCCATGCGTGTGTTCTCCAACACAGCGATGAGCACCGACGGAAAGATCGGCACCTATCGCCATGATCATGTGGCCATTGGTTCCGATGAGGATCGGCGGATGATGAGCGTGATCCGCGCAGAAGCAGACGCGGTGCTGGTTGGGGGAAAGACCTTCCGAAACTGGCCTTATCCCCTCATCGAGAAGCCTGAGCATCTTGATGTGCCCAAACATCGCAGCAAACCTGTGGTGAACGCGGTCCTGAGCCGCACAGGGATTTTACAGGCGGAAGACAGGCGGTTCCCTGATCCGCGGGTGAAACTGCTCGTGCTCGGCCCGCCGACGCTGGACGTTCTGGCCCACGAGGAGCGCTTCGGGGCAGAGGTGGTGACCACCGCGGAGCCGACGGTGGCCTGGGCGCTGGATGTGCTCCAACAACGCGGGTGTACCTCGACGTTGATCGAAGGCGGCGGCGACTTCATCTTTCGGGCGATCGCCGCCGACAGGCTGGATGAGATCTATCTGACCCTGGCGCCAGTGATCGTCGGGGGCGCCTCTGCGCCGACGTTGGCGGATGGGGAAGGGTTCGAGCCGGAGACGATCCGACGTCTTGCGTTGAGCGGGTTGCGGCGGGTAGGAGATGAACTGTATCTGCATTATCATCTGAAGAAGTGAATCTGAAGCGGTCTACATCGGGGTTTTTGATTGCAGAATCAGCGTGAACGCGGTACAGAATCGCAACCGTCATTTGTGGGTTCGGCGAAACCCGGGAGAGGTATGTCATTGCGTGACGCCGACTGGTGGGTGCCGTTTGTCACCCGACTCCAGGAGGAGCCACTCAACCATCTCATCGTTGAATACGATCTTGACGAAGAGAGTGTGGTTCTGGAACTTACGCGCAGCGGGACCAGCCGTGCGCTGATCGAGCAGCTCTGGTGGCCAGAGGTGGTCCGTCAGCACCATGATGGTGTCCCATTGCGCGAGATCGCCCGTCGTTTCCATACACGGCCCCGTCGACTGCGTCGAAACCTTGCACGCGCAGGGATTCGGGTCAATGGGGTCGATATCGAAGATGGGGTCCCGTCGCTGGCACCCTACCGTGCGCGGTTGGGCCTGGAGCCGGACAAAGTCATCGCCGCAGAAGCCGGCGTGACCGTGGAAGCGGTGCAGGGTGAACGGCGTCGACTGGACATCGATCCGTATTCTCCGCACACACCCAAACCCGCACCCAAATCCGCCCTGCCGCCAGAATCACGGGCAGACGTGGATTCTACAGGTGACCTTCCGCCGATCGCGGACGAAGTGCCGCCGATCGCAGATGATCTTCCGCCCATTGTGGATGATCTTCCGCCCATTGTGGATGATTTGCCGCTGTCTGCGGATGATCGGTTTGATGAGGGGCCCGCGCCGTCTCCCCGGCCGAAGCCGCGCGCCCGGTCGACGCAGAAGCGGGCGGTGACCCGCACCCGCCGGCGGGTGCGCCGTCCGGAAAGCGTCGAAGTGCTTCGTCGTCCGGCGCCGTCGCGTCCGGCTGAGCCGGCTCGCCAGACCCGCCGCCGCCGGGTGGTCGCGCGCCCGAAGCTCGCGAATCCCGACGTCCTGTCGACCCTGCCCAACCCCCGGGCGGAAGAAGATCCGACCACTCCGGATCGCCGTCGGGGCCGGAAGCGCATCGTCCGCCCAGATCCGATCCGCCCGGAGATGGAAGCGGTCGCGGAGCCGGAACCACCAAAACCACGCAGACAACGGAAGGTGGCTTCTCCCCACGGCGAAGTGCGTGAGATCGACGTCTCTGCCATCGATCCGTCAGAACTGATCCCGCCCCCTGAGCCCGCTGATACACCCGCTTCGGCGGCACCACCGGTTGTCAAAAAGGCTGCCTTCGTTGCACCCCCGCCGCCAACTCCTGAGCCAACTCCTGAGCCGTCTCGTGCGTCGATCGCGGCTGAACCTGTAAAGAAGACGCCATCGAAGAAGACATCCAGAGTTGTGAGGCCCACAGCCAGATCTTCGGTGAAGCCCAGGGTGAAACCCGCGGTGAAGCCTGCGCCGAAGGTGGCGAAGCCGACGCCGAAAGTCTCCGCGAAGCCGGCCCCCAAGCCGCGAACGCGAACGCGACGCAAGGTCTCACCGCCACCAGCATCGGACGCCTCTCAGATTGGTTGGCGCATTCGGTTGGATGGCAAAGAACATCCGATGGTCGTGCGGGCGTCGAACATTGTCCAGGCGACCCAGATGTTTGTGGACAGGCTCGGTGAGGACGCACTTCGTCGGGCAAGCATCTACCAGGCTGGCAATTAGCCCCCGCTCGTGGGACGTTCTATCCTTTGGGGTGTCCATCCCTTGGGGCGTCCATCCTTCGGGGCGTCCATTTTTCACGTTCGCCAACCTGCATTTTTCTTGAATGGTCGTTCAAGAAGAACGCAGGTTATCGACCGGTCGCGTATGCACCGCCGGGTTCTTCCTCAAAACGTTCGCCTGAGTATCGTAGCCTGCGCACTTCAGTGAGGGCGTCTCCTTCGATGGTATAGACGTTGAGGTGAGCGGTCCGGTTCAGGTCTGGCAGATAGGTGTAGCCGGTCGCGCCGGGGTTGAGGTTGGGACGCGGTCCACCCAGGGTGTGGAGATCGACCCGATACCCATGGTGTTCGTGCCCATGAAGGATCGCGTTGATCCGAGCGGTCTTCATGAGGAGCTCGTCTTCCACCTGTCGGGCGTTGCTGAGGGCCCGGGTTGCGGGTCCGTAGGGTTCTCCCCGTCGCCCACGCAGCGGGTAATGCAGACACAGGAAGATGAACGTGGCGTCTGCAGCGTCGAGTAGCGCGCGGGCCTGTGCCAGCTGTGTTGGTGGGGTATAGCCACTGGAGAGCGGATGGGCGCGGCAGGTCTCTACGGTTAAGAAGCCGACCTCATCGAACTGGTGCAGGTACGGCATGCCTTCTCCCATCCAATCGGCGAAAAACGCGCGCATTCGCTGTCCGGGGACGGGCTCTCGGACATAGGTATCGTGGTTTCCGGGGATGAGGACGGTGGGGTATCCGTCGAGGATTGGGTCGAGCAGGTCCCGGGCGAGCTGGAATTCGGCATCAAGGGCCTGAGCGGTGAGGTCCCCGGTAATGACGACGATATCGGGATCTTCTTTGAGGGTGGCGTCGATCGCAGCTTGCTGGACCGTGAGGTTGAACTTTTGCTTTCGGCCCAACAGATACAGGTTGGCCGATCCGATCAGGCGTTTTCCGAACAGCTCATGGAGCCTGGGCGCGGTCTGGATGTGCAGGTCGGTGAGGTGGACGATCTTCAACGGGTTCTCCGCGTCTGGGGGGCATCCAACTTTTCGGAGTATCTTAATGGTTGTGGTGGACTGACGGGGTGAGGGGAAGGGGATATGAGTGCGACGATGAGCAGTGATCCCCGCCGCATCTTGCAGGACGCCGCCAGCCTCCGGACGTCTTGTGAGATCCTATCTCGCTCCGGGGACTGCACCCGCGGCCAGTTCGTCCGGACCGAGCGGGGTGGGGTGGTCGTCACGGTCCCGGAGCGTCGCTTCGTCGGCGGCGAAGACGTCCGGGTGTGGTTCTCGATGGATGGCCAGCCCTATACCTTTGAAGCCAGCGTGATCCGCCGCGGGGTGCCGGTCCCAGATCGAACCCAGGACGGGTTGTTGGTCGGATTCATCGATCGATGGCAGGCCGGCGCCGCAGGCGCCGCCGCAGAAGGCCGGTTTGTGGAGGTTCTTCCGCCCAGCGGCCCGCCGATCTCCCTGCTTCGCTCGCCGTCCCGGTTGGTGGACGTGACCCTGACCGGGGTGTCGTTCGTCGTCCCGCTGGCGTTTAAGATGGTCTTCGTTGAGAGCGGCGCGCTGGTGCTTCGGCTGGGCATCCCACAGACCCCCCCCGAGGAAGTGACGGCCCGGGTCCGGGCGCTGGCGCAGGGTGAAGATTATCTGCTGTACCACCTGGAGATCGAACAGGTGGCGGACCCGGATCTGCACCGGGTGATCATCGACGGGTTGTCTCGTACAGACCTATAGTGTCCCGATCTCGTCGAAGCTGTCCCGTCCAATGACCAGCCGGCTGTCGCCGTTGATGAAGACCATCTCCTCGAACGCAGCGACGCGGTCACCGACAATGATCGGGGGATTGACAGCGTAGATGCCCGCCATCCGCCGGGGGTTGAACCATTGGATCTGGTTCCTGCGGAGATGGATGGACATGCGGGCGGCCCGCGGCCACGCTGCGGCGGCGAGCCCCTCGCGGGGGAAGCAGGCGTGGCCGATGGAGCGGCGCGCGCCGAGCTTCAGCCGGCGGTTGTTGGCCCAGGACTGGGCGAAGACGAAGAGCTCACCCACGCACTTGTACCGGCTGGCGAAGCCGCAGGTGGCCCGACACAGATCGCGGGCTTCTTTGACGACAGCGGGCTCCGTTTCGGCGTCGAAAGCGAAGCTCACGCCGAGAT
>JBCBLB010000947.1:0-2633 GCA_038520555.1 Myxococcota bacterium | reverse complement strand
GTTGTACATCGCTGGAGAGAGCCGAAACGGGGTCGCGGTGGGTGGCGCCCCGCCATCCGGCAGGGTCGGCGCGTTGGCGATCCACAGCGACGGCCCGCCCCATCCCCCGGCGCTCGTGGCAGAAAACCGCTGCGGTCGCGTTGTGCTGATTGCTTCGAGTGGGAAGGGGCGGAGCGGCAGTCGGGTGAGGGGATGATCGAGGGTCGCCCAGACCGCTGCGAGGCCGGGCACCGAGGTGAGGTCTTTGCCACGGGCCACGTCGTCCTGGATCCAACAGGCCAGGACGCTCTGCCAGCGTGGGCCTGCCTCAGCGAGGAACAGGGCATCTCCGAGCATTCCGAAGGGCTGGCCATGGCTGAGCCGCGCGCCCAGCCGGCGGGCGGGGGCGTCGGGGTGCGTCCTTGCATGACGGGGCGCGAAGTATTCATCGGGTGTCGCCTGCACCAGCGTCCGGATCGCGCCGGGGATGAGCGCGATGGCTTCCACCACGAAATCCCCATAGCAAACCGCCGCTTTGGTGTCGATCCCCACCAGCGCTTCGCGAAGCGCTGCGAGGGTGGCGGCGTCGCCGTCTTCCACCGCCTGTGTAAGGAAGTCGTTGAGCGCGGGATCGTCCGGCCACTCTTCTTCTCGATACCGTTGTGCGATCATCTGTGGCGTCATTGGAGTCCTGGTAACTGGCACAAATTCTGGCCACATGATGTCACGATCGGTCATCCACTGCGTCTTCCCCATGAGACGCGAGGGAGGATGAGATGCGGCATGAGCGGGTGGCGTCGTTGGTGGGTGCGGTTCAGCGGGGAGACGGGTCTGCATATGACGCGCTCGTTCGTCTGACCCGCCCACAGGCGGCGTCCGCTGCGCTGGCGATCCTTCACGATCCCGTGGGTGTCGACGATGTGTTGCAGGACGCGTACCTCACGGCCTATCAACGGCTCGGCACGCTCCGTGCGGCGCGGACCTTCGAGGCGTGGCTGCTCAGAATCGTTCGACGGACGGCGCTCGATCGCATCCGCCGGGCCAATCGGCGGGCGCAGCCACTGCCGCAGCATGTCGCCACCGGGCTCGTCGTCTCTGGTGAGGAGCCGCGGTGGCGTGCGCTGGAGGCGGCGATCGTTCAGCTGCCAGCCACCGAGCGTCGGATGTTCGAGCGGTTTTACATCGGTCGCTGGTCTGCTGCGCGAATCGCTCTGCAGTCGGGCCTGAAGGAAGCCACGGTTCGCAAGCGTCTTGAGAGGATCCGCACACGCCTTCGAGAGGAGATCCAGAAGATGACCCCCCTGTCGCTGCCTGAACATGTGATCGCGTTGTTGGCCCGCCCGGTGCTCACCGACTTGCCGGAGAACCCGGTGGGCGCCATCTGGTCGATGCTGCGCGCCGCGTTGCCAGCGCATGAGGTGGTCGAGCCTCCGGAGCGGGTCGATCTGGCTCGCCTGGGCGAAATCCTGGGCGTCGAGGCTCGGCATGCGACCCCCTATCCAAGCTTCGCGGGGGAACAGTCGGGGCAGATCATTCGCGGCGACCTGACCGCGCCGCTGCTCATCCACCTCGCCGGGCAGCGCCCACAGGCGGTCATCGCCGGAGGGCGGGTGTATCGGCCGGACAAGGTCGATGCCATGCATCTTCAGGCGTTCCATCAGGCGGATGTGATCACCGTCCGCGCCGATCCGAACCCCTGGGCGATCATGTCCTGGATGGGGCCGCTCATCGAGCAGATCAGCGGAGGGGCTTCCATCCGGATCGAGCCGCACAACTTCACGCCGTACACTGCCGCAGCCTGGGAAGTCTGGGTCCTTCATGAGGGGAGGTGGCTGGAGGTCTGCGCCTGGGGCGTCTTCCGCGATGAGATCACCGCGGCGTTGGGGCATGACCCGGCACAGGTGACCACCTTCGGCGCTGGGTTTGGTTTGGAGCGGCTCGCCTCGATCCGGTACCACATCGACGACATCCGCAAGATCGAGGCGACCTGCCTGGATGGGTGAGGCGGCGGATGGGCACCCATCCGCCGCTGGGGTGTGGTCAATCGCCAAACAGCTCGGCGTATCCTTCTGAGTGGAAGCCAACGATGAAGGTGTCGCCGGTGCGGATGGCGGGGGCGCGGAGGGTGCCGCTGCGGCCGAGGATGGCCTTGGCGAGCTCGTCGTCGGTCGTCCCCATAGAGAGGTCGAACTTCAGGAGCTTCTTGCGGTTGGCCACCCAGACGTGGCGGGACGCGCGGGCAAGGGCGAGCGCTTCGTCTCGGTGAAACTTCACTTTGTTGGCGATGACAAACTCAGGCTGGCGAACGTCGGTGGATTCCAGGAACTCCTGGGCGCGTGCGCAGCTCTTTCACGACTTGCGGTGGTAGTACCACTTGATCTCAACGGTCATGGGATCTCCGTAGGGTTGGGAGGACCCTCTATCACAGGCCGCATCCTCGCCGGTGTGGTCCGCAGCAGATGTCCCAACTTGTCCCAGGGACGCCCGGCTCGGTTGTGAGATGCCCCGATGCCCACGGACCGGCGGCTGGGCAAGGCGGCGAAGCATCGTTGATGTGGTTTCCCGATCCGGCCTCGACCGCATATGTTGATGGTGACCGATATATCAGGACTTTGGGTCCCGTCATGGAGGTGCGGAGATGACAGGTGTTCAGG
>JBCBLB010000327.1:0-10617 GCA_038520555.1 Myxococcota bacterium | reverse complement strand
GACTGTCTGAACTGGGGCTGTGTGCCCTCCAAAGCCCTCATGAGGGCTTTGGAGGGCACACAGCCCCAGTTCAGACAGTCGCCGCCCATCAGCGCTTTTTCGATGAGGGCGACGCGCCCGCCGAGCCCCGCCCCGCCGAGCGCCGCGATGAGGCCCGCGGTGCCCCCCCCGATCACGACCAGGTTGTAGCGCCCCTGCGGCGTCGGGTTGGACCAGTCGGCCGGATGGGTCAGCCGGAGCAGCTCCTCGTTAAACGCGTCTTTGGGCGCGATATCCAGGACCTCATCGTCCTCGCTCGGATCTTCAACCTCATCTTCCTGTCGCATCACAACCTCTTGGCCGTTGAAATATGTGATGATTTATCCGGCGTTTCTTCTCTGTCGCGGCTTAGTTTTTTTTCCCGGGGCCCGCTCAATCTCCGGCTCCGTATCCCCGACGGCGTCCTCCAGGGCGACAGCCCGGTCAGCCCCACTGCATCGTGGAGAAGGTTGAACGGAAACAACGGCGGAGCGGTTACCCGTCGGGCTGGGTGGCCTTCCAGTGCTGCTTGGTGAAGGAGAACCACTTGACCGGGCTCTGGCCCTCCGGGTCGAGCTGGAAGGTCTCGTCTTTGGTGCGGACGTGGAAGACCCCGCCGAGCTGGGAGAGGACCGCCTTGAGGTCGGTCAGCTCGCGCTCCCACAGAGCTTCACCGGTTTCATCGTAGACGCCGATGCGTTCGGCGGTGAGCAGCGCCTGGCCGGTGGCGATGGCTTCGGGCTCTTTGACCCCGAAGTGGATGCGCCCGACGCGCATATGCAGGCAGCTGAGGACCACCCCGGTCTGTTCGAATTCTTCGCGGTTCTGGACCGGAGGCGTGCCGAAGTGCGCGACGATCCGGTCATGGGCGGTGACGACGCGCAGGTCTTCGACGCCGGGGGTCTGGCTGAGCATCCGCTGGGAGACATCGATCTGCCAGCGGCAGCCACAGCCGCTGCATAAGATCGCGTTGTGATCGTCGTGAGCGACCTTCAGGGCGTCGATGCTGAAGCACTCGGGGCAGGCCCACAGGTAGTTGGGCAGGCCGTGGGCCATCCGAAACCCGAAGCTCAGCAGCCCGGCGTTGATGGTCTCCGGCTCGATGCGAAGCTGCGCTTCCATCTCTTTGAGGATGTCTTCTTCGCTCCGATCGGGATCGTCGTAGACGAACACCGGGGAGTACTCGACCTCGACCGGCACCCATCGCGGGTAGACCGCCCAGCGCGGCTGAATGAGGTGTCCGGTCTTGATGCGGGCGTAGACGACCCGGGCCTTCAGCCGCTTCAGCATCTTCGGGGTGTTCGGGACGATGGGCAGCAGCCGGCCGGACCATGTGCGCTCGCCCTCAGGGTACATGTTGACGATGTCGCCGCCCCTGTAGCGCCGGACCAGCGCCATCATCGCCCGCCGGTCCCGGACCCCTTTGGCTTTGGGGAAGGCGTTGAGGTTGGTGACCAGCCAGCGCACGAAGCCGCCTGCCCGAAACAGCTGCTCGGTGGCCATAAAATGGACGATGCGCCAGCAGCCCCAGGCGACGTGCGGTGGATCCATCAGCGAGGTGTGGTTGGACAAGAGCAGCAGCGGCCCTTCGCTGGGGATGTTCTCACGCCCGATGTAGCGAGTGCGGAACAGCGGCCAGAACGTGAACATGTAAATGAACCAGCAGAACCGCCAGAACGCCCTTCGCTGCCAGGATAACGACGACACCCGCCTGCCTCCTCAGACTTCAGGGCAGTGTATTAGTCCAGATTTCCACCGCAGGCCACAGTCGGTGTGCTTCATCCGCTTCGGCCTCGGCCTCTTCCGGTGTTTCGAATTCGGGTGTTTCGAATTCGGGTGTTTTGAATTCGGGTGTTTTGAATTCGGGTGTTTTGGATTCTGGGTGAGCCGCTGGGCGGCAGGCGCTAATACAGAGGGGATGTCGGAACGACGCCCCCATAAACGCCGCCGGCCCCGTCGGACGGTTCGCTTGCTGGAATCCGACGGCCGCCTCGCGGTCCGGTTCGAGTATAACGACGAGCTGATCGATGCGATCAAAGAGCTTCCGGGCAAGCAGTGGGATCCGAAGGGCCGCCGCTGGCTGGTCGCCGCCCGCCACGCCGCTGAGGTGATGGACATCGTCCACGACAGGGAGTTCGTCGTCGACGATGAGGTGCGCAAGCTCGCTGCCCGCGGCGGTCACAACGCCCGGATGCGCCAACTCCGTCGCGCCACCCGTCGAGACAGCCTGACCCCCGTGACCCTCAACCGCGCCATCCGGGAGTCCCTCCGCCAGACCTTTCCCGAACGGATCTGGATCATCGGCGAGGTGAGCGACTGGAAGGATCGGGGGTTCTTCTCGCTCATCGAGCGACGAGAGGAGGAAGCCGAGCCCCGCGCGGTGAGCCCAGCGTTTGTTCGGGAGGACGTGTTTCGGAACTTCCGGCGCGTGCTCTCGGAGATGAAGCCGCCCCTTCAGTGGCAGAACGGTCTGGTGGTTCGCCTCGAAGTGCGGCCCGAGTTCTGGGCCCGTAGCGGGATGACGCGGCTGCAGGTCGTCGACATCGATCCGTTTTATACCATCATCCTGCTCAACGCTGAGCGAGAGGCAGCGCTACGCGTGCTCGATGAGGAGGGGATCTCTGAGAAGAACATCGACCGCGCGCTGAGCCCGGTGCCCCTCCGGCTGGCGTTGTTGACCTCTGCACAGAGCGAAGCTGCTCATGACTTCATCGACGAGCTGCGCCGGTCCGGCTTCGGCTTCCAGGTCGACCTCTACGACGTGCGCGTCCAGGGCGATCGGCTGGCGCCGACGGTGCTGGCTGCGCTCGGCCAGGTCGCCCTCCGCCATCGGGACTATGACGCCACCGTGATTATCCGGGGCGGGGGCAGCCGGACCGATCTGGCCGGCTTCGATCGGTTGTCGATCGGAAGAGCGGTCTGTCTTCACCCGCTACCAGTCCTGGTCGGCATCGGCCACCAACGCGACCATGCGCTGCTGGACGATGTGGCCCGCTCGTACAAGACCCCGACGGCGGTGGGGGCGGCTCTGTCGGAGATGGTCGGCGCCTTCCGCCGTGAGGTCGAAGAGATCGAAGGGCAGATCGGCCAGATAGCCGCTCGCGAGGTCCATGCCCACCGACAGACCTTCGACGCCCTGGTCCGCGCCTTCGCCCGTGAGGCGGGCCATCGCCTGGGGACGACCCGTCGTTCGGTAGAGGACGTACGGCTGGACATCGTCCGCAGCCTGTCAGGTCGCCTCCGCCGAGAGAAGCAGCAGCTCGATGGAATTGCCGGTGAGCTGCCGATCCGGTGGCGCCGCAGGGCCCGCAGAGAGGCGCGAGAGATCGCCTATCTGGAGGGCGCGCTGAGTCCTCAGCGCCGGTTGCGGGCCCTGCAGACGGAGAAGGCGCGGCTCATGGATCAGACCGACCGGCTCTCCCGCGCGGTGTCGCGGCGGCTGGAGCGGGCGAGGGACGGGCTGGCTGTCCTGGAGGCCCGGCGCCGGGCAGCGGATCCAGAGGCGATCTTCGCTCGCGGGTTTGCCACGGTGAGGGCAGGGGATGGCACCCTGGTGCGGGATGCGACTGCGGTGGAGAGCGGCGAAGTCCTTCAGGTGAGATTACAGCGTGGATCCGTGTCTGTGACGCCAGCCGCGGACCCTGCCGGAGAGAACGATGAGTGAGTCACACCGGCCCGATGCGGGCGAGATGCGATACCGCGATGCGCTCCATGAGCTGCGCGAGATCCTGGAGGGGATCGAGCGTGAAGAGGTCGATCTGGATGAGTTGAGCGAGAAGGTCGAGCGTGCTGCGTCGCTGATTCGGACCTGTCGGGAGCGGATCGAGCGCACGGAGCTTCGGGTCCAGCGGGTCCTGGAAGATCTGCAGCCTGCCGCTCCACCGGACGAGAACCAGCAGGAGTAGGGCCATGGGCTACTCGGTGGAGATGTACTTCGACCCGGAGACCGAAGCGCAGATTCAGGCGGTCTGGGACGCGTTGGCAGAGGCGAAGCTTGGGGATGATATGGGGGCGCTGGGCTTTCACCCCCATGTAAGCCTTGGGCTGTGTGAGGATCTGGATGAGAAGACCTTCCGCCCGCTGCTGGAGACGTTCGCCGAGGCGCATCTGCCATTCGAGATGACGCTTTCGATGGTGGGCTTGTTTCCAGGGGATGTGTTGTTTCTGGGTCCGGTGATGGACGCAGCTCTCCTGAAAACCCATACCGCGTTCAGCAAGATGTTTCGACGCCATGCGAAAGAGCCTTCTCCCCTGTATTTTGTGGGAAGGTGGGTCCCGCATTGCACCCTGACGATGAACTTGAGACCAGACGAGCGGGGGGGAGCGGTGAACATCGCGCTGGATGTGGCGCTTCCGCTGAAGGGAAAGTTTGAGAGAATATCGTTGAGCACGTATAAACCGGTGGCGTCACGGTATCGATTTCTGCTCTCCTGAAAGGTTGATGCTCAAGTTTCGTTTTGAAACGACGATGAAATAATTATGTGGACAATGAAAGGTTCACATGTGAATTTGAAATAGCAACCAACCTCCTTCGCCAGAGGAACTTCCCATGAGCTTCGCCGTATTGCTCAGCCTCCTCGCCCTGATCGCGACGACGGTCAGCGGCTGGTTGTTGATAGAGCGTCAGCGACTGAGCGCCACAGTCACCCGGCAGCACGCTGAGATGACGCGGATTCAGGAGAAGCTTGAGGTGTTGCAGCGTGAGCGGGTCGATCTGAACAGCAAGCTCTATGATGCACGCATCGCTCAGACCGCCCTGGTACGGTATACCGACCTCTGCCGCCGTCAGCGAACCCAGATCCGGTCGCTTGAGCAGAAGTTGGGGACCGTGATGACCCGTAAGCGTCGCTCCCGGTCTATGGCCAGCTGACCGTCTGGACAAAATATGTCCGAATGACAGCTTCCACGGATCGGGAGCGCTTCGACACGTTACGCCCCCTTGTCCAGTCAAAACGCACGAGAGGGGCACAAGATGCGACTGATCTCATGGAACGTCAACGGGTTGCGGGCGACGATGAAGAAGGGCTTCGTAGAGTCGGTCCAGAAGATGGATCCGGACATCCTCGGCCTTCAGGAAACGAAGACCACAGAAGCCAAGGCGGGTCTCGATTTCCCTGACTATCCGTACAAATACTATTATCCGGCGGAATCTTCTGGCCGTCACGGCACCGCCCTGTTCTCTCGGATCGAGCCGCTGAACGTCCAGTTTGGCCTGGGCCATCCGGAACATGACGACGAAGGGCGGGTGATCTCGGCTGAGTTCGACGATTTTTACTTTGTGACGGTCTATACCCCAAACTCGGGGCGGGGTCTGCCGCGGCTGGACTATCGGGTAAAGCAGTGGGATCCCGCCTTCGTCGCGCACTTGAAGAACCTTGAGCAGAGCAAGCCTGTGGTGTTTTGTGGGGATCTCAACGTCGCCCATCAGGAGATCGACATCGCTCGGCCGTCGTCGAACCGCCGCACGGCGGGGTTCACCAACGAAGAACGCGAATCGTTTACCCGCATCCTTGACCAGGGCTTCATCGACACCTTCCGTGCGCTGCATCCCGATCAGAAGGACATTTACTCGTTCTGGAGCATCCGTGGCGGCGCCCGCGCCCGGAACGTTGGCTGGCGCCTGGATTACTTCTGTGTCAGCGAAGATCTGATGCCTCAGGTGCAGGCGTCCAACATCCTCAACGACATCATGGGCTCTGATCACTGCCCGGTTGAGCTGATCCTGGACTGACCCTCGGCTGCCGCTGCCGCAGCCATCGGTGAAGGGCCAACGCGGTGGCGGCTCTGGGTTGGAGACGGCAAAATACCGAGCAGTCCCCACGGGAGAATCGTGCTCTGTTCATTGCTGTTTTTCTCATCGACGGTGATGGCGGCGCCTCGAATGAGCGCGGCCTGGTTTGGCGAGACCGGACTGAACCCGGGCCTGAAAATTGGCGTGGAACAGACGCTCACGCTGATTGATGGAGACAAAGCCGGCGCCCATGTTGGAGTCGGCGCGTCGCTTGGGACCAGCTTGCGGCCGGGCAGCCACTGGCGGAGCCTCGCCAGCCTGGAAGGGTTTCTGGGGGCCCGGGTGGGTGGCCTGGACCTTGAGATCCGTGCCGGGCTCGGCGGGGGCCGCACCTTCCTCGCCAGCCCGACCTATGCGATCGATGACGATGGCACCCTCGACCGGGTCCTCTTCGCCGGCCAGTGGGGGTGGATGCCCTGGGCGACGGCGGGTTTTGGCAGCGGGATCAAGCGGCTCGACGACGTCCGATGGTTTGTCCGCGGCGGTCCGCTGCTCCAGACCCCGGCTTTTGCCGATGACGCCCTCTACCTGATCACCGAGCTCGGTGTAACAAAAGGGTTTTGGTGATGTTTGGGATGATTGTGTTCACCTTCCTGGGGTGTGGCCCGGCAGCTGATCAGTATTTTCTCCGTCATGATGGGGCTGATCTACGGGTGCGGGTCGAAGGAAACGCGGACTCGGGTGAATACATCTTGTTGCTCCACGGCGGCCCGGGCCGAGACAGCGAGTGGTACAACATCGGCGCCTGGTCTGAGCGGATGGAATCCGAGGTGGCGATGGTGTATACCGATCAGCGCGGCCAGGGGGCCTCTCACGGCATCTACGATGAGACCGATTTGACCCTGGAGCAGCTCGCGGATGACACCGCTGCGGTGATCCGGTCGTTACACCTGCGTTACGGCGAAGACATCCATCTGTCCGTGATGGGGCACTCGTGGGGTGGGATGTTGGGCATTCAAGCTTTGTTACAGCCTGATACACAGGATGATGTCGATCGATGGATCGAGGTGGATGGTGCCCATGATGTGTTTCTGCTCAACCAGCTCGCCGTGCCGATGTTCCTCGATGTGGGCGAGCAGGAGATCGCGGCGGGCCGAAATCGCAACGAATGGCGGGACATCGTCCGCTTCGCGGAGGGCGTGAACGTCGATGAGATATCGGCGGGTCAGAGCGCAGAGATCAACCGCCTGGGTTTTGAGGCGGAGCGGCTCATCGATCGGGTCTCACTGGATCCGGAGATCCGGCTGTTGGATGTGGTCGACTACTATGTGGCATCCCCGATCTCCTGGCCGACGGCGGCGACGGTGGGGCGTCAAACCAATGAGGCGCTGTCGGCCCAGATCGAGCTGACGGCGCTGAGTCCACGATTGGATGAGATCGAGATTCCGACGCTTCTTCTCTGGGGCGCCTATGACTTTGTGGTGCCGCCGGGGGTGGGCACGGACGCGGCGAGTCGGATGCCGGATGCAGCGCTGGTGGTGCTTCCGGACAGCGGTCACACGCCGATGTTCAACCAGCCCGCTGCGTTCGCCGATGCGGTTCTTGATTTTATCGATGAAAACCAGAAGTGAGCGGCCTCACTCGCCGAGCTGCGGGCTCCAGGACAGGCCGACGCTGAGCGACCAGCCGGTGCGGATCTCGCGAACGAGGGTCTCGTTCTGGTCGATGCCGAGGGTAAGCCGAGAGGGGTAGTCGAGCAGGTTTCTGGCGTTGACCTTAAACCGCCAGGCCTCTGCAAAGCGGACCGAGCCGGTGGCATCGAGGCGATGGACGGGCTGCTCATAGGTGTCGGGGAGTCCGCCGGCGCCGACCTCGATGATTCGGGGTCCGAAGATGTTGTAGAGGACCGCGAGGGTGTAGGGCGAGTCGATGCCTTCGTAGGTGAAGGTCAGGTTGTAGACGTAGGGCGACTGTCCCTGTAGGGGACGCTCCAGAGAGGTCTGGAAGCCGCCTTCTTCGAGGGTGATCTCGGACTGAATCCAGGCGGCGTTGCCGGAGAGGTAGAACTCTTTGAGGACGTCTGGCGCATCTGGCCAGAACCCAAGGTTCTTTCGGAACTCAATCTCAAGGCCGCGGCTGTAGGCGGAGATAGCGTTCTCGAAGGTGACGCGGCTGACCGCGCCGACTTCCACAACCTGCTCGATGGGCCTATCGAAAAGCTTGTAGAAGCCGCCGAACGAGACCGATTCATCGGAAGTGGGGTACCACTCCCAGCGCAGGTCGAAGTTGTCGATGGTGGCGCGCTCGAGCTCTGCGTTCCCCTGAACCTCGCGGCCACCGATGACGTCGTTGAAGACGGCGGGGGACAGCTCGCGAAAGTCGGGCCGGGACAGGGTTCGACCATATCCGCCGCGGATCTGCATCCGGCGGTCGTTGTCCTGTCGGTCGATGCGTCGGGTCAGGGTGATGGCGGGCAGGTAGTCGGTGGTCTCCAGGTTGGCGTTGATCTCTTCGGGTGTCGCGGTGAACAGCCGAAAGGTGGAGACGTTTTGGTTGGAGTGTTCCATCCGAACCCCAGCGATGGCCTGGAGTCGCCAGGGGAGTTTGGTGTCCAAAGCGGCGTAGGCGGCCTCGAATTCCTGGGTGGCGGTGTAGTTGTCGGTGGGCTGCGTCTGTTCTTCAAACTGAAAGATTGTCGGGTCGATGGTGTCCGGGGTGAAGATGTTCTGCGGCTCTTCAAAGAGGAAGTCGCCGGTAGACCCCTTGAGGACGTAGCCGAAGCGTCGAGAGTCGACCTGTCGGGTTCGCCGGATGATGGTTCCGCCGGCGTTGATGGTGCCTGCAAAGACGGATTCCTCGGCTTCCTGATCGCCGAACGGCTGCGATAAGTCGATGCCGACGTCGTGGTTCACGTCGGACAGATCGCTGAAGAAGATCTCGTTGCCGCCGCCCTGGGTCCGGAGCTGGAAGGGGCTGTCGAAGTCGTTCGATTCGCTTCGTTCACGAATCAGGTCTCGCCGGTCGGGCTCAAAGCGACGCGCGAGGGAGACGGAGTACCGCCACCGGGGGTTGAAGCCCTTGAGCGCTTCGATGGTGTGGTCGCCGGAGATCTGCTGGACGAGCAGCTGTCGCTCGATCCACCGGGTCCGCTGCACTTGAATCTGTGTGCCGATGTCGTCGTTGATGCCAACGTATTGTCGGTTCTCCGCGGCAGAGTCGCGGGTCAGCACGGTGGTTGCGCGAATGGTGTGGTTCTCGCCGAACTCAGCGGCGGCCTCGAAGATGCCGCCGAGTCTCATGGCGTTCTCGGTGTCCTCGAAGTCGTACTCGTTGAGGATTCGCACGGCATCGATGCCGTCGGTTGTATAATATTTGGTGGTGTACTGGGTGAGCTGCCAGCTGTTGGAGAAGGTCAGCCCGCCGAGAACCCCGATGCGGTTGTCGCCGATGTCCCAACCACGACCGGCGACAATGGAGGCGCTGAGGTTTGGGAGGGCCTGGGTGGTAGACAGACCCCATCGGTTGGGCATCGCCTCGCCCAGTTCTTCGAGCGTCTCGCGATCATAGCCACGAGATCCGGGCAGGGCGCTCTGCTGCTGCAGCGGCTCTGCCTCTGCGGCGTCTTCAATCTCCTGGGGGAGGGCGCGGAAATTGGCGCCGAAGCCCCAGAAGTCCCCGGGGTTGTCGTCACGGCTGACGAAGGCGTCCTGGAAGGTGGTGTTGTGGATGTATCCGCCGGACAGCGAGACCTGAAGCAGCGGCTCATCGGGCACCCCGCGGGTGCGCAGCTTGACGGTGCCGCCACCGAACTCTGCGGGCAGCGACGGGGAGAAGGTCTTCTGAACGACCACGCTGTCGAGCATCGCGGTGGGGAACAGGTCGAGGGGGACGACGCGGCGTTCTGGCTCGGGGCTCGGGAGCGTCGCGCCGTTGAACAGCGTGGAAGAGTACCGCTCGCCGAGGCCGCGGACGAAGACGAACTTGCCGCCGACGACGGTGAGGCCGGTGACGCGCTTGAGCGCAGAGGCCGCGGACGAGTCGCCTCTGCGGCTCATCTCTTCGGCGGACAGGGTATCGACGAGGTCCGAGGTGTTCTGCCGCTCCTGGAGCAGCGCCGCGGTGCCGCCTTCGATCTTGGGGATGAGGACGACGAACTCGTCCATCATGACGCCCGCTTCGATCATCTCGATGGTGACGCTCTGAGCGCCGTCTGGCGGGACCACCACGTCCTCGACGGAGCGGGTGGAGTAGCCGGAGCGAAGCACCGACAGCCCCAGGGTGCCGGAGACGACGGTGAGCGAGAAGTTTCCGTCTTTGTCCGAGAGCCCTTCGACGGACTGTCCGCGCACAAAGACCCGGGCGTCCTGGATGGGCCGGCCCTTCTCGTCGACGATGGTGCCGTTGAGGGTGCCAGTGGCCGCATCTTCGTCCTGGACGACGGCGTTGGAGGACGAGGGGGTCTCTTGTAGGACCGTGGCGGTGTCCTGTCCTGGCGGGGGCAGGGTGATGAGGACCTCGGTGGTCTCGTTCTCTACGACGTTGATGGGGTCGATGCGGATCGGGGAGCGCCCGGGGACACGGACGGTCACCGGCCACTGGCCATCGTCGATCTCCACGAAGAAGCCGCCGTCGGGATCGGTCTTGATGTTGGCCTGATCGCCGATCTGGACGGCGGCGTTGGTGACGGGGACGCCGTCCTCGTCGAAGACGATGCCGAAGACCTCTCCGGCGAGGGCGGAGGGAATCAACAAAAAGAGTGCGGGGCTCATATACAGCTCTCCGGGTTCTCTTCACACTTCTGCATCGCCTGGCGCAGGCCTGTGGCTTTCTTGAACAGATCCGGGTCAGAGATCCCTTTGAGCAGGGAT
>JBCBLB010000057.1:0-22653 GCA_038520555.1 Myxococcota bacterium | reverse complement strand
CCTCAGCGCCCTCGATGCCGTCCGCGCTGGTCGAGCATCGGTTGATGAGGTGCCTCCATCGCTCGACCACGTCTGGCTCGTGTCGCCGCGCTCCGTCCAGACGACACCAACGTTCAGGAGATCTGCCAGATCCTGCTCTCGGATCGACGGCAACACAGCCGATGGGTCGCCGCAGGCGCAAGCATCGCTGGCGCTGCCCTGACCGTCATCCTTTTCTGGGGGTTTCAAAGGCCGGCTGAAGCGCCTTCCCCCCCTACGCCAGAGTTGGTCGCCACGGTCGCCTACGCCGCCGCACCCGCCCCGGTGATCGCTCCGGAGCCCTCTCATCTGGAGATCGTTCCGGTTCCTCGGCCACCTCCTGAGCCGGAACGCGTCACAGGCGCCGATCCGCGACCGTCAGCGTCACCCAGGGCAGAGGTGACGCCGCATGTGAAAGGTGCGTGTCGCGGCGCTCCGGATGACTTGATCGGGTACTGGTATGCGGGCGTGGACGCTCCGGGCGCGTCTGGTGAGACGATCACCGTCCCGGTGCCCACCAACGTGCGCGCCGACTACCCCGACGCTCACAACGGCTTCAACGCACGGGCGGCGGTCCGGTGTGTCCTGGTGAAGGGGACCCGGTTGACCTTGAAGGCGGATCCCATCGCTGTACCGGGTGATCGGTACTGGGTGCCGCTGCATGGCGCCGACCTTATGGCTGGTCGCTGAATTCCAGGGTCACGGTGACGTAGCCCAGGTCGAGGGGTCCGTTCGAGCACTCTTCCGGGCTCGCCGGGAGGACGGCGCCTTCGACAAAGTTCCAGCCGTCATCGGAGCGGATGAGGTTGATGGCATAGACCCATGCGCCCGTCTCATCGACTGTCCACAGCTCGCGCTCGTTCTCAGAGAGGAAGACGAAGCCAAAGCGAGCCTCCTCAGGCAGATCGCTGCTGCCGGTCAGATCCTCACAGGAGTCCTCTTCCACGGTGACGTCGCCGACATAGGTACGGTCGCAGTCCGGACAGAGCGAGCCCTGCTCGGTGAGCTGGATGGGTGATGTGAACCGGGTCACGCAATCATCGATGTCCACGTCGATCTTGCCGAAGAACGTCTCACACTCGATGGTGTAGCCCTCAAAGTCGATCCGGGTCTGGTGGTTCATCGCATCCGGCAGATCGCAAGCCCAGAACCCAGCACAGTCATCGTCGGCGCAATCCACCAGACCGTCATCGTCATCGTCCAGTCCGTCGTCGCAGCCCGCCTCGACAGGAGCGTCGTCGGTGTCCCCGTCGGTGTCCCCGTCGGTGTCCCCGCCGTCGGTCGAAGTGTTGGTGTTGCCATCGGTCACGGCAGGGGTCGGGTCACAGGCCATCAGCAGCAAAACGGTCAGGATGCGCATACACGTCATCCAAGCACACCCGCCGCCGCCTGTCTACGGCGTGGCCTGGAGGTGCTCTTCGAGGAAGAGGATCGAGAGCATCAGGAAGGTGTCGCGGTTGCTCTTCTTGCGAAAGCCGTGTCCTTCGTCATGGGCGACCATCACCCAGACGTCCTGGCCATTCTGTCGGACCGCGTCGACGATCTGTCGGGCTTCGCTGAGCGGCACCCGCGGATCGTTGGCTCCATGCGCCACGAACAGGGCGCTCTGGATCTGGTCGGCTCGATTCAACGGCGCGATCTCTTCGAAGAACGACCGCATCTCCGGATCGCGTTCGTCGCCGTACTCGGCCCGCCGCAGATCCCGGCGGTACGCCCGGGTGTTCTCTAAAAACGACGTAAAATCCGAGATCCCGACCACATCGATGCCTGCCCGGATGCGTCTGGGGTAGTGGGTCAACGCAGCGAGGACCATATACCCACCGTAGCTTCCCCCCGAGACCGCCACCCGCGACGCGTCCAGTTCGGGCTGTGTCTCGATCCAGTCGAGCAGAGCGCCGATATCACGGACCGAGTCCTCTCGTTTCATCCCGTTATCGAGCTGCAGATAGGTCTTACCGTACCCGTTGCTGCCCCGAACGTTGGGAATAAGGACCGCGACTCCGGCCTCGCTGGCGAGGTACTGGTTCCGGGCTGAGAACCCGATCCGGGCCTGGGCTTCGGGCCCACCGTGGATGTTGATGACCACCGGGAACGGCCCCTCGCCCGGGGGCCGATAATAAAACGCCGGGATCTCCCGGTCGTCAAAGGTCGGATACTGAATCTGCATGGGAGCGACGAACGAAGCGGGGTTCAAGCCACCCATCTCGCTGTCGGTCCATCGGGTCAGGGCGTCGGTCTCCAGGTTGACGGTGTACACATCCCCTGGCGCGTCCGGCTTCTCCAACGAAAACCCCAACACCGGCGCAGAATCAGCGAACGACAGGCCGCGGATCCGCCCATCCGGAACGGCCGCGACCGGCGCGATCGTTCCGGTAACCACGTCGAGCACGTGTAGGGCGCTCACCCCGTTGATGTTCAGGGTAAACGCCAGCGTGCGACCATCCGAGGAGCGAGTCAGCCCCTCCACGTTCCAGGGAATGTCCCCGGTCAGCGAGGTCCAGTCGTCTCCCTGGACGGCATACAGCTCAACGAACTCGCCCCCCCGATCCGAGGTCGCATAGATCGTCTCGCCGTCTGGGCCGTAGACAGCCCCCCGATAGCTGGCCACCGGCGCCAGCGGGGAGACCGCTCGAAGGCTCGCGTCCTTGAGATCAAGCTCAACCAACCGAGTGTCATTGATCGAGCGATACTCTGCGACCAGCAGGCGTCGATCGTCTGGCGAGACGTCCAGCAGGCTCCAGTAGCCCTCCACCTCTACCAAAGGCGCAGCGTCGGGGGGGACCCTCCCCCCCCGGGCCGGAGAGGTACAGATCAAAGTCCCGGCCGTTTCGAGCGTTCGAGGTGTAGATAAACCGATCACCCTGATTGTTCCACAGATAGCCGCCGTGGCGGCTGGTGCCATCGGTCAGCCGCGTGGTGCGCCCGGATGCGAGGTCGAGGCGGAAGATCTGGTAGTTTTCATCGCCGCCCTCATCGCTGCGGTAGTAGACCTGTTGGCCACCAGACGCGAGCGAGACGTCGCTGACCGGCTCATCGCGGAAGGTGAGCTGGCTTCGGGCGCCGCCGGGTTGTTGGACGGCGTGGATCTGCCGGGTCTCCCCGAACCGGGTGGTGATGAGCACCGACGAACCGTCCGAGGCGAGCGCAGCCAGGGAGGCGGAGCGAACGTTCAAATACTGCTGAAGACGCGCAGCGAGGGCGTCCGGGATCGGCGGTGGGCCGTCCAGCTCAAGCGTCGTCTGTGCGGCCGGTGGGGCCGAGGGGGTCGAGAGGGCATCCGGCGGAGCCGGACGAACACAGGCCATAAGAAGGATCCACCACATGCCAGGAGGGGTAACCGCAAACCCGACGGGCGCATCCTGCCCGTCCCCCCGTAACGCCGTGGTGATGGGCCGTAAGCCGCTGTAATGGCGGTCCAATCCAGGAATCCATACAAGAAGAGCACAAGGTCCCCCCCAGATTGGTTACTGCGTGACCGGTTGACCCCGTCCAGCCAGTGTACTGGACGGGGTCGCTTTCATTTTCCAGCGGTCCGTTACCACGATCCGTGGGATTCAGCCCAGCTGTTCGGCGACGTGGGCCGCGAGCACCTGATAGTGATCGGCGCCGCGGCTGGCTTCGTCGTAGGAGAAGATGTCGACGCCGGCGTGCTGCGCCTTGGCGAGGGCGTTGTTGATGCCGATCTTCATGGGCAGCAGCGCGTCCCCATATGCCGCCGAGAGCTCTTCGACGATGGCGTTGTTCAAGGTCGTGTTCCGGCCATCCACCCGGGTCAGCAGCACCCCGAGCAGGTCGATGTCCGGGTTGAGGCGAGAGACCCCACGCAGGGCATCGATGAGAGCGTGCACCCCGGACAACGCGAGCGCGGAAGGATCTGCAGGGATGAGGACCGCGTCCGCGGCGACCAGGCCGTTGATGGTGAGGTTCCCGAGGTTCGGCGGACAGTCGATGATGACCACATCGTAGAAGGTCCGGGTCACAGACAGGGCGTCGCGAAGGACGAACTCCTTGCCGATCCGGGTCGAGAGCAGGTTTTCCGTCGATCCCAGGCTGCGGTCCAGCGGCGTCACATCCAGGTTGCGGACCGCAGTGGTGGTGTGAATGTCCAGCACCTCGGCGCCATCTTCCTGGGTGAGGACGTCGCTGAGGCTCCCCCCGCCGGCGTGGATCTGGGACTGGAGGGCGCGGTTGACGTGCCCCTGCGGATCCAGATCGACCAACAGCACCTTGCGGTTGTGATAGCGCGCCAGCGCGCTGGCGAGGTTGACGCTGGTGGTGGTCTTTCCGACGCCCCCTTTCTGGGCGGCGACGGCGATGACGAAGGCCGCGCGGCTGCCACGGCTGCGTTGGGGCGCGCCCTGGGGTCCCCGACTGACCAGACGATTGAGACTGCGCTTCAGCAGGTTCCGCATGCTCGGCTCCTCTCTATACTCTTGACGTGTCCAGAGTATATCAGGGCTGATCGTCGCAGACATCCCCCACACCGTCTCCGTCTTTGTCCCGCTGATCGGGGACCCAGTCGGGAGTGGGGTCCAGCGCCAGCTCCAGATCGGTGATGGGAGCCCCTGCTGTGTCGAGGAACCGCACCAGGCTGCCCCACCCGCCGCCCTGGTCATAGACCTTCACCATGAGCCGCTGCCACTCCCCGGTCAGCGTCACGGCTGCGGTGAAGCCGTCGCGGTTGATCCCCTGACAGCTGCTGACCGTCAGGATCTCGACGTCGTCGAGCCAGACCCGGGCTCCGTCGTCCAGGCCGGCGGCAAACGTCGCCGCCTGTTCTGATGCGGCGCGCAGATAGACCGCGATGTACGCCTCTCGCGGTGGTTCGACGTTGCCATACCACGGCACCATGTTGTACCGATTCTCAGTCAAGAACCGCGCTGTCCATATCTGGCCATCATCTGGCGCCGCATCCCCCAACGCCGGCATCGCCAACGCGTCCGACTCGGCCACCCGGCTGCTTTCGGTCGGGAGGCAGCGGTCTGCGCTGCTCTGGTCAACGAACGGACCGATGGTCAGCCATGTGCGAATGAACCCCTCTTCGTTGGGTGTCAGCGGCTCCGTGTTGGGACCGTTGGAGAAATAGGGGCAGTTGTCTTCATCGTTATCGATGCCATCCCCATCCAGATCGACATCACACCGATTCGGTTCCCCGTCCTGATCCAGATCCGTGGCCGGGTCAAAGACCAGCCCACTGTCATCCCCGGGGATAACCGCAATGTCCAACGCATAAAACGGAACGGGGTTGTCGAGCTGTCCCCCCACACACAACGCCCAGTCTCCGCCAGGAGCAAACCGGGCCCCTTCTGCGGCTTCCGGGTCGATCATCGCGCAGCCATCTGAGGTGGGGACGCTGGTCGCGACCACAGCTCCGGTCGGATCGTGGAGGTTCATCACCGCCTGCGCCGGGCACGCGCCGACAAGCGTGGCCTGGATGGCGTCGCAATCCTCGATCGAGAAGGTGTAACAATCGGTGGCATCCTCTGTTGTGATGGCACCGTGGTGATTCTGGTCCAGCGAGGCGGCCTGGGCGTCATCCCAGGCGTCGTTGGGCTCCTGCTCAAGGACGCCGTCTTCGACCACACAGGTCGGGGTGCACCCGTCGCCGCCCCAGGGCGAGCCGTCGTCGCAGTCCTCATCGCTATCATCGATGCCATCGCCGCAGACCGGTAGCTGGCAGTCTGGTCGGCAGGCATCCGGCGCGTCTGCGTTGGCGTCCCCGTCGTCACAGGCCTCGCCATCGTCGAGCTGTCCATCACCACAGTTCGGAGAAATGGCTGTCGACGCCGAATCAGCCGAGCCGTTGTTACAGGCGAGCAGTGAAAGGAGGATCCAGAGCATGCCCCGCAGCCTACCGGAAATCGCCCCGTTTCGCTATCGGCTCCCGATGTCTCCAGGCTTCAGATAGAATGCGCCCATGATGTGGTTCAACGTGTTTGCCCTCAGCGCAATCGCCGCTCCAACCCTGCCGCCCGCAGATTTCCCGGTCACCGGGGACGTCATCGTTCGAATGGCGCCCGGCGTCGACCCGGCGATTCTCCACGATCTGGGGGACGTGCGTCTCCTCGGTGGCTGGCCAGAGGTCGCCCTGCTGCGCCCAACGACCGCCACCGATCCCACCGCGCTTGCCCAGGCCCTCGACGCGCGGTCCGACGTCGTGTGGGCCGAACCCGATATGATCCTGCCCGTTGCGCTACACGACCTGCCCAATGACCCCCTCCTCCCCAACCAGTGGCATCTTGAAAATACAGGCCAGAACGGGCGCCTTGAGGGGGTGGACATCAACGCTGAGGCGGCCTGGGCGCTGTCGACCGGTGAGGGGGGCCTGGTCGCTGTCCTGGACTCTGGCGTCGATCTGAGCCATCCCGATCTTCGCGTCACGCCCGGCTTTGACTACAACCAGAACGATTACGATCCCTCGCCAGGCGAGGACCAGAACGCCCATGGAACCGCCTGCGCGGGTCTCGCTGCGGGCATCGGCGATAACGGCCTCGGCGTCGCTGGGGTCGCCTACGACGCCGAAGTCTACGCGATCCGATTCATCGGCGGGGACACCTCGCTCTCCGACATCTACAACGCCTGGATCGAATCCGTTGATGCCGGCGCATGGGTCATCTCGAACTCCTGGGGCATCCCGGACTGCCCGGCATATGAGACCCCACAGTCGATCCTCGACGCCTATGCTTATGCAGAGGATGTCGGCCGCGACGGGTTGGGGACCGTGACCGTCTTCAGCGCCGGCAACTCCAACTGCGACGGCTCAAATGACGGACTGCTGACCCCCGAGCGGGTCATCACGGTCGCCGCCTCGAACGGACGCGACGTTCGCCATGGTTACTCCAACTACGGAAACACCCTGGACATCACGGCTCCGGCAGGTGGCCTTGTGACCACCGACATCACCGGCGAATCCGGCTATGGGGAATATCTGGGTGACGCCGACTATTACGGTGACTTCGGCGGCACCAGCTCCGCCGCGCCGCTGGTCTCTGGGGTGGTCACCTTGATGTTCTCGGCCAACCCCCGGCTCACCGCCGCACAGGCCCGTGACATCCTCTGCGAAACCGCGGTCAAAATCGACGTCGAATCTGGCGCGTATGACGACACCGGCTTCAGCACCTGGTATGGCTGCGGACGCCTGGACGCCGCCGCCGCCGTTGAAGCTGTCGCCAACCTCGCGGCACCCGACGCTCCGGCGCTCATCTTCCCCCTCAACGAAGCCAACATCGACCGGGTGCTCTTACAGTGGGATCCCGCCGTCGACGCGGATGGCGACGCCCTCCGCTACACCGTCTCCTGGTGGCTGGATTCCGACCCCGACGACATCGAAACCATCGAGGTCGACGGCCTCTCGCTGGACATCTCTGATGAGGTCGGCCTCGACGACACCATCGGCTGGACCGTCCATGCAACGGACGCCTGGGGCCCGGGCCTGGAGAGCGATCCGGCGACCTTCACCGTGGTCGACACCGTCGTCCCAGAGCCCACGGAACCACGGGGCGGCTGCGCTGTGGCGGTCGGCCCCACATCTGGCGGTCTGCTCGCATTGATGGCCCTGTTTACCCGCCGCCGGCGCCGCGATCAGTACGACGGATAAAACAGGAACGCGGCGTCAATTCCCGCGGCTCCGATGAGCGGATCGGCGCGCCCGTCGCCGTCCACATCTGCGGTGAGGCGCACCGAAGATCCCAGCTTCGCGCCCGCCGTCGTGGTCTCGAAGACCACATCGGCCCGGCCCAGAAAACGGCCCACCGAGACCCCACCGAGCACGAGGTAGGCCACCCCGGTCCGGTCGGTCGTCGTCCGGGTCTCCGGCGCACCGATCAGCAGATCTGCCTGGTCGTCGCCGTCTACATCAGCGACGTCCACGGCCGCCCCGGCCTGTGCGCCGCTGCCATCGCCGCTGAACCGGATCGCATCGGACAATGATGACGTCGTGCTCGCCGGGCCGAAGGTCACATAGACCGCGCCGTGGCCGTCATACGCGGGCGCACTGACGACGAGGTCCGAGTAGCCATCGTTGTCAGTATCACCGCCGCTCACCGCGGCGCCAGCGTCATCTCCGGCGTCCTCACCGAAGAGAATCGCGTCGGCGTCCGCCAGATCCAGCGCGCCGGTGGTCACCCCGCTGACCAGATAGGCCACCCCTCCCGCGCCTTGACCGGGTGCGCCGATGACCAGGTCTGGCGTGCCATCTCCATCCACATCTCCGGCGCTCGCGACCGATGTGCCCGCCTGAGCGTCTGCGTCTTCTCCCACCCCCTCCAGCAGCGCGTCATCCAGGCCGACCGTGCCGCTCAGATCACCGGACATCAGCCAGACCACGCCGGCCGAATCTGCGCCCGGATCGCTCACCAATAGATCGCGACCGCCGTCGCCGTCGAGATCATCGATAGCGGCAACGACTGCGCCCAGGTCCACGTTCGCGCCCTGAACGCGCCCCACCGCGCTTTTGATGGGATCGCCGCCGGGGATGAGGGAGACCGAAGCCTGCACGAGCGAGCCGACGAAGATGTCATCGTAGCCATCACCATCGATGTCACCCGCCGCAGCGAGGCCGCCACCGCCACCGGCGCCGCTGATGGTGGCGAACGCGGAAGACAGGGGGACCCGCCCGGTCCGCACCCCGGAGACGATCGAGACGATCTCGCCCGCGCTGTTCTCACCGCTGATGAGGAGATCCTCCACACCATCACCGTTGACGTCGCCGCCGCCACCCAGCGACGCCCCGAGCGTGGTCAGCGCCGTCGGGCGCAGATCGAGCATGGCATCGGTGACGACCACCGTTCCGTCGAGGGGGCAGGCCTCTGCCGGATCCCGATCGAGGTTGTCACAGTCGTTGATGACGCCGTTGCCACAGACCTCTGCCGCGCCTGGATAGATGGTGTCATCGCCCTCATCGCAGTCTTCTCCGCGAGAGACGGCGTTGGGCGGCGAGGCGCAGTCCAGCTCGCCGGTCGCGGGGTCTCCATACCCGTCCCGATCGGCATCAACGTACCAGACAATCGCATCGATGGCGTCGTCCTCATCGACCTCACCATCGCAGTCGTTGTCCAGGAAGTCGCAGTACTCGTCGGCGCCGGGGAAGTTGCGATCGGAGCGGTCGTCGCAGTCGCGGTCATTGTCGACGTAGCCCGCTGGCGGGTCGCAGGCCGCGATGTCATCCCGAGGCGCCCCGTAGCCGTCTTCATCCTGATCCCGAAAGAACATGAACAGGTCGACGGTCGCGTCCTCATCGATCTGGCCATCACAATCATCGTCGAGATCGTTGCACCGCTCAGGCTGCTCGGGCGCTCGGAGCGGATCGCCATCACTGCAGTCGCGATTGTCCCGCACCCGTCCGGTCTCACCGGGCTCACACAGACGAGCGACGTCCGATGCATCACCGTAGCCGTCACCGTCCGCGTCCAAAAACCACAGGTCGCCGTCCAGGGCATCCTCTTCATCGACTTGACCGTCGCAGTTGTCGTCGATGTCGTTACAGTATTCAGGGGCGCCCGGGTATGCTCGCGGGTTCCGATCGTCGCAGTCGACGTTCACGCGAAAGCCATCGCGATCGGCGTCCGGGGGTGGAGGCGCATCACAGCCGAGCAGTCCGAGCGCGATCCATAGAGCAGAAGCCATCATCCTGAAGAGTGTACCCGACGCATGGCTCCCCCCTCCAGTTCCATTGGCGGCGGCGCATCGGACCGCATCTTCTCACCGGAGCGCGGATGGGCGAACTCGATCGTGGCGGCGTGTAGCAGCAGCCGCGAGGCGCGATCCATCTCTGCTGGCGGCGCATAGAACCGATCGCCGAGGATGGGATGGCCCAGCTCCAGCAGATGCACCCGGAGCTGATGGGAGCGGCCGGTGATCGGATACAACGCAACGAGCGTGGTCTCATCCGATCGTCGGGAGAGGACCTTGTAGCCGGTCGTCGAGGGCTTTCCGTCCTCTTCAGAGACGATGGTGCGAGGCGGACGGACCTTCAGGCGCAGCAGCGGGAGATCGATGACGCCCTCATCTTGTGCGATGTGACCGGAGACCCGTGCGAGGTAGGTCTTCTTGACCGCCCGCTCGCGGAACTGTCGATGCAGCTCTCGCTCGGCAGCCTTGGTCCGTGGGTACAACATCACCCCTGACGTGTCCATGTCCAATCGGTGGGCGATCCACAGCTCGTCGACGGTCTGCTCCAGACGAGAGAACACGCTGTCGCGGTGCTCAGGGCGGCGGCCAGGCACAGACAGCAGCCCGCTCGGCTTGTTGACCACGATGAGATCCGCGTCTTTGTGAAGGATCTCGAGCGGATCGGTCGGGGGCGAGTAAATCCAGTCATCAACGTCGTCCATGCGAACCTTTATCACCACAGCAAAGGGCTCGCGGCTTCTGAACGGGGCAGGCATACTGTGGACGTGATGGGTCTTCTCCTGTTGGTGCTTCTGGGGTGGGGGTGGGAAACGCTCCCCCACGACGGCTTCCATCACCCCAACACCTTCCCCGAGAAGCCGGTTCAGATGGCCTGTGAGGCGGTGGTGTCGTTCGATGGCCGGGGCACGGGGTTCTTGATCTCGGCCAGCGGCGATATCCTCACCAATCACCACATCGCTCAGGCGTTCGGGTCTTACGGCATCGTCGAGCGGCACGCGGACAGGTCGTCGCCATCCACCGGGCATGGTTTTCGAACCCCGACGGGTCAGGGGTCGTCGGGATCCCCGTCACCACACTCTACGGGGCCGAATGGATCCCACGTCACCGAACCATCGACTACTGAGCTGCGTTGATGAAACGTCACGAAAAAGCCTTTCAGGCTTGCAGAAAACTGTTGGATGATGCAACCAGGCGAACAAGACCCCAGAAACCGGGACTTGTTCTCTTCATACCCACAAGGGAAACCACGTCCGATCCGTGAGCCCCTGGTGAATGTGAGGAGAACGGATGAGCAACTACGCGCGCGATCTCCGCGCCATCGAAGCAGAGCTGACCGCAGATCCGCACCAGAGCTACCAGAAGCTGGCGGCCATCCTGCCGCTGGCCCCGTCTCCGGCGGCGCGGGCCGCCGGGCTGGTTGCCCAGAGCCGTGTCCTTGCCATGATGGGCCACAACGACGACGCCTTCGCGACCGCGCAGCAGGCGCTGGCCAGCTCTCACGTCTCCCTCCGCACACAGGCGTACGCGCTCCAGACGATCGGACTGCTCCAGGTGCGCGGCAAACGACACGACGACGCGCGGGGCAACCTCGCGCGGGCGCTCGTCCTCGCGGACGCCTCGGATGACACCGGTCTTCAGAACCAGATTCGACGAAACCTGGCGCGAACCGGTGTGTTCATTGAGGGCTACGACAGCGAAGCGCATCTCCGTACCGCAATCGCCAAGGCCGAACAGATCGGCGATGTCGAGGCGCAGGCGCGGGGCATGCTCCAGCTCTCCTATGTCACCCGCCGAAACGGCGAGCTGCAGGAGACGTGGAATCTCCTCAACGCAGCGCACGCCCTCGCCCCCCGGATCTCGTCTGCGCGTGTCCTGTTCTATCTGAGCTTCGAGCCCGCGGCCTATGCCTGGGATCAGCATCGTTTCGCAGAGGCCGCCCAGTTCATGGAAGCTGCGCGGCGGCTTCTCCCCAAACACCCCATCAGCATCCAGCGGCTGAAGTTCGAGACCTTTCTGGCCTGCTGCCTCGCCGATCTGGGTGAGTTCGCCGCTGCGCGTGAGCGGACCATGAAGAGCCTGGAGGACGCCTACATGCTGGGCGACATCGTTCAACAGGCGCGACTCCAGAACAACCTGTGCTCCTATGCGCTGGAGCAGGGTCTCCTACAAGAGGCCGAGAAGGCCGGGCGCGCGGCCGAGACCTACTTGCAGAAGTACACCCTGACGGCCTTCCTCGTCGCATCGATCTATGCCAATCTCGGCTGGCTGTCCGACGAACTGGGCAAAGACGACGCGGCGGAGGCGTACTTCCAAAAGAGCCTGAGCGCTTTATCTCCAGAGGACTTTCCAGACACCTGGACCCAGATCGTCGCGCGCTATGCGCTGAGTCGGATGCTGAAGGCCGACGACCCGACCCCCCATCGACAGCGGTTGGTGGTGGCGTCCCGGCTGGCATCCCATCACCAGCTGATCCGGCAGAGCTGTGAGATCGAGCATGTGCTGTATCGATACTACCGAAGGAGCCAACAGTTCGAGCAGGCGCTCCACCACGCCGACGCCGAAGCGGCGGCCCGTCGTCGGCTTACACAGGCCCAGCCCGCGCTGGTCATTGCCCCGCTGCTCAAGGCGATCTCTGAGCCTGAGCGCGTCCGGGATTCGCTGAGACGCGAGCGCGAGACCCTGCTCAGCCTGCTCGCGTTCACCGGTCATGAGCTACAGAACGCGATGCTGGTCTTCCGGCTCAACTCGCAGCTCGCCCGCACCCATGGCGACAGCGCGCCGCCTGAGCTGAGCACCCTGCTCGAAGACATCGACCAGGTCACCGGTCGGATGAGCGCTTTGCTGGAAGACATTCTGCGGATCACCCAGAACACCTATGGCGCGCCCCAGCGCCAACACTGCGCGCTCAGCGCGCTCGCCACCCGGGTCGTCAACCGATACCGGCCCCTCGCCACACAAAAGCGGCAGCAGCTCTCTGTCCACATCACCCCCAACATCTCCATCACTGCCGAACCGCACCAGATGGAATCCATCGTCGAGAACCTGGTCAGCAACGCCGTCAAGTATACTCCTCAGGGCGGCGTCATCGACGTCACGCTCAGCCAGAACACCCACGAGATCCGCTTTATGGTGGAGGACGATGGGCCGGGGCTGACCGCGGAAGACCATGACCGGCTGTTCCAGCATTTTGGGCGGCTTTCAGCGCAACCGACCGGCGATGAGCCGTCAACCGGGCTGGGCCTGTTCTTGACCCGTCAACTCGTCGAATCCTATAACGGCTCCATCCGGGCAAGCAGCGACGGCCCGGGCGCTGGCAGCCGATTCATCGTGATCCTGCCCAGCGACACCCCGACACAGGCCGTGGCGCTGTAACCGTGGTGCTGTAACCGTGGCGTGATAACCGTGGCGCGATAGCCTCAGTTTGGAGGTAAATTATGACCACGATCGCCGTCTTGGGAATGGGGCTGCTGGGCAGCGGCTTTGTCGAAAACCTGTTGTCGCTCGGCCACACCGTCCAGGTCTGGAACCGCACCGCGTCCAAGTGCGCCCCGCTTGTCGAGAAGGGTGCCCTGGCTGCAGCCACCCCTGCAGACGCGGTCCGCGGCGTTGACCGGGTCCATCTGGTGCTTCGCGCTGACGACGCCGTCGATAGCGTCATCGAACAGCTGCGTCCTGGCCTGTCGGATGGAACCCCGATCCTGGACCACAGCACCAACCTGCCCGCCCGCGTCGCGACGCGGTTCGAGGTCCTGCGCAGCGCAGGGGTCCGATATCTGCACGCCCCGGTCTTTATGGCGCCTCGAAACGCGCAGGCCGCCACCGGGTTGATGCTCATCGCTGGCCCGAAGGAAGACGTCGATGCCCTCCGCCCTGCGCTGGAGACCATGACCGGGACCGTCACCCATATGGGAGAGCGCCCGGACAAGGCCGCCGCCGTTAAGATCATCGGCAACGGCATGCTGGTGATGCTCTCGGCTGCGATGCGTGATCTGTTCGCCATCGGGAAGAACGCCGACGTCTCCCCCGAAGAGATCATCGGTCTGTTCGAGACCTTCTCCCCCTCCCCTGCCGGGATGGGACAGCGCGCGCTCCGGATGAAGGGCCAACCGGCCAGCTTCGAGCTGACCATGGCCCGCAAAGACGTCCAGCTGATGATCGACACGGCTGGCGCCGATTCGCTCCACCTGCTGCCGGTGATCGCGCAGGTCATGGAGCAGGGCATCGCCGATGGTCACGGTGCCGCAGACTACACCGCCGTCTTCCACCCGGATGCTGTGCGATCCTGACCGGGTATGCAGGATGATCACGTTGAACAGTTGGTCCGAAGGGTTTTCGCCGGCCGGCGCTGGATCGTCGCCATGGACGTGCTGGTCGGGGCAGCGTGGCAGGCGAAGGGGCTGATGGACCTCGGCGCCGCCGCCGTCCTCGCCATCGGCGCCCGCCGCGGCGTCGGTGAGATCCCCGAAGGCATCGAAACCATCAACCTCGATCGGCCGCGCCTGCCGATGATGCGCGCGATCCGGGACGCGGACGCCGCGTTAAACGACCTCCCGCAGGACATCCGGGATCGCGTCGACGACTTCGATCCAGGCCACACCGCCCGGGCGGTGCGGACCATCTTCTCCAGCGGCGCCCCGGTCGCCGGACGGCCGACCTATGGTGCCCGCCCGGCTGCGTGGCAGGCGCTCGAAGACAAGACCGTCATCGATGCCCTCTGGGACGCGGTCGGTGTCCCACGGGCTGATAGCGTGGTCGTCCCCCTCGACCGTGACGCGCTCGATGCTGCATCACGACAACTCGATCAGGGCGATGGTGTGGTCTGGGCCGGCGACAACCACAGCGGCTTCCATGGCGGCGCCCGGTTCACCCGATGGATCAAGACCTCCCACCAGGCCGACGCCGCCGTTCAGCATCTCCATGGCCACTGCCGCACCGCGCGGGTCATGCCGCTGCTCGAAGGGATCCCGTGCAGCATCCATGGCGCGGTCTTCCCCGACCACGTGATCGCCCTGCGTCCCTGTGAGATGCTGGTCTTCCGGCGGCCCGATGGCCGGTTCCTCTACGCCGCCGCCGCGACCGTATGGGACCCACCCGACGAAGATCGTGCTCAGATGCGTCAAATGGCAAAAACGGTGGGCACACACCTTCGAGACACGGTCGGCTATCGGGGCGTATTCACCATCGATGGGGTCCTGACCGCGGATGGTTTCCGCCCCACCGAGCTGAACCCCCGCTTCGGCGCGGCCATCGGCGTCCTCACCCGGGGCATCCCGAAGCTGCCGCTCCATCTGCTCAACCTCGCCATCGTCGAGGGGGAAGACCTCGACTGGCAGGCGAAGGCCATCGAGCAGCGCATCCTCGAACACGCCGACACGAACCGGGACATCCGCGTCGGCGCCATGATCGACGTCCGCGTGGAGGGTGAGATCCGCGAGAAGCTGATGGTTGAGGATGACGCGGTTCGGCCTTCGCTGGAGGGGGAGACGCCCGACGCCAGCCTGGTCGCCGGGCCGAACGGCGGCGGGACCTATGTACATATCAACCTCAAGCAGCCGCGGACGGCATGGATCGGCGCCTCCGCTGCGCCGATCGCCGTGCGGCTGCTGCGGTACGTCGAGCAGGCCCATGGGATCCCGGTCGGGCCGCTGCAGGCTGCGCCCGAGCGTCGGCGGATGGGTTAGGGCACGTCCTCACATGCCACCGAGGTTGCGAAGATGATCCCTGCTCCCCCCGATGTTGCGAAGGCGCCGGCCGATGCCCGGAAGACCGCCAGTGGACTGGCGTATAAGGTTCTCGCCGGCGAAGCCGGCGGGAAAAAGCCCGGCCCCACGGATCGGGTCACCGTGCACTACTCCGGCTGGACCACCGACGGCAAGATGTTCGACAGCTCCGTGACGCGCGGGCAGCCGGCAAGCTTTCCGCTCAATGGGGTCATCGCGGGCTGGACCGAGGGGCTGCAGCTCATCGGCGAGGGGCAGACCGCACGCTTCTGGATCCCGATGAACCTTGCCTATCAGGGCATGCCCGGCCGCCCCTACGGCACGCTGGTCTTCGATGTTGAGCTGATCAAGGTCGCAGAAGTGCGACAGCCGCCCCCGCCCCCGGCAGACGTCGCCCAGGCGCCAGCCGACGCCAAGAAGACCTCCACCGGCTTGTATTACAAGGTGCTGAAGGAAGGCGACGGGGGGCGCACGCCTCGGGCCAGCAGCGTCGTCACCTGCGATTACACGGGTTGGACGACCGATGGCAACTGCTTCGACAGCTCCATCCCTCGCGGCGCGCCCTCCTCGTTCCCCCTCAACCGGGTCATCGCGGGCTGGACCGAGGGACTGCAGCTGATGACGAAGGGGGCGATCTTCCGCTTCTGGATTCCCAAGGAGCTGGCTTACAACAACCGACCCGGCCGCCCCGCCGGCACCCTGGTCTTCGACATCGAGCTGCACAGCTTCCGGTGAGCCCGGACCGCGGGGCGCGGTCAGGGCATGCTGCGCAGCCAATCGGCGAGGTGCTCGCGGGACAGGGGCCGGGCATACAGGTAACCCTGACCATAGTGGCAGCCGAGGTCTGCCAGCCGCTTCGCGGTCTGGGTGTCCTCGATGCCCTCCACCACCACGTCCATCTCCAGGGCGGCAGCCATCTGGGTGATCGCCCGAATCACCGGCGCCGCCCGTGGGACCTCCATCAGTGAGCGGACAAACGCCTGATCGATCTTGAGGATGTCCACCGACAGATCCATCAGATACGCCAGGCTGGAATAACCGGTGCCGAAGTCGTCGATGACCACGTCGAAGCCGGCGGCCTGGCACCGGCGCACCCATGCTGCGGCGCCGACCGCCTGGACCAGCGCGCTCTCGGTGATCTCGAGCTTGAGGTCATGGGGAGACAGGCCCTCTTTCATGACGATCGTCGAGACGTCGTCGATGAAGCCTTCCCAGCCGACCTCTTGCGCCGAGAGGTTGACGTTGACGCGAAACGCAGCGGCATCGACCATCGCGCGCAGCGCGAAGAGGTCCTGGCAGGCCCGGGTCACCACCCAGCGATCCAGGGACCGAATCAGCGAGGTCTCCTCTGCGAGCAGCACCATCGCCTGAGGGTTGATCCAGCCCCGGGTCGGGTGCTCCCATCGGACGAGCGCCTCAGCGCCGATGACCCCGCCCCCGTTGAGATCGACGATGGGTTGGTAGTAGAGGTGCAGGAGATCGCCCTTGAGGGCCGCTTCCAGCGCTGACTCCAGGCGCATCTTCTCTACGGCGAGGGGATCGGAAGGCGGGCCGAAGGTGACCACCCCCCGCTCGGGGTTCTGGAGGAGCTGCTTGACGATGAGGCCGATGATCGGGTCGGCGTCCCGGAGCCGCTGCCGGAGGTGGTCGCTGTTGATGAGCGTCAGGCGGGTCGCCTCGAGGGCGGTGGCGCTGGCGGAGCGGATGGCATCGCCGAGGACCGCGCGTTCGCCGAACAGGTCGCCCGGCCCGAGCCGGGCCAGGCAGATCCGCTCGCCGGTGCGGTCGGTCCATATCTCGACCGCGCCGCGTTCGATGAGGTACGCCTGATCCCCGTGCTGGCCTTCCTTGAAGATCAACGCTCCGGCGGCGACGTGCATCCCTCCTCCTCAAGGCCAGAGTACAGCATAAGACCGTTGGCGTGGACCTGACGAGGACACTATGCTGCCGATCTTGTCCCAAGATGGAGCCAGTCACTGATGGACGGAGCCGATCCGCGATTCGCACCGGACGCGCCGCAAGGCGAGCGCCTCTATGCACCGGCCGCAGACGAGCGGCAATTCTCCGCACGCGCCGTGCTCGCCGGGTGTTTGCTCGGTGGCGTGGTGAGCGCGATGAACATCTACTTCGGGCTGCGGACCGGGTGGTCGATCGGCGGCTCGCTCATCGCCGCGATCCTGGGGTACTCGCTGTTCAGCGTCCTCCGCCCATCGACGGCGTACACCCGCCTGGAAGCCAACATCACCCAGACCGCTGGCTCCGCCGCTGGGAGCATGACCTCGGCCGCGGGCCTCCTGGCCGCGATCCCCGCCCTGGGGATGCTCGGCGTCGAGCTGAGCTGGCTGCAGCTGACTGTCTGGGCCCTGTCGGTCGCCTACCTCGGCGTCTTCTTCGCGGTCCCTCTCCGCCGGCAGATGGTCGTCGTCGAGAAGCTCCGCTTCCCGACCGGCACCGCCACTGCCGAGACGATCATGGCGATGTTCTCTTCAGGGGGGGACGCGAAGGCGAAGGCCCGTGCCCTGCTGTTGTGGGGGTTGGGTGCTGGTCTCTTCACCCTCGCCGCCTTCTTTATCCCCCAGCTCGGCCACCCCCCCCTGGAGTTCGGCGTCCTGGCGATCGCGTCTGCGTGGGGGTTCTCGATCCTCATCAGCCCCCTGATGGCCGGCGCTGGGATCCTCATCGGGATGCGGGTCGCGGCATCGCTGTTCGCCGGTGCCGTCGTCAGTTGGGCCATCCTCGGACCATACGCCCAGTCACAGGGGTGGGCCGCTGGAGAGATCATGAACTACTCCGACGGCGTCCGCGGGTGGCTGCTCTGGCCAGGCGTCGCCATCATGGTCGCCGACGCCCTCACCCGCCTCGCCCTGTCCTGGCGAACCATCCTCAACACCTTCACCGCGTCCGCCCCCAGCAGCGGCGAAGACATCGTCGAGGATCCCGACCAGATGATCCCCAACAGCTGGTGGATCGGCGGGCTCGTCGTGGCCACCGCCGCGACCACGGCGGTGGCGGCGGTGGTGTTCTCGATCCCGTGGTACCTGACCCTGCTCGCCGTGGCGATGTCCTCGGTGCTCGCCATGATCGCGGTCCGCTCGACGGGCGAGACCGACATCAACCCCATCGGCGGCATGGGCAAGATCACCCAGCTGGTCTATGGCGGTGTCGCGCCGGGTGCGATGACCACCAACCTCATGGCCGCTGCCATCACCGGCGCTGGCGCCAGCCAGGCCGGGGACATGATGCAGGACCTCAAGACCGGTTACCTGCTCGGCGCCAACCCCCGCAAGCAGTTCCAGGCCCAGCTGCTGGGCATCTTCGCTGGGGTGCTGTTCTGTGTGCCCATCTACAAGCTGTTCGACTCGGCGTATGAGATCGGCGGCGAAGAGCTGCCGGCTCCCGCCGCCCACGCATGGCGCGCGATGGCCGAGCTGCTCAGCGAAGGGCTCAGCGCCCTGCCCCCGCAAGCCAGCGCGGCCGTCATCGGCGGGCTCATCTTCGGCGCCATCATGGCGGTCCTCGGCCAGCACGGCCCGAAGGCGATCCGGCCCTACCTGCCCAGCGGGCTCGCCTTCGGCATCGCGTTCATCGTGCCGGCGTACTACTCGGTGGCCATGTTCATCGGCGCCGTCGTCTTCGCCCTGTGGAAGCGGCGCAGCCCCTCGGCCGCCGAAGCGCTCGGCTTCTCTATCGCCAGCGGGCTCATCGCCGGCGAGGGGTTGATGGGCATCGTCGTCGCCATCCTCACGCTCCTCGGCGTCCAGCCGCTGACCTGATCGGATGAACGCAGCGGTCGAGTGGTGCCTGACCGGCCCCGACGTGTTGGCCGATCTGGACGATATTCCTCGGTTCCCGCCGATCGAACGGCCGCTCCCGCCAGCCGGCGGGCCCCTCAGCGGGCCCCTGGGCCGGCGGTTTGAGCAGCGGTGGCGGGCATACTTCGACCATCACCCGGATTGGACGGTGCTCGCCGCCGATCAGCCGATCCGAGACGGCGGACGCACCCTCGGCGCGCCCGACCTGATCGTCGCCCGGGGTGCAGCGGTCTGGCACCTTGAGCTGGCGGTCAAGTTCTACCTCTGCCGTCCCGATCGCAGCGGCGCGGCGCTGGCAGACTGGGTCGGCCCCAGCGTCCGCGATCGGTTGGACAAGAAGGTCACCCGAACGCGAACCCATCAGCTCCCGTTGCTCGACCAGCCTGCAGCGAAGACATGGCTTCAGGCCCGGGGGCTGCCGACCCCAACGCACCGAGGCGCCGTGATGAAGGGCGTCCTGTTCGCACATGCAGACAGCCTCCGGCACCCGGAGATGGCCGCCGCGCAGCCCGCCGGTCAGTGGTGCACCCTGGAGATGCTCTCGTCGATGGTGCCGGAGGCATCGGTGCTCACCCGGGACCAGTGGCTGGGCGCTCCCCCACCGAAGCCACAGTCTGGCGCTGCGCTTCATGCCGCGGTGGCGGCAGCGCTGGCGGCGCATCCCAGCCATGCCGTCCAGCTGTCCGCGAGCGGACGACGGTGGTTTGTGGTCGGTCCCCGATGGCTCGCCGATGTCGCCGAGATGGACTGATCAGCGGCGGCTCTTCTTCAAGGTGGGCGTAGACAACGAAATCACCGCGATGCCCGCCAGCTGGAAGCCCAACCCGGTGGACACCGCCTGGTTGCGCTCTGCGGCGATGCGAGACCGGCAGGAGGACTGCTCCCAGTAGTCATCGTAGAGGATGTCACAGGTCACATCGGTCTGCCCGGCAGCGCTGGCTGTGAACCCCAACCCGATGACGCTCAGCCCGATACCACTGATCAACGCCCACTTTTTCTGTGGCCGATACTCCATGGTGAGTTCCTTCTCGTCCGGTGACAGATCGATACGGGTGCGAACGGTCACCTGCCCCCGATGATTCTTCACCGCGACATAGTGTCGCCCAGGGGACAGCGTGGCCTCACAAGGGGCGATGCACCACTCGTCGAACTCACGAACAATCAGGCCGCGCTCGACCTCACCGATACGGAGCCCGGCGCGTTTGGACTCGAAGCGGACCAGAATCTCATCAGACGCTGCAGACTCAGACACCGCCGGCTCAGCAGCCACTGCGCTCATCAAGGTCAGCATCCACATCATCTCTCACTCCCGGCACTGGGCTCACGGGTTGAGTGTGCCAGAGACCGGGCGCGTCACAGGCGGCCCGAAAAAAACCATCGGCTCTCAGAAGAGTCCCATCAGCAGGGGGTACGCCATCAACAGCAGCCCGATCCCGGCGACGCTCCAGACCACCGAGCGGACCATCGGGACGGCGGCGATATACGCGGGCGCATAGCAGATGCGCCCGACGAGGAACACGCCCGCACCGACGTGCGCCAGATATGGGATGTCCCCGTTGATGTGGTGCAGGAGGGCGAGGCCCAAAAAGACCGGCATGGCCTCATTGAAGTTGTGGACGGCCCGCTTCGCCCGGGCCGCCGGCTTGGGGTACTCCGGCAGGTTGTCCCGTCCGCGCAGGTGCTCATACTGGAACTGCTTCACCTGGTCCGCTTCGGACGTGAGGCCGAACATCATGGTGGGCAGGAAGGTGTACACCACCCACACCGCGAGCACAGCAAGGATCCAGGCCGTCATCAGTCCCTCCAGGTCAGAGTGGCTTCTTAGCTCCGTTTCCGCGGACCACAATCAACGCGATGGCGCGTTGCGGTAGAGTACAATCGACAGCCTGGCTTGAGGAGTGCTGTTATGCCGCGTTCATCGGATGATGGTCTCCACAATACGACCAGAGATGCGTTGGACATCACGCTGAAGTCTCTCTGGCGAACCCGGCCAGAGGGCTTGATTCGTTTCGCGACGGGAAATGAAGAGCTGAACCTGCTCCGCGTGTTGGATGCGAGTCCCATCGTCATTCGCCGCTCCGTGGACGGCGTGGCGTTGGTCGCCGACAACGCAGGCACCTATATCGAGCATATGGAGTTTGAGACCTCGGCGGATGGCCGAGCGCTGGCCGATCGGGTGTATGTGTACAGCGCCCATCTCTACACCATGATGGGCCATCGATACCCAGTCCGCTCGACGGTCGTCCTGCTGGAAGATCGGCTGCCACGCTTCAAGCCGGTCTTCATCATGAAACACGGCGAACAGGAGATCTGTCGATACCAGTTTCGCGTGATTCGCCTCGCCGATTTGGAGCCGGAGCGGTTTCTGGATGAGCCCGCACGAGCGGTGCTGGTCCCTTTCGCGAAGGGTGCCGATTTGCACCATGTCGAGGCCGCCCGCCACCTGATCGAAAAAGACGCATCCGTCACACAGCTACCCGAATTGCTGGCTGCGCTTTACATTGTTGCTGGGAGACGTTTTGACGCCTCTCAGGTCCGAGACCTCCTGTGGAGTGATGTGGTCATGGAATCTTCCACCTACAAAGAGATCGAAGCACGCGGTTTCGAGCGCGGCATCGAGCGCGGCATCGAACGTGCGCTGGAACGGCATCGTTCACAGCTCCTGCAGATGATGAATTTGCGTTTCGGAGAGATTCCGGAAAAGCGACACAAACAGGTCCGGGCAGCGACCGAAGATGAGGTCGAACAGTGGATGCTCAACCTGCTCAACGCGGCAACCGTCGAGGACGTCTTCACTGAGCGCTGACGATTCGCGAAGCGCGGTTATCTCCTGCAACAGAACCGACAGGAGTACATGATGAAGACATTGACGTTTCCGAACGGAGATGCGCAGCCGGCGTTGGGGCTGGGGACCTGGAAGTCCGCCCGGGGAGAGGTTGCCGCCGCCGTCAAGAGCGCCATCGAGATGGGCTACCGCCACATCGACTGCGCCCACATCTATGGCAACGAGGGAGAGATCGGTGAGGCGCTCGCGGAGCTGTTCGCCGCTGGCGTCGTCCGTCGAGAGGAGCTGTGGATCACCTCCAAGCTCTGGAATGATTCGCACGCCCCTGCGGATGTCCGCCCCGCCATTGCGGTGACGCTGAAGAACCTTCAGCTTGACTACCTCGACCTGTACCTGATCCACTGGCCGATCTCGTTGAGGAAGAACGCGCCTCGGCCGCTCCAGGCCGACGGCTTCATCTCGCCGGCGGATCTGCCGCTGTCGACGACCTGGGCGGCGATGGAAGATCTCGTCGACGCCGGGCTGACGCGGCATGTTGGGGTCTCCAACTGCAACATCCCCAAGATCGCAGCGTTGCTGGAGACCGCGCGCCACGCGCCCGCCTGTAACCAGATCGAGCTGCACCCTTACCTCCAGCAGCCAGAGCTGGTCCGCTGGTGTCTGGACAACGGCATCCAGGTGACCGCAT
>JBCBLB010000189.1:0-14409 GCA_038520555.1 Myxococcota bacterium | reverse complement strand
GATCCGTGCCTGGGACGATGAGGAGCGACGCTTCGCCACCCAGCGCTCCATCGCCACGGTCAACTTCCACCGCGACGCCACCGACGCAGCATGCCAGGCAGAAAAGGCCTACTTCGACGAGATCGGCCCAGCGCGGACCGGCCTCAACCTGCGGCTGCTGGCAGCGGTCTGTACGTCTGAACACCGGGAAGCGCTGGAGCAGATCCTGGGTGGGCACGCCCTGCGGCTGTGGGACTGCAAGCGGACCACCTTCCGCGACGAGATCGCCGAAGATCGCCGCCGCGAGTCGGCCCTGACCAACGAATACAGCGTCATGCTCGCTGAGCTGAAGTTCGACTTCGACGGCCAGTCGCACACCCTGTCGACGATCCGGGGCCGAACCGGTGACGCCGACCGGCGGACACGTCGTGCCGCGGTCAAGGCGATGGAGCGGGCACTGTCGACGATTCAGCCCCGACTCGACGCCGTGTATGATGAGCTGGTTCAGATCCGGACCCGGATGGCGAAGACGTTGGGCTATGACCGGTACACAGAGCTGGGCTACCAGCTGCTGAGCCGCACCGACTATGGCCCCGATGAGGTCGCCGTGTTTCGCGATCAGCTCGTGTCGCGGCTCGTGCCTCTGGCCCTGCAGATCCGGTCTCGGCAGGCGGCGCGGATGGGCATCTCCGCCGACTACAGCTACCCAGATGAGTCGGTCAGCGATGACCGGGGGGTGCCACGGCCGAAGGGCGACCACGACTGGATGCTCGACCAGGCTGAGGAGATGTTCTCCCAGATGGGCGCGGACTTCGGGGCCTTCTTCTCGATGATGCGCCGCCGCGAGCTGCTCGACCTGAAGGCCCGGGATGGCAAGACCGGCGGCGGGTTCTGCACGGCGTTCGAAGACCACAAGGTGCCCTTCATCTTCGCCAACTTCAACGGGACCCAGGACGACGTCAACGTCTTCACCCATGAGTGCGGGCACGCGTTCCAGAACTTCACCTCCCGCGATCAGCCGCTACGGGACTACCTCTGGCCCACCCTTGAGGCATGCGAGATCCACTCGATGGGCCTGGAGTCGCTGACCTATCCCTATATGGAGCTGTTCTTCGGTGACGACGCCGACCGGTTCCGTGAAGGCCATCTGGAGACCTGCATCACCTTCATCCCCTACATGGCGGCGATCGATGACTTCCAGCACCGGGTCTATGCGACGCCGTCGGCATCACCGGACGATCGGGCGGCGATGTGGCAGGCCGTCGAGGCGCGCTACATGCCATGGCGCCGCTATGTGGACCTGCCATACTTCGGGGGCGGCCGGTTCTGGCAGCGTCAGCGGCACGTCTACAGCCGCCCCTTCTACTACATCGACTACGCCCTGGCCCAGCTGTGCGCGCTCCAGCTGTGGAGCCGAGCGCAGACCGATCGGGAAGGAACGATGGAGATCTACCGACAGCTGTGCGAGCTGGGCGGGAGCATGTCCTTCACGGACCTGCTCGCTGAGGTCGGCCTGGAGAGCCCCTTTGCGCCCGGCGCGGTCGGCCGTATCGTAGATGAGGTCCGCGCCGCCCTCAAAATGAACTGATCACCCCCGGGCCAGCCGAATCCCGGTGAACTGCCACCGCTGATGGGGGTAGAAGAAGTTGCGATAGGTGCGCCGCGTGTGTCCGGGTGGCGTGACACACGCGCTTCCTCGCAGAACCCACTGTCCGCACATGAATTTCCCGTTGTATTCACCGAGTGCACCGGGGAGCGGCTCATATCCGGGGTACGGCAGATATGCGCTACGGGTCCACTGCCACACCTCGCCGAACATCTGTAGCGCCCCCTCTGCGTCGGCGTCGGCGTCGGGCGCGCGCGGATGCATCATCTCCGCGGCCAGCCGATCGATCGGCGCAGCTGGCGCCGTCGGCGCGGCCACCTCCCATTCCGGTTCGGTGATCAGCCGCGCCCCCGCCCACGCCGCGAAGGCGTCGGCCTCATAGGCGCTCAAGTGGGTGACGGGCGCGTTCGGGTCGAGCGGCCGGCGGCCATAGAGGGTGTACTCGCTCCAACCGTCCGCCTCACGGTGCTGCCAATACAATGGCGCTTGAACGTTGTGTGCTTGCCGCCAGGCCCACCCATCGGAGAGCCAGAGGCGGTGGTCGTCATAGCCGCCATCTTCGATGAATTCGCGATACTCGGCGTTGGTGATCAGAGTGGAGCGGACCTGGTACGGCTCGAGCCAGACCGTGTGCCGTGGCGTCTCGTTGTCGAAACAGAACCCGTCCGCATCGAAGCCCACCTCGACCAGCCCGCCAGGCATACGGATCCACCGGGGCGGAGGGGCGGGCGGACTCTCTGGCGCCGCCTCCTGCCACGCGGGCTGGAGGGGGTTGATGGAGAGGTTGTACTTGATATCGGTCGCCAGCAGCTCCTGGTGCTGCTGCTCATGATGGAGTCCAAGGGTGAGGATCGCCTGTCGCGGATCGTCTGCGGACATCGCCTCGATCAGGGCGAGGATATGTGTATCGACGTAGCGGCGATACTCCAGGATCGCCGACAGCGGGGGCCGAGACAGCAGCCCCCGCCTGGGCCGGGGGTATTGGGGTCCGACGGCCTGGTAATAACTGTTGAACAGGGTGCGGAACTTCGGATGGAAGACCGCATAGTCGTCGAGCGGCTCCAGCAGGAACGTCTCAAAGAACCAGGTGGTGTGGGCAAGGTGCCACTTGGCGGGGCTGACGTCCGGCATGGCCTGGAGCATATGGTCTTCGGCGGTCAGAGAGGCACAGAGGGCGCCGCTGCGGGCACGGACGTCCTGAAACCGTTTGGCGAGTTCGCTCAAGAGGAAGCTCCGATCAAGGTTTTGCCGGCTGCGATGGCATCGGCGAGGGTGACGTCGACGGCCTGTCGCCGACCGGCGTCCGGCAGCTCGTCTGCGGTGAGGATCGCGCCGAACCACGGCTCGGTCTGCCAGTGCCCATGGGAAAGCGCAGGAAGCGCAGAAAGCGCAGGGGCGTCGGGCAACGGATAGGCCGTCACATAGAAATAGGGCGCCGCGATCCCGGCGAGGTGAATGGCGAAGCCCACGTTGACGCTTCGGGCTTCAGCCCCGTCCTGTTCGGGGTCGAAGTTGAGCAGGGTGGCGCAGTCGAAGTGATGGGGCCAGCACCGCAACGGCCCGGCATGCGGCTCTTTGTGGGCGAAGGGCAACAAGGCGGCCCACGCCGCAGCGGTCCAGGCGGTGAATGCGGACAGTCCGTCGACATCGCTGGCGTCAAACGATGCGCCCGCGGCGAGGGGGTGTTCGGGGAGGTCATCGGTGCTGGTCGTCAGCACCGATTCGCCGAGGCCCAACAGGGCGGCCTGCCGCTGCATCCAGGCCATCCCTTCGGCGAGGGTCCTGCCATGGGCGGGTAGGCTGGCGAGGCGAGCCCCGCTGACATCGAGGACATGCCAGGTCAGCGCAGGCAACGCGAGCCCCGCCCGGAGTCCGCCGACCATTCGCCCGACGAAGCCGCCGAAGTCATCGTCCCAGAACAGACAGGTCTCGCCATAGTCGTGCTCGTGGGCGAGGTGTGTCGTCGCCAACGCAGTGACCACCTGCGCGGCGAAGTGCGCCTGCGACCGAGGCGCAGCCAGGGCCTCTGGCCGTGAAATCTGCAGGTCCTGCCAGCTCATCCTCACCTCGTCTCGACGGTGTGACGCCATGTGTCGCGATACCGCACGTTACCCCTCGTCCTTTCAGAGTGTATACGCGCTGACCGCATCAGACGAGGGGCACGATCCACGGAGACGCCATCTGCGCCACAATCGGGCTGACGACGTCGACGCCTTGTCCGGCCCGGTCGAGCAGCGGACCGTCCGCGGTGGCCACCGCACAGCCGCTCTCGGCCAGCGCGCGATCGGCGAGGTCGGTCAGCGCCACCTGGTCGAACCCAGCAGCCCGAAGCCGGCCGGCCAACGCGCCGCTGTTGGACACCGGACGATCCAAAACCCACCGCACCGACCGCGCCGGCTGGAGCAGGACCCGGAGCTGATCGATGATGGCCTCGATGCGAGGGTTGTCCTTATATTTGCCGTGCATCCCCGCGAGGTCCCGGAGCAGCCCGTCGGCGCCACGGAACAGCGGCCCCCCACGATGGGCCGTCTCCAAGGTGACCAGGACGTTGAAGCCATCGATGGCGACGTCTGTGTCGTCGATCGACCGGCGGGCGTCCTGACGGGCGGTTGCGACCGACGGCGCCGCGCAGCCACGCATCACCGCTTTCCGCTGGCGGCGATCGAGGGCGTGCCGATCGCCGACGAGCTTCAGTGACGCGGTCGCCGCGTAGCCCCGCTCCAACAACCACCCCATATCCGCCGTCGCTACCTGGAGCGTCGGGATCGCATCGGGGCCGAACCGGGTCGAATCATCCTCGCTCATGCCCTCGCCTCCACCAACATCATCCTTCGATGATACACCCGCCAACGGCGCGAAACGCAAAGACCCCCACGGCGCCGAGGCGTCGTGGGGGGCAACGGTTGAAAACCAGGCGGGCTCAGCCGGCGGTGATGGCCACCCGCCGGGTCCGATCCTTCGCCATCAGCGGCAGCCGAACCGCGAGGACGCCGTCCCGGTGCTGTGCCTCGACCGCCTCCACATCGACCGTGCGCGGCAGGTTGAACCGCCGCCACCAGCGCGGCGTCTCGTCATCTGCGCCGCCAGCACGGACCGTCAGATGCCGTCCCTCGACGGTCAGATCGATCTCTGCCTGGGCCACACCGGGCACATCCAGGTGCAGAAGGTATCCGTCGTCACTCTGAAAAATGTCGGTCGCGGGCGTGTAATGTCGGTTGTATTCCATGACCTTCTCCTTATGGGTCTGCGGATTGAAGACTTCCCCGATGGGGCCGACTACTCTTCGGCGCCTTCAGCGGGGGTCTCGATGGCCGGAGCTTCAAGGGTCGGGGCAGCGTGGATGGTGACCCGGCGGCTCTGTGCTGCAGCAGCCTTCGGCAGTGTGATGGTCAACACGCCGTCCTTCAGGATCGCCTCGACCGCATCAGGGTTCAGCGGACGGCGGAAGCGAAGCTGACGGTGCAGCTTCAGGCCGGTCCGTTCGCGACGCAGCGCAGTGTACCCTTCAGGCACGTTCAGTGAACGTTCGCCTTTCAGCACCAGCGTATGCGCAGTCACGTTCAGCGCAAGATCAGACTCCTTGAGCCCGGGAACCGAGACCGTCAGCACGTACCGATCGCCTTCTTCGCGAATGGTCTCGCGTGCATTGATCGGCTCTGATGCAGCTTCGAAAGCCCGAAGCAGCGAGAACGCAGGAGGCATCGTGTTGAGCAGAGACGCACTTCTCCAGACAGGAAGCATGAGACTTACTCCTCTCGTCGAGTATGGGATCGGGACCGCAGTGGGCGCCCGATCGGGTGGGTTTGTTTTGCAGAGACGGTCGGTGTCGCGCGCCGTCCCTCGGCTCGACAAGAATAAAATCACGCCCCCCGGCTGCGTCAACCCCCGCCAGGTTCAATATTGCCGTGGACCGAAAATCGCGCTCCCCACTCGCACAATCGTGGCACCATATGCCACGGCCACTTCCAGATCGTGGCTCATCCCCATCGACAGCTCCCCAAGCGGCAGCCCCGCCTCCCGGCCGGCAGCGGCGAGCGAAGCCAACCGCGCGAAATACGGCGCAGCACCCTGCGGATCTTCAGTAAACGGCGGCACCGCCATCAGGCCCCGGAGCGACACATGCGCCATCGCGTCCACCTGACGACAGATGGCCAGGGTATCGGCGATGGGAACCCCACCTTTGGCGTCCTCTTCGCCGATGTCGACCTGCACCAACACCCCGATCGGAGCGCCGCCAGCGTCGGCCATATGCTTCGCGCTGCGCTTGTCGATGGCCTCTGCCAGAGACAGGCTATCCACCGAATGAATCAGCGTGGCTCGACCGACGCAGTACTTGACCTTGTTCTTCTGGAGCGAGCCGATAAAATGCCACTCCAGATCTTCATCCGCCAGCGCGTCGCCCTTGTCCCGAAGCTCCTGCGCACGATTCTCCCCGAACAGCCGCTGCCCCAGGGCCACGGCCTGACGGACATCCTCGGCGGTTCGCGTCTTCGAAGCGGCCAGCAGCCGCACCGACCCGGGCGGGCGGCCGGCGGCCTGCTCCGCGGCGGCGAGCCGTTGGTTGACCTCTGCGAGGCGCTGTTTCAGCGTCGTCATTCCATCACCTTCGGAGAAAATCCGGCCCGCGTCAACGCAGCCATGACGGGCTCTAACGGCAGACCAACCACGTTGGTGTAGCTCCCCTGCACTTCCGCAACGAGCACCGCGCCGAGGCCCTGAATGCCATACGCGCCCGCTTTGTCCCGGCTCTCGCCGCTGAGGATGTAGTTGTGGATCTCTTCATCCGTGAGATCCCGACAACGCACCCGTGTGGTCACATGCTCGACAGATCGCAGCGCGACCGGGACCGGTGGCCCCCCTCCCCACTGCAAACACCACGCGCTGGTCACCTCATGCCATCCACCAGACAGCCCCCGCAGGATCCGGAACGCGTCGTCGTCGTCGGTGGGCTTGTCGAAGATCTGATCGTCGATATGGACGACCGTATCCGCCGAGAGGACCCAATGGCCAGCCGCCGGGATGGCCGACGCCTTCTCTACAGCGAGGCGGCGCGCGTAGGCGACGGGGGCCTCCCCAGCACGGCGGGACTCGTCGATGTTGGCGGGACGAATGTCCGCCAGCGGGATCCCACAGCGCTCAAGCATCTGGCGCCGCCGCGGCGAGCCGCTCGCTAAAATCAACCCCACGATCCTCACCCTCCTCAACGATGGATTCAAGAGGTAACCTCATACTGCATCCGCAGATGCAGACGCGCCGCCCATGGACACTCCATGGGCGGCGCGCAATACGTCGGCTTGGACGACGAGAACTACTTCATCCAGACGCTGACCTGGACCTGGCCGCCGACGGCCAGAGAGAGGTTGCTGGTGCTGTCATCGCTCGGGCCGGAGATGAAGAACTCATCGCTGGCGAGGGTGACGCCGATCTGGGGGACGATGTAGATGCCAAAGCCCATCTTCTTGTTGACCTGGGCACCCATCCGGCCCGCGAACTGGATGGTGGTGAAGTTGGTGTCTTCACCGATCTGGTCGTAGTCGAAGGTCGCGCCGAGCTGGGTGACACCGGTGACGGTCTCACTCATCGGGGCCTTGCGCATCTGGTAGAACCCGTTGACGCCGAACAGGAGGTTGTCTTCAAAACCGATCGAGTTGATCAGGTCCAGGGCAGCCACCTGAAGCAGGAAGCGGCCAGACTTATAGTCCAGGGTCGGATAGCGATGTTGGCGATTGGTGTAGATGGTGCCCGAAGACGCCGTCGCGTTCTCCACGCTGGCGATCTGTGCGGTGAGGCCGAAGCCCGCTTCAGCGGTCTGGGGAAGGGCAAACAACAATGCGCCGAGGGCGACAGGGAGTAGACGTTTCATTCTCAGGTTCCTCCAGGTAGGTTTGGAAGTCGAGGCAGACCTTACTGAAGAGTACAGGGCCGCTCAAGGGCTTTTTTGTAACTTGTATTGACGAGTCAATACGACGACAGCCCTTTATCATACCCGTACTGACGTTGGATTTCTCGCCACCCGTTCACCGGCAGGGTGCGAGTCATCAGTTTGGCGTTTTCGACCCGTCGACTGGTGATCTGCTGGGTTCGAAGCCCATCGGCCATCCCGATCAAGGCCCGGATCACACCGCCATGGGCGAAAACAATCGTCGTATCAACGGGATCCTGTGCGATGAGGGCAGCCAGACAGCGTCGGGACAGCTCCACAAGGCGCTCCCCCCCTGGCGGGGCGTTGTCCCAGCCGAGTATCTGTCGCATCCGGCCGTCGGCCTGCAGTTTGTCGATGGATTGTCCCTGAAGGTCGCCCATGTTGCGCTCCCGGAGTCGCGCATCGATCTGAATCGTCGGCGTTGGTCTTGGGTAATTTTCCAGCGCCAGCCGCGCCGTGTTCACCGCGCGGCGCAAATCACTGCTCAGCACCCGATCGATCTTCGGCACCCGAGCGGCCAACGCCCGCCCGGCCCGCCGGGCCTGGGTCCGCCCCAGCGGGGTCAGGGCTACGTCCTGCCAACCAGACAGGACACGGCGCGCGTTGGCGGTGCTCTCTCCGTGACGGATGAAGATCCAGGTCTGGTTCACATCCCGGTCCCGAAGACACCGCCCTGGCTGAGGAAGTCCCGCTCGATGATGGAGCGCAGCCGCTCCTCCGCGACCAGCAGCGCGGCGATGTCCGACGTATCGGTCAGGACATCGTCCATCTCCACAGACAGCCGCGCCAGGTGCTTCCGACTCAGCCGCAGGGTCACGCGATCGACGCCCAGCTTCGCCTCTGGCCCGAGGTTGATGTTCTGGACCAGGGTGCGCATCTGGTGGATATACCGGTTTCGGATCAGTGAAATGGCGACCGGATCCCAGCCGCCCGACGAGCGCCGGGTCTCCAGGGCCCGGATGGCCGGCAGCAGCCGGCTGGCCTCGCCGATGGCCAGGTAGGAGACCAGCACGTCCTGCAACCTGTCCGTGGCACCCGGCAGCTTGATGACCTCACTGGCCACCGACAGCTCGCCCAACACCGCGATCCGGCGGGACAGCTGCGGGGGCAGCTCGGGAAGGGCCTCGGCACGGATCCGGAACCGATCCTGGTGCTCTGTACCGCTGGTCGTGGGCAACAGCGAGAGCACCCGCTGGATCTGGCCGCGGGCTTCCTTGCCCGGGATCTCTTCACCCGTCGACAGCCACAGCGAGAGCATCGACCAGACCGCGTCGGTGACCGACACCCAGGCCCGATACCGGGCGTCCAGGCTGGCGCCGCTGTCCTCGATCTCCTGGAGCAGCTCGCCGGCGCTGATCAGGTCCATCGAACGGATCCAGCCACGGGTGATGGTCGCCGCCGATGCGCTGGTCAGCTCGGTGAGGCCAGGGAAGAACCACGCCCCCGTCTCGCCCATAATCTCGTTGGTGACCACGGTCATCCCAATGCTCTTATAGAGCATATGGCTCTTGATCGCGTCGAGGTGGTGGGTCTGAACCTCAGCTGGGAAGTACCGCGTCACTTCATCGGCGAAGTTGGGGATCTCATCGGGCTCGGCCATCATCAGATCGGTGTAGACGTGCATCTTGACGTGCGCGTTGAGGACCGCCAGCTCCGGACGGGTCAGCCCCCGGCTCTGGCTGCCCCGGCGGGCCAGCTCGTCGTTGGTGGGCAGCCGAAGGTCTGCCCGAGAGACATTGCTGCGCCGACACACCCAGTCAATGGTCCGCGAGAAGGCCATCGGATCGCTCGCGCTGCGGACCATGTCCAGCGAGATCTGCCGACCGTGGACGTCGCTGTTGTGCAACACCTGATCGGCGACCTCATCGGTCATCCGCTCCAGAAGGTCATTGCGGGCCTCTGTGGTCAGGTCACCGCGGGCGACGACCGGGCTGAGCAGGATCTTCAGGTTGACCTCATGGTCAGACATGTCGACGCCGCCTGAATTGTCGATGGCGTCGGTGTTCACCCGGCCGCCATGGGCGGCGTACTCGATGCGACCGGCCTGGGTGAAGCCCAGGTTGCCGCCCTCAGCCACGATGCGGGTTCGCAGCTCGTTTCCGTTGATGCGCAGGTTGTCGTTGCTGGGATCCCCCGCGTCGAGCTGATCTTCGGCCGTCGCCTTGACATAGGTGCCGATGCCACCGTTCCACAGCAGATCAACGTTCAGCCGCAGCAGCAGGCGAATCACCGTATCCGGCGGAAGCTCGTCCTTGAGCACACCGAGAAGCTCCTGCACCTGAGGCGTCAACGGGATGGACTTGGCTTGCCGACTGAACACCCCGCCGCCTTCGCTGATAAGGTCCTGGTTGTACTGATCCCAACCCTTGACCGCCTTGAACAGGCGCACCCGCTCTTCGTAGGCCGCCCGGGTATCCGGGTTCGGATCCAGAAAGACATGCAGATGGTTGAAGGCGCCGAGCAGCCGCATGTGCGGCGTCTCGATCACACCATTGCCGAAGACGTCACCGCCGGTGTCGCCGATGCCGACTGCGGTAAATTCTTCCTGATAGGGATCGAGGCCCATCTCCAGGAAGTGCCGCTTCGCGGTGACCCAGGCCCCCCGGGCCGTGATGCCGACCTTCTTGTGGTCGTAGCCGTTCGAGCCGCCTGAGGCGAAGGCGTCATCGAGCCAGAAACCATACTCCCGGGACAACCGGTTGGCGGTGTCCGAGAGGTGCGCGGTGCCCTTGTCGGCGGCCACGACCAGATACGGGTCTGGTGCGTCATGGATGACCACCCGCGGCGGGTGGGTCGTCTCGCCGTTGACGATGTTGTCCGATATATCCAGCATGCCACGGATGAGGACCTGGTAGAGCTGGTCAGCCATCCGCCGACTCTCGGCCCGATCGGCGACCCGACGCTTCATCCGGAACCCGCCCTTGGCTCCGACCGGGACGATGAGCACGTTCTTGATCATCTGCGTCGAGACCAGATCGAGGATCTCGCGCCGGAAGTCGGTCCGATCCGACCAGCGGATGCCGCCACGGGCGACCTTGCCGCCGCGGAGGTGCACCCCCTCCATGTCCCGGTGATGGACATAAATCTCGAACATCATCCGCGGCGAAGGCATGTTCTGCACCTTCGCACAGTCAAACTTGAACGACAGATAGTGGAACTTCCGATCCCGACGGTAGAAGTTCGTCCGGAGGGTGCTCTGCAACAGGTTGTAGAACGTGCGGAACACCAGATCCTGGTCTGCCGCCTTCACCGCCCGCAGCGCGTCCTCGAACGCCTCCGCGGCGGCGCTCTCCTGTTCGGCTCGATCGTCGCCCCGATCCGGATCGAACCGCGCCTCAAAATACGCCCACAGAAGCGAGACCATCTCCGGCTGGCTCAGCAGCACCGTCTGCACCCGCTCGATCGAGTAATACAAGCCGAGCTGGCGCGCATAGCCATGGTAGGCCCGAAACATATCGACCGCCTGCCAGGGCAGGTTGATCTGAAGCAGCAGACAATTCAGCGGATCCGAGACGATCCGATCGTCGAACACCGCCTCGATGCCCGCGCTCAGGTTGTCGCCCCGTGCGATCACCTCTTCGGTGGTCAGCCCGGGGACCGCCTCCAGCCGGAAGGTGTCGATATACAGCTTCGTGCCATCCGGCAACGTCACCGGATCGGCGAACTGGTCGATGATGACGATGCCAAAGTTGTCAAGCACCGGCAGCATGTGCGACAGCAGGATGTTGCGATCCTGGTAAATCCGCAAGTACAGCCGGCTGCGATACTCGGTGAAGACATCGGCGATGACCGTTCGCTCTTCCCGCTGCAGCCGCTCCAGCATCTCCAGATCCCGAACCGACTCCGCCGTTGGACGGTTCAGCCGGTAGGTGTCCTCGAACGCCTGGCCGTATCTGGCGCTCAGGTTCTCGGCGCGATCGACGCCCAACGACTCCACCAGCGCTTCATACAGCCGCATCTCCCAAGGGGTCGCCAGGTCCAGGATGCGATCCCGGAGCTTGTCGACGTCTGCGTCGGTCATTGGCCGGGTGCCCGTCAGATAATAATGGACCAGCATCGTATTGTAGCGGCTGACGAAGATGCCCTGGTCGGTGTACGACGCCCCCGTCCCCTCACGCAAGACATCCTCGATCTGATCCGAGAGCCGCTCCGACCAACGAACCCGCGGCATCGCCGCCAGGACGAAGGTGGTGTCATCGCCTTGAAGGATCTGGGCGCGGACCTCCTGCTCCTGCTCCGCCTCCAGGACCTGGTTGATGATCCCCACGATCTGGTCCGACGTCGCGGTGAACAAGAACTCGGTGGGAAGGGAATCAAAGACGTTTGCGACGCCCTTATAGCGGTAGCTTCCCGGCTTGGACTCGTCTGCCCGCAGGATGCGGCCCAACACACGACGCAACAGCGGAACATGGCGAGAGGGCTGGGTCAGCGCCCGATAGGTGAACAGGCCCTGGATGACCAGCGCCCGCGGGCCGCGGCCGTCGGTGTCCGGCATCTCAACATGGATCTCATCGATGCGTCCCGCTCGGTGAACCGGGGACTCCCGGCGGCCCTTGCGGACCACCACCGGCACCTCTGCGTTGGGGTTCTGCGGCCAGGGCTGGATCTCCTCCTGTGGCCACAGCTCCGCGCGCGCGGGCTGGGCGAAGCCGTAGCTGTTCTCCCCCTGGATGACGCTCATGAACACGAAGTTATCGGCCAACAACCAACGCAAAAACTCGCCGGTCTCCCGATAGCGATCGCCCTGGTCCGGCACCCGGTCCGCGAGGCGGCTGAACTTGAAGGTCGTCGCCTCGACGATGTCGGTCATCTGGTGGAAGTCTTCGACCATCGACCGTGCCAGCTGCAAACACGCCCGCAGATCGTCGATCACCTCATCCAACACAGACGTGTCGATGCCATCGATCTCCATCCGGATGACGCTCTCCAGCCGATCCCCAGGGCTGCCGACCCGGGTGGCCCGACCGTTGTCTTCCCGATGAACCCCGATCACCGCGTTGAATCCAGTCAGGTTCACCGCACCCTGCGCCTGAAGCCGCATCCGGATCGTGTCGACGATGAACGGCTGGTCCGGCATCACCGTGGTCAGCACCAGGGTCCGCCCCCGCGACGTGGCGTCAATGATGACCTGATCACCATCCCGATCGAGGAACTTCTCAAAGACCCCGGCGAGGTGCTGGGCGGTCTGCTGGGGTGTAAACCGCTTATGGTACGGCTGTCGGATCTGTCGGTTGACCGCTTGGACAAAGGCCAGAAACAAGTCGCGGAATTCCGCGTCGACCAGTTCCGGCGCCTCTGCGGCGTTCAACATCTGCTTAGTGTACGTCAATACTGGCATTTCCCTTCATCCTGCAGATCGTGGCGGCCATCTTTAACCTGCTGCCTCCGCCGCATCGCGACGAACCGCTCAAAACGCGGATAATTCTCGACAGCTTTCCGTGAAGTTTCTCTCGAAGCCGAGGCGCATCCAGACCTCTGCGCCGGACAAACCGCACACAGTAGCCAATGACCACCTCACCGCATCATACTACCCCTACAGTCACACCGCGTTTGGGAGCTGCCCCTGATGAGCTTGAGCCAGATCGCCCTCCGACTTCTTGATCGTGCCCAGCACGCCGGCGCCTCCGCAGCAGAAGTGCTGGTCTCCGAGCAGCAGGAGCGCGTCTGGTCTGCCGAGTCCGGGGGGCGCTCCCGTGGCACCCCAAAGATCGAACAGCAACACCGCGCACGCGCACGCGTCACCTTGCGCGCCTACCGCGAAGACGGCCGCCTCGGCGTCCGCACCCTCACCCTCACCGCCGCAGACAACGCCTTCGACCGCATCGACGACCTGGCCAAAGATGCGGTCCAGCGCGCGGCCAACGCCCCGACAGACCCCCTCTGCGGCCCCCCCCAGCGGATGGACATCACCGACCGCGGCCTGTCCATCGCCGATCCCCGCCACTCGCGGCTCACCGACGAAGACCGACAGGACATCATCTCCTGGAACTGGGGCACCGCCCGCTCGGTCAGCTCGCGCATCCGGCCACAGTCCTTCGCCCTTCATGAGTTCGTCCTCGACCGGACCTACCACTCGACCCGTGGCGTTGAGGCTGCCGAGCACTCGACCCGCTATGAGGTCCACGGCGCCGCCCGCTCCGCAAACCGCGGCGACTGGATCGCCCGCGGACAGGTCACCAGCCGACACTTCGCCGACATCGCCAGCCGCCCCCTCGGCGCCGAGCTGGGAAACCGCCTGGAGGCCGGCGACCGCGCCACCCGGATGCCCGCCGAAGCCCACCCGCTGGTCTTTGAGCCGTATGTCATCGCTGAGATCCTGCCCCTGCTCCCGACAGCCTTCGACGCAACCCGCCTCGACGCCGGTGAAAGCTTCCTCCAGAGCCGATTCGGCGCGCGCGTCGCGCCCGCGTGGTTCAACCTCACCGACGACGCCGCCGTCAACGCCGGGCTGAACACCCGGAGCTTCGACGACCGGGGCGTCCCGCCCATTCCAGTCCCCCTCATCCGAGAAGGGATCCTCACCGGCGTCTACCTCAACCCGCGGCAGGCACGGGCACGGGACACCCGCCCCACCGGGCACGCCACCTTCGATGGCGGCCTGTGGTCCGGAAACCTTGAGCTGCGGCCCGGCACACGATCCCGGAACATGGTCTTCGCCGAACTCAACCGGTACCTCGTCGCCGTCGACCTCATCGAACCGCCGACCCTCGACGTGAAGACCGGCGCGCTGGAGATGAAGGTCTGGCTGCTGCTGGACGGACCTGAGCGCAACCCCGGGCGCCTGGGCGCCTACCGAATCCAGACCAACGCCCTCGACTTTATCGGTGCTATCGTACAGCTCGCGTCGGATCAGACCCGGTTCGGCGCGACCGTCACCTGCACCACCGTCACCGAAGGGTTG
>JBCBLB010000430.1:0-8583 GCA_038520555.1 Myxococcota bacterium | reverse complement strand
TGCGATCTTCTCCTGCATCTACCTCGGCGCGCTGGGTGACCCGCGCGTGCCCACCAACGTGCATGCCAAGGAGATCCTCCTTGGAAGCCGGTTCCGCCTGGATCTGTTCATCAACCTCCGGCCGATTCGGCTCCTCGATCCCCGCCGCTGCCCGCTCAAAGGCAAGACCGAGCAAGACATCGACATGGTGGTCTTCCGGGAAAACACCGAGGATTTGTACACCGGGATGGGGGGCACCTTCAAGCAGGGGACGCCTGACGAGGTCGCCCAGGAAGTCGCCATCGCGACCCGCAAAGGCGTCGAGCGGATCATCCGCGCGGCCTTTGACTATGCCCACACCCACAGCCTGGGTCAGGTGTGTATGGCAGACAAGTCGAACGCGATGCGAAACACCGGCGGGCTGTGGCAGCGGGTGTTTCGTGAAGTCGCCGCACAACACCCGCAGATCGATGCCAGTCACCTCTATGTCGATGTGTTGGCGATGGAGCTGGTTCGGAAGCCGGAACGGTTTGATGTGATCGTCACAAGCAACCTGTTCGGGGACATCGTCACCGACCTCGGCGCCATCCTTCAGGGGGGCATCGGGCTGGCGTCATCGGGGAACATCCACCCCGGGCAGCTCAGCTTGTTCGAGCCGGTCCATGGGTCCGCTCCTGACATCGCAGGGCAGGGGATCGCCAACCCGCTCGCTGCGATCCTGACGGCGGGGATGATGATGAACTTCCTCGGCCGTCCCGAGCTGGAGGCCCAGGTTCAGGCCGCGGTTCGGGGGTGCTTGCTTGCCGATGAGGTCACCCCGGAGCTGGGCGGCGCGTTGTCCACACAGGCGGTCACGGATTCGGTGCTTCGCCGGTTGGCCGCTACCGGCATCGCGATATGAACGGTCTAATAATCTCTGAAAACAAAGGTAAGGAGTAGCATGTCTGATATCGTCTTCCTCTCTGGAAAGCGCACTCCCTTTGGCACCTTCCTCGGCGCGCTGAGCAAGATGTCCGCCACCGATCTGGGCGTGCACGCCGCCAACGCTGCCATCGAGCAGGCCGGCGTCTCCCCGGAGGACATCGACCACGTCATCTTCGGCAACGTCATGCAGACCAGCCCCGACGCCATCTACTGCGCCCGACACGTCGGCCTGCGCACCGGTGTTCCCGTTCCGACACCCGCAGTCACCGTCAACCGGCTGTGTGGCTCCGGGTTCGAGTCACTCGTCCAGGCCGCGCACCGCCTGCAGCTCGGCGATGCCACCATGGTCCTCGCCGGCGGCGCAGAGAACATGACCCAGGCTCCCCACGTCGTCCGCGGCTCGCGGTTCGGGTTCAAGCTCGGACACGCCGATTTCTCTGACTCCCTTCGGGAGGCCCTCTATGACACCCAGGCCGGGTGTGAGATGGCCATCACCGCTGAAAATCTCGCCGAAAAGTACGGCATCAGCCGCGAAGACGCCGACGAATACGGGTTCCGATCCCAGAACGCATGGCTCGATGCCAGCCAGAATGGCCGCTATGATGAGGAGATCGCTCCCATCACCATCAAGTCCAGGAAGGGCGACAAGATCGTCGACGTCGATGAGCACCCGCAGCTCTCTCCTCTCCGGCCCGCGAAGTTCCGTGATCGGTTTGGGAAAGAGTCGATGGCGAAGCTGCCCACCATCTTTAAGAAAGATGGCACCGTGACCGCGGCGAACGCTTCGGGGATCAATGACGGCGCCGGCGCGATGGTGATGACCACCGCGAAGATCGCACAGGAGCGCGGCCTCCAACCCATCGCCCGCATGATCAGCGCCGCTGCCGTCGGCGTCGAGCCCAAATACATGGGCATCGGACCCGTCTTTGCCATCAAGAAAGCGCTGGAGCGGGCGAACATGAACCTGGGCCAGATGGATCTGGTGGAGATCAATGAAGCCTTCTCCAGTCAGTACATCGCCTGTGAGCGCGAGCTGGAGCTGAACCGCGAGATCACCAACGTCAACTCCGGCGGCGTGGCCATCGGCCACCCGCTCGCCGCGACGGGCACCCGCATCACAATGCACCTCATCTATGAGCTGCGACGCCGTGGCCAGAAATACGGCGTCGGATCCGCCTGCATCGGCGGTGGCCAGGGCATCGCCATCGTCGTTGAGGCGCTCTGACAGGATCGGCTCTGACAGGATCGGCTCTGCACAGTTCGGCTTGAAGGCGCTCCATGGAGGGCGCCTTTATTTTTTCTTCTTTTTATTGACATAATGCAAAATATTTTTGTTTTTCGATCCGGTTAGGGATGTTCATCGGAAAGCGCAGAGGAGATCGGATTGGGCACAAAGCCGATAGGGCTGACGATCGCGGGGAGTGACTCTGGTGGTGGTGCGGGCATCCAGGCTGACATCAAGTCGATGGAAGCCAACGGAGTGTTCGCGACCTCGGTGTTGACGGCGCTGACGGCGCAGAACACCCGAGAAGTCCGAGCGGTCTTTGAGGTTCCGACCGACTTCATCGCAGCGCAGATCGACACGGTCTTTGACGACTTCGCGGTCGGTGTGGTGAAGACGGGGATGTTGTCATCGTCTTCGATCATTGATGTTGTGGCCGGTCGGCTCGTCGCGCGAGCGTCTGGTGTTCCTCTGGTGGTCGACCCGGTGATGATCAGTAAGGGAGGCTACCCGCTTTTAGCGGCATCTGCGGTGGATGCGCTGATCGCGCGTCTTCTTCCGCTCGCCGATGTGGTGACGCCGAACGCTCATGAGGCGACGGCGCTGACGGGTGTTTCGGTGGTCGATGAGTCGAGCGCACGAGAGGCGGCGCGGATCCTTGTGGATCGCGGTCCTCGGGCTGCGCTGGTGAAGGGTGGCCATGTCAACGCCGGCGACGAAGTGTTGGATGTTCTGTTCGACGGTTCCGATTTTTCGGTGTTCCGGGCAGCGCGGATCGATACGCAGAACACGCATGGGACCGGCTGTACGACCGCGTCAGCGATTGCGGCGAACCTTGCGAAGGGGCACGATCTCGTGGAGGCGATAAGCCGAACGCGTCGGTATATCAGCGGAGCGATCGCCGGCGCGCTGTCGATCGGCGGGGGCCACGGTCCGACCGACCATTTTTATGCGTTCAAGGGCAGCGGATGGTTTCCGATGGACGATGGTTCAGCAGGAAGTTGACGAAGAACGGTCGGCGATGATCGTATGCTGAGGTTGTCGGAAACGGAGGATTGAGGATGAGTGAACAGGGCCAGGGTGACGTCATCTACGATTGGAACGTCCGGGGGGACACGATCTCCCCCCCGCTCCGGGCGGTAGAGTTCTTTGACGAGACGATCCGGGACGGGATCCAGTGTCCTTCGGTGACCGACCCGCCGCTTGATGCCAAAAAGCAGATGCTCCGCCTTTTGGATTCGCTTGGTGTTCACTACTCGGACGTCGGCCTTCCAGGTGCCGGGCCGCGCGCGGTGGAGGCGGTGGCTTCCTTGTGTGAGACGATTCAGGAAGAGGGTCTGTCGATCAAGCCTGCGGCAGCGGCGCGGACCCACCCCAACGATATCCGCCCCATCATCGAGATCTCTCAACGACTGGGGATGGACATCGAGGTGATGACCTTCCTGGGGACCAGCCCGGTGCGTCTGTATGCGGAAGGCTGGGACGAAGATTTGCTCGAAGAGCGCACCCGGACCGCGGTGCGAATGGCCAAGGCGGCGGGGTTGACCTGTACGTTCGTCACCGAAGACACCGTGCGATCGAACCCGAAGACGCTTCGCCGGCTGTTCACCGCAGCGATCGAGGAAGGGGCGGACGGGCTGTGTGTCTGTGACACGGTGGGCCATGCGACGCCCAACGGGGTGTTCAACCTGGTTCACTTCACCCGCAACGTCATCCGTGGTCTCGGCGCGGACACCCGGATCGACTGGCACGGCCACAACGATCGGGGGTTCGGGCTGGGCAACGCGCTGTCTGCCATCGAGGCCGGCGCCGATCGTGTCCATGGGACTGTGCTGGGTGTGGGGGAGCGGGTGGGCAACACGCCGATCGACCTTCTCCTGGTCAACCTTCGGCTGCTGGGCGTCATCGACCAGGATCTCAGCGCGCTGGCGGATCTGGTTGATGTGGTCAGCGCGTCCTGTGATTGGAAGACGCCGGTGAACTACCCGGTGTTCGGCAAAGACGCCTTCCGGACCGGCACCGGCGTTCACGCCGCAGCTGTTATCAAGGCGCTGAAGAAGGGCGACGACGATCTCGCCGATCGGGTGTACTCTGGCGTCCCGGCGTCCTGGTTTGGCCGCAAGCAGGAGATCGAGATCGGACATATGGCCGGTGACAGCAACATCATCCACTGGCTGAACGCCCGTCATATCGAAGCGACAGAGGAGATGGTCGGGCGCATCCGCACAGCCGCGAAGGCGACCAATCGGCTCTTGTCAGAGGCCGAGATCATGCAGATCGTCAACGGCTGAGGCTACCCGTCCGCGTCGTCCCCCGCCCGGAGCGCCGCGCGAATGGCCGCGTGTCGGTCGGAGTCGGTGCTGCGCCGTGCGGCCCGCTGCTCCATCCAGGCCTTCTGCAGTCGCTGGTTGTTGGTCACCCCGTGGAAGATGAACAGCAGGCCGAGCATCCAGTTGGCGATGGGGAGGGTCTCCCGAAAGTCCGGGATACCCTTGACCAAAAGAAGGCTCGCGGCTGCGATGTTGAGGATCTGAAGCATCCAGAACAGCCACATGCGCTGGTCCCAGCTCGGCAGTCGAAGGATGACGTGGTTCAACACCAATCCCCCGATCGCCGAGAACAGCATGATGTCGCTGGGGGTCATGGGCAAAGCTCCAGGGCGAGGTTGTCGATGAGTCGGGTGGTGCCGAACCGGCCGGCGACGAACCCCCGGGCTGGGCCCTGGATGAGGTCGAGCGGCTTGAGCGAGACCGGATCGCGGATTTCCAGATAGTCGAGTTCGTCGACGTCGAGGATCGACCGTCCGACCGCCAGCGCCGAAGCGGCGTCGGCCCCGAGGCCGCTCTGGGCGATGTGGTCGCGCATCGCGAAGAGCGATCGGTGCAGCGTCCTGGCCCGGCGCCGCTGGGCCGTGGAGAGGTATCGGTTCCGAGAAGAGAACGCGACGCCGTCATCGTCGCGAATCAACGGCCCGCCCCGGATCTCGATGGGCATGGCCAGATCGCGGACCATCCGGCGGATGATGGCGAGCTGTTGGTAGTCCTTCTCGCCGAAGACCGCCAGGGTAGGCTGGACCACCCCGAACAGTCGGCTGACCACGGTGGTGACACCGTCGAAGTGTCCTGGACGGTCGGCGCCGCAGAGCCCCATCGACAGTCCGGCGACCGAGACGGCGGTGCTTCGGTCGGTTGGGTAGAAGTCGTCGGGCATGAACACGACATCGACCCCGGCCGCTTCGCACTTCTGCGCGTCGCCGTCGGGATCGCGGGGGTATCGGTCGAGGTCTTCGTCCGGACCGAACTGGAGGGGATTGACGAAGATGGAGACCACCAGCCAGTCACAGTCCGGCCGGGCCAGGTCCATCAGCGAGGTGTGGCCGCGATGGAGGTAGCCCATCGTGGGGACGAAGCCGATCCGTTCGCCAGCAGCCCGGCGACGGAGGGCCTCTTGTTGAAGCGCGTGTACAGAGGTGATGATTCGCACCCCTGTCTTCTATCGCTTCCCTTTGCACGACGTCGCCAACCCCCTGTCAGGAGACCGGCTGTCAGGAGACCGGGGCGCACCCGCCAACGCGTCGTCGCGATCCCGTCCGCCAAATACACTTCAGTACAGTCGGGTGACCTTCTTCGGTCCCCGTTTGCCCGCGCCGAACGCATGTTCATCGGTGGGGAACGTTCCCTGCTGGACGTCTTCGACGTACTGGCGGAAGGCGCCGACGATGGGCTCCTCTAACGAGGCATAGCGCCTGACGAACCGTGGCTTGAACCGGCTGTCGAAGCCCAGCAGGTCGTTGCAGACCAGGACCTGGCCGTCGCATCCGGGGCCGGCGCCGATGCCGATGGTCGGGATCTGGAGGGCTGCCGTCACTTCTGCTGCGAGGGGGGCCGGGATCATCTCCATCACCAGGCAGAATGCGCCGGCTCGCTGAAGCGACAACGCGTCCTGCATCAGCTTCTGGGCCGCATGGTCGCCGCGGCCCTGGACCTTGAAGCCGCCCAGGGCGTGGACCGACTGCGGCGTCAGCCCGATGTGGCCGACGACCGGGATGCCGGCTTCGACGATGGATTCGACGGCGGGCGCAGAGCGCTCGCCGCCTTCGAGCTTCACGGACTGCGCCCGGCCCTCTTTGACCAACCGACCCGCGCTCTCGAGCGCCTGCTGGGGGGAGACCTGGTAGCTCATAAACGGCAGATCGACCGTCAGGTGCGCCTGGGACAGGCCCCGATCGACGCATCGTCCATGGTAGATCATGTCATCGAGGGTGACCGACAGGGTGTCCTGGTTGCCCTGAATCACCATGCCCAGGCTGTCCCCGACCAGGACCATGTCGACCCCAGCCGCGTCGACCAGCCGCGCCATGGTCGCATCATAGGCTGTCACCATCGCGATCTTCTGGTTACTGGCCTTCATCTGCTGAAGGTCCAGGACCGTCTTCCTTCTCATCTGTCTCTCTCTTGCGCCTGGCCCTGCCGGCCGAAGAAAGATTCGGTCCAGCGGGCGGGAGCGTGACCATCTTAACCCCGAGCGGTGACCGGGGGAGACGCCTGGGGCTTACAGCACCGTCTGAAACCATGCGATGGTGCGCTCAATGCCCTCTTCGAAGTCGACCTTTGGTTCCCAGCCCAACGACGTGTTCGCCTTGGTGATGTCCGGCCGCCTGCGCGTCGGATCGTCTTTCGGGAGCGGCTGATGGACGATCCCCGCGGGGTTGTGGGTCACCCGATTGATCGCCTGGGCCAGCTCGAGCATGGTCAGCTCATGGGGGTTGCCGATGTTGCAGGGCGTCGTGACGTCGGACTCCATCAAGCGAACAAAGCCGTCGATCAGGTCGGTGGCGAAGCAGAAGCTGCGGGTCTGGGTGCCGTCGCCGAAGACCGTCAGGGGCTGCTGGCTGAGCGCCTGGGTGATGAACGTCGGGATCACCCGGCCGTCGTTGTGGCGCATCCGCGGCCCGTAGGTGTTGAAGATGCGCACGATGCGCACTTCGACGCTTTCATAGCGCGCAAACGCCATCGACAGCGCCTCAGCATAGCGCTTGGCTTCGTCATAGACGCTGCGAGGGCCGATGGGGTTGACGTTTCCCCAGTAGCTCTCTACCTGGGGGTGGACCGCCGGGTCACCATAGACTTCACTGGTCGAAGCCAGAAAGAAGCGCGCGCCATGTGCCTTCGCCAGCTGGAGCAGGTGCCGGCTTCCGTCTGCGTTGGCGTACATCGTCTGAAAAGGAAGCTCGATATAGTCAATCGGGCTTGCTGGGGAGGCGAGGTGATAGATGCGATCAAGCGCGGGGAGGTCGTCGAACGGACCGGTGGAGACATCCCGCTCTAACAGCGTGAACCCCGCCATCCCCTCCAACAGCGACTGGTTGCGCCGCTGGCCGGTCAGGAAATTGTCCAGGCCGATCACGTCATGACCGTCCCCTAACAAACGCTCACACAGGTGAGAGCCAAGGAATCCCATCGCGCCGGTGACCAGGATGCGCATCTGTGGTGTCTCCCCTGGGGTTGTGAGGGTCGTATTCTATCCTGAAGGGCCTCGATTAGGCCCACGATCGACGGCTTGCTACAATCGATGGAAGTCGCCGCGCGTGCTACGTGCAGCCTCCCACTATATCGAATCGATTCCCTCCACCTTCAGGCATTGGAACTCCGAATGGCGGGCAAAAAAAAGCAGAACAAAGATCAAGATCTCGGCTTTGATGATTTCTTCAGCTCTTCGGGATCGATGGCCGATTGGGCGGATGACGATGAGCCCGCCGCGGTGCTTCCGCCGAAACCCAAAGAAAAGATCGAAACGAAGCCTGCGCCGAAGCCTGACCCCGCGCCAGCGCCCACTTCTGTACCAGCGCCCCCTCCAGCGCCTGTGCCTCCCCCGATCCCCAACACCCCCGTCGTTGAGCCGCCTGCCGCACCAGCACCCATCGTCACATCAGAGCCCGAACCCGTACCTGAACCTGAACCTGAACCCGTGCCGGCCGCCGTCGTCGCGCCCCCGCCTCAGCTCCCGCCGCTTCCACCCATCCCAGAGCCGTCTCCGACCGCCAAAGACGATCCGACGGTGTCCAACTTCTCCGCCGATGAAGACGCCTTCTTCAACGATGGCCCAGAACTCAGCGATGAAGACGCTGGGCTCGTGACCGCGGACAGCTTCATTGAAGAGGGGGAGTCCTCGATGGTGATGGAGCGCAACGTCGCCCCCCCGCCGCGCCCTGCTCCGCCGCGCCCTGCTCCGCCGCGTAATGCTCCGCTGCCTTCTCCGGTACCGCCTTCATCAGGGAACATCGATGTGACGGATCTTCCCGACGATGTTCCGCCGCCACCGGTGATCACCGAATCCAAAGACGTTGCCGCGCCGCCTGCGATCCCGATTTTGAAGATGCCCTCGCCGCCGCTTCGGAAGCGGGGCGAGCCTCGCAGCCGTGCGCCCGTGGGCCCCACCCCTGCGGCGGTGCGTCCGGT
>JBCBLB010000824.1:0-3890 GCA_038520555.1 Myxococcota bacterium | reverse complement strand
TCGGCGAGGGGGGCGGTGGCCAGGATCTCAGCGGCCAGATCGCCGGCTGCCTCCATCGAGGCGGGATCGTGGGAAGAGAATCCGGGCGTCTGTTCTTCTGGTGCCTGATCGCAGCCCGCCTCGCCGAGCGGCAGGGCACCGCTGACGTCGGCCGGATCACCGTCGACGACCGCGGCGCCGCCCACGTCCGGATGCTGCAACGCTGGCAGGGGGTGCCCGTCTTCGGCGCCGAAGCCATCGTTCATCTCTCACCCAGCGGCGAGCTGGTCAACATCACCGATGACCGGCTCTGGGACATCGACGTCGACACCGAGCCGCTATACTCCGCCGAAGAGGCCCTGTCCCTCGCCCTCGGCGCCGCATCGCTGATTCCCGGGGAGCTGACCCAGACCCCCGCCACCACCCTCCAGATCCTTCGCCATGAACAGCAGGATCACCTGGTGTGGACCGTCGAGCTCGAACGCATCGACGATGCCCAGGCGCCCACCCAGCCGCGGATCTTCATCGACGCCCGCGATGGGCAGGTCGTCTGGCAGCATGAGCGGCTGCGCGCCGCCAATGGGAACGCCTATTACGACGGCAACGTAAGCTTCGAGACCACCCGATTCAACGGGACGAACTTCCTGGAGGACAGCACCCGGGACATCGGAACCTACACCTTCCGGAACGGCACCCGGAGCCTCTACCGCTTCCAGGATCCCGATGACACCTGGAACGCATCAGGCCAGTCCGCCGCCGTTCAGGCGCACTGGTCCGCCATCCAGTTCTTCGACTACATGGAAGCGCGATTCGACCGCTACGGCCCCGACGGCGCCGGCGGGCCCGGATACATGGACGCGTTGCAGGGCGGCGGAAAGAACATCTCGATGATGGTCCACTACGGCCGGAACTACAACAACGCCTTCTTCTCCGGGCAGGCCTTCGTCTTCGGCGATGGCGACGGCCGGACCTTCGGCTCTCTGGTCGCCTTCGACGTCGTCGGCCACGAGCTGGGCCACGCCGTGACCCGCTCCACCGCCAACTTCATCTATGCCAACCAGTCCGGATCCATGGATGAGAGCTACGCCGACCTGCTCGCCGCCCTCGCCGAGCGGGACGTCTTCGGCGAGGGAACCCACTGGTACATCGGCGAGGACTGCTTCACCCCAGGCATCGACGGCGACGCCCTGCGGTACATCTTCGACCCCGCCACCGACGGCCGCAGCCCCGACCACTACACCACCCGATACACCGGGCGACAGAACAACGGCGGCGTCCACATCAACGCGGGCATCCCGTCACTGGCCTTCTACCTGCTCTCTGAGGGCGGAGAACATCCCCGGCGCAGCGAAGGCATCACCGTCGAGGCGATCGGCATCGAGACCACCGCCGACATCTGGTATGACGCCCTCCAGCACTACATGACCTCCTCCACCGACTTCGCCGGCGCACGCGTCGCCACCCTCCGCGCCACCGCCGATCGATTCGGCGAAGACTCCGACGAGTACGCCAGCGTGCAGAACGCATGGGCCGCCGTCGGCGTCGGCGCCCCAGCCCCCGAACGCGAAGAGCCTGACGAGGAACCCGAAGACACCGACGTCGAAGACACCGACGTCGAAGACACCGACGTCGAAGACACCGACGTCGAAGACACCGACGTCGAAGACACCGGCATCGAGGACTCTGGGTACGAAGACACCGGCACCGATGAAGAGGTCGAAGACGAAGAGGAGGTCGTGGAGGGCGCCTGCGGCAGCTACGCCATCGAGACTGAGGGCAGCCTGTCTGGTGCCTGGGACGCCGATCTTCAGCCACGCGGCTACTCCTACACCGCGCTCCGCGGCAACCACTCCGCATGCGTCGAGGCGCCTGAAGGCGTCGAGATGACCCTCCTGCTCATCGAGCGGCAGGGCTGGCAGTGGGTCGTCGTCGACTCTGCGGTCTCCTCAGATGGGCTGCTCCAGCTCGACCACGACGGCGAGATGGGGACCTACGCCTGGCTGCTCTACTCTCCCACCGCAGAAGCACCCTTCAACTATACCTTCCACGCGAACACCCCCTGAGCTCAGCGACCAGCTCTTCCCTTCAACCCGCTCCGGTTCGATGGTCGAGCCGGGGCGGGTCCTTTCGTTTTGCGGAGCCCCCCTCTTCGTCTCCATCCATGAATGACGCTGAACTGATCATGGGCATCCGCCGAGTGCGTCGATCCAGGCAGACACCAGCGTGACACCGTCGGCGTCGGGCAGGGTCGAGCCGATCCGCGGCATGCCGTGGATGTCGCGGCGGCTCATCCGGTTGACCAGCAGCGACGTGGTCGCGCTGCCCGGGGCGATGATGCGCCCCCCGGTGATGCCCAGATCGCCAGAAGCGGGGATCGTATCGCAGGTTTCGGTGTCGCCAAACGCCGTCGTGAAGCGCAGATCCATCGATGATGGCGTCGGCCCGCTGGTCTGGTGGCATTGCGCGCAATTGGTGTGCAGATACGACCGGGCACGATCGTCCAGGCTCAGGGCCGTGTCGGTGGGATCGGGGAGCGCCAACAGGTCTTCGGGCGGATCCGCGAGCGGCTTCGCAAACACCCCTACCGTATCGAGCGTAAAGAGCTGGTTGGCGGTGAGTTCCGTCTGAGGGTAGCGGAAGTCCCGGTTGAGCTGTGCGGTCTCCAGGCCAAGGGTGTAGCCCGCGACCGCGGTATGACACTCCATACACTGACCTTCAGTGGGGTAGATCCAGTCCTGTCCGTCGATGGTCTTGCGTTTTCCGCCGCGCACCCGCCAGGCGTCCGTCTGTGCTTCGTCCCACTCATAGGTGTACCCAGCCCAGACGCCGTCCGGGTGGCGGATCATCAGCCGGGTCTCGATCAGCTTCCCGCCAAGACGGAAGTGCTTGAGGGCGATCGTGCCTGCGGGGAAGCTCCACGCGCCATCGGCGCTGATGTCGATTGTTCCGCCTGCTGGGAGAGCAAACTGACGATCCTTGGCCGCACCATCAGACCAGAAGGGAGCGTTGAGATCGTAGCCGATCAGGCCTTCGGCGGGTTGGGTGATGTCCTCGGGATCCATGCATCCAGTCTCGGACAGGAGGAGCGGGACCTCATCTGAGGCTTCACTGTCCCCCGCGATGATGCGGCGGATTCGGCCGTTACCATAGTCTGAGAAGTACAGCTCCCCGTCCTCACCCAGGGCGAACGATGAGATGTTGTATGACGTATCAATGAGTTCGTCGTTGACGAAACCATCGGCGCCATCTCGGAGCGCCCAGATACGGCCGGTGATGTAGTCGCCGAATACGTAGCGGCCCTGGAGCGCCGGGATGGCGTCGCCGCGGTACACGTAGCCCCCTGTGATCGAGCGCCCCTGATCGCGGGGGTAGGTCGTCACCGGCTCGATGTACCCGCTCTCGTCGCAGCCAGAGGTGTTGTACTCGTCCTCGCCCTCGTAGCATCGCCAGCCGTAGTTTCCACCGCGTTCGATGACGTTGACCTCTTCATAGGCGTTCTGGCCGACATCAGCCGCCCAGAGCGTCCCGGTCTCACCGTCAAAGCTCCACCGCCATGGATTGCGGATGCCCCAGGCATAGATCTCCGGGCAGTCCAGCGCGTTGGTGTCCGGCGCGCACTTCGGGTTGTCCGCGAACGGGTTGTCCGAAGGAATGTTGTAGCCGGGAGAAGGGTGGCTGACACCGTCCACGTCGATGCGCAAGAACGCCCCGAGCATGTGGTGTGTGTCCTGCCCGCGGTCGTTCGGATCGCCGCCGCTTCCCCCATCGCCCATCCCGATATACAGATAGCCGTCATCGCCGAAGGCGATATCCCCACCGTTATGGTTGTTAAACTCCTGCTCGATGGTCAACAGGATCTCTTCCATGGGCTCGCTCGGGTTGTCGACGTCATCCAACACGACGCGTGAAAT
>JBCBLB010000363.1:0-9798 GCA_038520555.1 Myxococcota bacterium | reverse complement strand
GGCTTCACCGTCGACCGCAGACATGGCGAGGCCGCGGCGGGCGAAGGTGCCCAGGCCGGACTGGCTCCGTTGCTTCCAGTCGAAGAGGATGTAGTTTGCATCTTCGCTTTCGGCATCCCCATCTTTGAAGCCGACGACCCAGCCGATGAAGTCATCCTGGGTGGTGGTCCCGACCCTGATTGTAAATTCGATGGACGATGCATCGATATGTGTCCCATAGAACGCCGGCTCTGAGTCTCGGGTCTGGGAGAGGGTCAGGTTATCAGAGGACAGAGACCACAGCGGCGCCAGACCATCGGGGTAACTGTCGGTGAAGGCTTCTGAGAGGTCGGCTTCTCGGCAGTTCCAGCCCTCTTCGATCTCGCAGACATCGTCACACCCGTCCCCGAGGTCGAGGTTGTCATCGTCGCATTCTTCTCCAGTCTCGACGAGGCCATCGCCACATGTTGACGCCTTGGCGGGCGGGCTGAGCATGGCGAGGCTGGTCAGGCCCAACAGTCCCATGAGCGGGGACGACGTGATGCGCATCTTCTCTCCAAGGTCCGCGATCGGGCGCGGGTCAAACCCTTCGGGGGGGTCATCGGACCAATGCCCTTGGATTTTGAACGTCCGCAGTGGAGAAGAGAGAGAGATACAGGAGAGCCATGGGCACCGGACTCTATTTCGACCACAACGCCACCGCTCCGATCCTCCCCGCCGCCCGCGATGCGATGATCATGGCGTTGGACGCGGCGAACCCGTTCTCTCCGCACGCGGCAGGCCGGGAGGCGGCGATGATGATCGATCGGGCGCGGCGCTCGGTCGCCGGCCTCGCCGACGTGGATCCCCGGACGGTCATCTTCACCTCGGGCGCCACCGAGGCGAACGCCTGGGCGCTCGGCCACCGCGATGGACCGGTGTTGACCAGCGCCATCGAGCATCCCTCTGCGCTCGCCTGGGCTTCGGAGACGATTCCAGTCGATGATAACGGCGTGATTGATCTGGACTGGCTCTCCCGGCGCCTGTCCGCCGGCTGGCCGGAGGGCGGAGTGGTCAGCGTCATGGCCGCCAACAACGAGACCGGCGTCCTTCAACCGGTCGGAGCGGTCGCCGCGCTGGTGCGGGCGGTGGGCGGGGTGTTCCACTGCGACGCGACCCAGATCCCGGGACGGTTGCCGATGGCGATCGACGCCGACCTGCTCACGCTTTCGGCCCATAAGTTCGGGGGACCGAAAGGGGTGGGCGCGCTTATCGTGAAGACGGGGGTGGCGCCGCTGCTTCGAGGGGGGCCGCAGGAGCGCGGGCTGCGAGCGGGGACACACAACGTCCCGGGCATCGTGGGGATGGGGGCTGCTGCCCTTGCTTGTGGAGAGATGGCCCCACAGCGGCGGGATGCATTGGTGGCGCTGTGTCGGTCTCTGGGGGGAGAGGTGTTGGGGGAAGGTGCCCCGCGGCTTCCGAACACGTTATCTGTACTGTTCAACGCACCGGGCGATCTGATCGTGATGGCGTTGGATCTGGAGGGGGTGAGCGCTTCGACGGGGTCCGCCTGCAGCTCCGGATCGGCGCAGCCCAGCCATGTCCTTGCTGCGATGGGCAAAAGTGGGACCCCGGTGAGACTCTCATTCGGTCCACAGACCGACATCGAACCCTTGAAACCGATCCTGGCACGGGTCATCTCGAACCTGGAGCAGTCACAGTCATGCGAGTGGTAGCCGCGATGAGCGGAGGCGTCGATTCTTCCGTTGCTGCGGCCTTGCTGGTCGAGCAGGGCCATGAGGTCATCGGCGTCCATATGAAGCTTCACGATGCGCCGGAGATCGCGCCGGGCCAGGCTGACGACGGCAAGCACTGCTGTGGGCTGGACGATGCGATGGACGCCCGTCGGGTGGCCGACGCGTTGGGGATCCCGTTCTATGTGATGGACCTGCGCCGTGAATTCAAGGGGGCGGTGATGGATTACTTCGCCGACACCTATCTCAAGGGGGCGACGCCCAACCCCTGCATCCAGTGCAACGGGGTCTTGAAGTTTCGGGTCCTTTTGCGGCGGGCCGCTGCGCTCGGCGCAAGCCACCTCGCCACCGGCCACTACGCCCGCATCACAGAGGCGGGGGGGCTGATGGCCGCCCAGGACAAGGACAAAGACCAGAGCTACTTCCTGTTCCCGGTTCGGAAGACCGCCTTGGAGAAGACCCTCTTCCCGCTGGGCGGCATGAGCAAGCCCGAAGTCCGGGACATCGCCCGGCGGCTGAACCTGGTGACCGCGGAGAAGCCAGAGAGCCAGGAAGTCTGCTTTATTCCCGACGATAACTATGCCCGGTTCGTCGCCGAGCACCGGCCGGAGCTGGAAGACGGCGCCGGTGACATCGTGATGACCGACGGCACGGTCCTCGGTCAGCATCAGGGGTACTGGCGCTACACCATCGGCCAGCGCCGCGGGCTCGGCGTCGCGGTGGGGCACCCGCTCTATGTGCTGCGCATCGATCCCCACACCCGACAGGTCGTCGTCGGCACCAACGATCAGCTGGAGCAGCGGGAGATCGTGGCGGTGGGGATGAACTGGTTCCGACAGCCCGTGCCTGAAGAGCCGCTGCGGGCGCGAATCCGTCACCGCGGCGCCTTACATGAGGCAGAGGTGGTGGAGCTTGATCCGGTGCGCATTGTCCTGACGAGCCCTGCCCGCGCGGTGGCGCCGGGACAGGCTGTGGTCCTCTACGCAGCGGACGGGGACGAGGTCATCGGCGGGGGTTGGATCCGGCGCAGGTCTCGCTCGTGAGCGAACCGGCGGCGATCTGGGCGCTGTACATCCAGGCCCTGACGCACACGTCTTATGCCCAGGAGCATGGGGGTCACCATAACGAGCGCCTCGAATTTATCGGGGATGCGGTGTTGGGGCTGTGTGCCAGTCGGCTGCTCTTTGAGCGGTTTCCGGACGCAGACGAGGGCAAGCTGTCTCGGATGCGCCGGCAGGTGGTCAACAACGCCAACCTCGCCCGGCTTGCCCGGCAGCTCAGCCTTGGTGAGGCGCTCCGGCTGGGACGGGGGGAGCGGCGCAGCGGCGGTCCGAACCGGGAGAGCAACCTGGCGGGAGCCTACGAAGCCCTGCTCGGCGCGATCTACCTCGATCAAGGGGTCGACGCCGTGATGAGCATCGTGCGGACCATCATCTTCCCGATGCTCGATGATCTGCCCAACACCCGAAACAGCAAGCAACAGTTGTTGGAGTGGGTTCAAAAGAATCACCATTCGGTGCCTCGGTATTCGTTGGTGTCGACCTCTGGCCCCGATCACAAGCGGCGATTTCGGATGTCGGTCCGCATCCTCGGTGAAATCATCGCCGAAGGGGAGGGGACGAGCAAGCAAAAGGCGACCTTCGCTGCAGCAAAAGCGGCGATAGTCCGTCTGAAAGAGCAGGGGAGGATGTCATGAGCCGGCGCGTGATTGTGCCCATCGACTTCGGCGGCAGCCCGACCCCCTGCTGGCTTCGGCCCCCTCTCCATGACCGCCCAACCCCCGCCCTGGTTCAGGCGATGGTGCAGCACTATCAGACAGAGCGCGCCAGACCGGGCCAGCCGCTTGAGATCGCCTTCTTTCGAGGCGGCGTCCCTGACGATTCGCTTCTGTCGGCAGCACAGGGGCATGCGATTCGAGTCAATTGCTCCCCGGCGGATCTGTCTCGTGCGGACGCGGCGCGGCTTTGGGCAGCGGGGGTGCAGACGATCGAGCTTCACGTCTGTACCTTTCGAAACGCGACGTTGAGCGATTGCCATCGGGGGTATCGGGGCGATCTGGTCGCCGTGATGCTCCGTGACCTGAAGCGGATGGGGTTCACCCTTGGGGTGACCCTGGTCCCGGGGCTTCCCAGCTCTGCTCACCAGGACGCGGTTGAGGACGCGCGTACGCTCACCCAGGGGGAGGACGGGGCGCCGATGGTGTCGTTTGTTCGCATCATCCCGGCGCTGGCGTTGGCGAAGACGGTGCTCGCGGAGCTTGTAGAGACGAAGCGGTGGCGCCCAATGCACCTGGGCGAGGCGGTGACCACGACGCTGGCGATGGTTGAAGTGTTGGAGGCGGCGGGGATCGCGATTGCTCGGGTGGGGCTGCAACCGGGACAGGACACGCCCCATCGGGTGGTCGCCGGGCCATATCATCCCAACCTTCGCCACCTTGTGGAGGTCCGGCGGTTCTATGGGCGGATGGCGTCGGTGCTCCGGCTGGTGCCAGCGGGGAGCCGGGTAGAGGTGGAAGTGAACCCGCGCGATCTGTCCTGGGCCAAAGGGACGGCAAATGAGAACATTCGTGCGCTGCGAGCGCGACTGTCCCTACAGGAATTGACCATCCGGCCATCGGACCGGCTGAGCCGGGGCGAGGTCAAGCTGGGAAAGGTTGGGTGAGAAAACCCATAGAAGAAAGTTAATTTCAGAAAACAGGTCGCGGACAGGGGGGGTCCTGTGTACGGTGCAGTTCATCCAGATTGATGGACGGCGCGCTGTCCATCGGAGTTTGAAGTCAACCTTCCAAGCTGTCAAACCGCATCAGGGATAGTATCGTGGGGATCCCTTGGTGCAGTGATGGCATGGTTGGATGGTCTCTGCTGTCCAGCGCGCCGCTTTCTTCTGTATCGGTGTTGTTGTGAGCTGCCGGTCAGAAATTGGCGGGATGAGTACCCTGGGCCGCGTTACGGGGAGCGTCTATGCGTTCTGGATTCATCACATTGATCGGTCGCCCCAATGCGGGGAAGAGCACCCTGCTCAACGCCATCCTGGGGCAGAAGATCTCGATCATCTCCTCGAAGCCGCAGACCACACGCAACCGCATCCTCGGCATCTATACCGACGAGCACATGCAGGCGGTGATGGTGGATACCCCGGGTGTCCATTCCGCGAAGGGTCGGCTGAACCAGTCGATGGTTCAGGTCGCCACGGACGCCCTCGCGGGGGTGGATGCGGTGTGTTGGGTGCTTGATGTGACCCGTCCGGCTGGGCGACTGGACAAGAACAAGCCCCCGATCTCTCCGCCGGAACGGGGCATCATCGACTTGATCAAGCAGTCTGGTCTGGAGACGGTCTCGGTGGCGTTGAACAAGGTGGATCTCATCCATAAACCCAAAATGCTGCCCATCCTGGTGGCGTTGTCTGAAGCGCTTCCGGGTGCGGATCTGGTGCCGATGAGTGCGCTGCGAAAGGACGTTGGGGTAGAAAACCTCAAGAAGGTCTGGCAGACATCATTGCCCGAAGGTCCGGCGTTGTTTCCCCCCGATCAAATTACAGATGTTTCCGAGCGGTTTGTCGTTTCTGAATTGATACGGGAGAAGATTTTTGCTTTGACCCACCAGGAGATTCCATACGCGGTCGCGGTGGAGGTGGAGAAGTTTGAAGAGGAAGAGCGTGAGGGGCTCGCACCGCTGGTCACGATTTTTGCGCGGATTCTGGTCGAGCGAGATTCTCAGAAGGGCATTCTCATCGGTAAAGGCGGCGGACGGCTCAAGCAGGTCGGTTCGATGGCGAGACGGGAGATCGCTGCGATGTTAGGTGCCAAAATCTACCTGGACCTCCATGTCTCGGTTGCATCGGAGTGGACGAACAACCCGCGGATGCTTCGCGAGCTTGGATACGAATAGAGCCCGCAGTCCCGGCTCAGGAGCGGACGATGGTTCCCGTAATCGCGATTGTTGGCCGACCGAACGTCGGCAAGAGCACGCTGTTCAACCGACTGGTCGGGCAGCGCCAGGCGCTGGTCCATGATCGGCCGGGTGTCACCCGGGATCGTCACTATGGTACAGCAGAGATCGAGGATCGTGAGGTCATTTTGATCGACACGGGGGGGTTCGAGCCGGTTCCCACCGACGATCTGTTTGCCAAGATGCGCGCCCAGGCGGAAGCGGCGATCCAGGAAGCCGACCTCATCCTGTTCGTCGTGGATCGACAGGCCGGGCTTACGCCTGCGGACAAGATGACCGCGGACCTTCTCCGCAAGATGGACGTCGACAAGCAGCTGGTCCTGGTCGTCAACAAGTGCGACGGGCCCAAACACGAAGAAGACGCCTTTGACTTCTACTCTTTGGGCCTGGACCCGATGATCACCATCTCAGCAGAACATGGCCGTGGCATCTACGAGCTGTTCGACGCGATGGTGGGGCGTCTTCCAGAGCGGGTCGATGCGCCGGGCGTCGAAGAAGACGACAGCGAGATCCGCATCGCCGTCATCGGCCGTCCGAACATCGGCAAGAGCACCCTGGTCAACCGAATGATTGGCGAGGATCGGCACGTGGTCCACGATATGCCTGGGACCACGATGGACGCGGTCGATTCGGTGTTTGAGGAGGGGGGGCAGATGTGGCGGATCGTCGACACCGCCGGTGTGCGTCGCCGCACCCGTATCGACGATAAGCTTGAGACCTTCGCGACGGCCCGGGCCATCCGAACGATCGAGCGGTGTCACATCAGCCTGTTGATGATCGACGGCATCGAAGGGATCACCGCCCAGGACGCGCGGCTCGCCGGCCTGGTTGAGGACCGGGGGCGGGGCTGTGTGCTCCTCATCAACCGATGGGATCTCGCCAGGAGCGATCCTGAGGTCAACTCGAAGAAGATCCAGTATCAGATCGAGCACGACCTTCCCCATGTTGCCTGGTCGCCCTCTCTGTTCATCAGCGCCCTGACCGGTAAGGGGTGTCATCGCATCCTGCCCACGGTCCGCAAGGTCTACCGTCAGTTCGACAAGCGGATACCGACGGCGGGTCTGAACCGCTGGCTGGAGACCACGGTGGCCGCCAACAACCCGCCGCAGCGGTATCACCGCCCGGTCAAGCTCAACTACATCACCCAGACCCGGGTTCGACCGCCATCCTTCGTCATCTGGTCCAACACGCCGGACGGGGTGAAGGCGCCCTATCGGCGATATTTGACCAATTCTCTGCGGAAAGCGTTTGGCTTTGAGGGGACGCCGATTCGGCTGAAGCTCAAGCGCAAGCGCCGCCCCTGGGACCGGGAGGAAGATCTCAAGTGATTCGAATCCTTGAAGATCGGGTCGTCAACAAGATCGCCGCAGGCGAAGTCGTCGAGCGGCCCGCCAGCGTGATCAAGGAGCTGGTGGAGAACGCCATCGATGCCAGGGCCACGGATATCCGCGTTGAGTGGAAGGGGGGGGGACGGAACCTCATCCGGGTCACGGACAATGGCATCGGGATGGATCGGGCGGACGCGACGCTCGCGCTGGAGCGGCACGCGACCTCGAAGATTCGGGATGACAAGGACCTGTTTTCGATCTCGACGTTAGGCTTCCGGGGGGAAGCGATCCCCAGCATCGCTTCGGTCAGTCGCTTCGAGCTGCTCACCCGCCCTGCGGATCAGCCTGTCGGGACCCGCATCACGGTTGAGGGCGGTCGCCTGGTGGACGTTCGCGACGCGGGCGCACCTTCGGGCACCCGGGTCACTGCCCGCTCCCTGTTCTTCAACATCCCTGCCCGTCGGAAGTTCCTCCGCGCAGTCTCTACGGAGCTCTCTCACTGCCTGGAGGCGGTGGTTCGGCAGGCGCTCATCCGGCCTGAGCTCGACGTAGAAGTCTCTCACGGCGATCAAAAGGTCATCCGCGCGCCTGTCGTCTCGGACATGGCCGCACGGGCTGCGGATCTGCTCGGTGCTCACGGCACCGCGTTGGTGCCGGTCTCGTTCAAACAGGGTGAGCTGAAGGTCATCGGGATGGTCTCACCGGTCGGCGTCCACAAGGGCTCCCCTCAGGGCAGCTCATACCTCTATGTCAACGACCGCTTCGTCCAGGATCGGGTGCTCCGGCGCGCCATCAATGAAGCGTATCGGGGGATCGTGCCCAAGGGGCGCTACCCTACGGTCGTCCTCAAGATCGAAGTCCCGCCCGACCATGTAGACGTGAACGTCCATCCGGCGAAGACCGAGGTGCGCTTTCGCCATGTCCGCGACCTGACACGCATCCTGGCCAGCGGGCTGCGCGAGACCCTCCAGCGACACGGGATCAAGCAGCCGGTTCCCACTGAAGCCCGATATCAACCGTCGGGATCGGCCAGCAAAGCTCAGGGCACCCAGCAGGGGCTGTCGCTCCAACCCCCTCCTCCGTCGGCTCGCCCCCTTCCTGTACTGGGTGCAAACGGGGTGACCCCGATGACGGTCAACGAACCCCGCCGTCCGCTTTCCCCGCCCCAGCAAGCCGCGATGACCGCTGCTCCGCCGATGCCAGGGGGCGTGAGCATCGGCCAACGTCCCACCTTCCCGCCTCAACCGGCGGTGCAGACGCTGCCCCAGGCCATGATCCCGCGTTCATCTGTGGGTACGGCGCCGGCGCTTCGGGGGAGCGAGCGGTCGCTGCTTCCCGTCGAGCGGTTCACCGATCTGCGCGTCATCGGACAGCTGGGCTTGACGTATATCCTCTGTGAGGGGGCCGGTGAGATGGTGATCATCGATCAACACGCCGCTCATGAACGGATCACGCTTCACCGACTGATGCAGAACGAGCGCAAGCAGCTCGGCGGGGGGCAGCGGATGCTCACCCCTCAGGTCATCGAGCTGACCCCTGCCCGTGCCCTCGCCCTGTCGCCGCACACCCAGGTCCTCAACCGTTACGGGCTTGAGGTAGAGCCCTTCGGCGGCGAAGCCTTCGTGATCAAGCAGGTGCCCGAGTCTTTGATGAACGCCAACCTGCAGCAGCTCATCGAAGACGTCGCGGATGATCTCGCTGGGGGCGGAGATGGCGAGCCAGCCCGCGATCTCATCGAGAAGATCCTGGCCACGATGGCCTGCCACAACTCGATCCGGGCCGGGCAGCGGCTGAACACCTTTGAGATGCGTGAGCTGCTCGCGTCGCTCGATCAGGTCGACTTCAGCGTATGCGCCCATGGCCGCCCGGTCTCCATCCGCATCTCTCCAGCAGAGCTGGAGCGCCGCTTCCACCGGAGCTGAGCGGTGCGCCCTCTCATCATCGGTGGCCCGACGGCTGCAGGGAAGAGCGCCGCAGCGCTGAGAATCGCAGAGGCCTACGGTGCCCGCATCATCAGCGCCGATGCGATGACCGTCTACCGCCAGATGGATGTGGGCACCGCCAAGCCTCCCCCTGAGGTGCTCGCGGTCCACCCCCATGACGCCATCGACATCCGCGACCCCGATGAAGACTTCACCGTTGAAGACTTCGCGGACATCGTCATGACGCACAAAGCCGGCCCGGCGCCCCTCGTCATCGTCGGCGGGACGCCCTTCTACCTCGCTGCGTTGGTGCGACCGTTGCCGCCGCTACCAGAAGGGGATCCACGCGTTCGGGCCCGGTTGGAGACGCTCGACGATCCCTATGCGGCGCTCGTCGCGCGGGACCCGCCCATGGCCCGGCGACTTCACCCCAATGATCGGGTCCGGGTGATTCGGGCGCTCGAGGTCATCGAAATCAGCGGGGAGCGAATGAGCACGCTCCAGGCGGCGCCGCCCCGGCGTCCGCCGCTGGATGCCGAGGTCGTCTGGTTGGACCGAGAGGGCCTCCGGGAACGGATCGATCGACGGCTGGAGATGATGATCGCCGCCGGGTACGTCGAGGAGACCGAAGCCTTGCTCAACGCCGGCTGGTCACCGTCATTGAAGCCGATGAAGTCCTTCTCCTACCGTCACATGGTCGAGGCGGTGCGGGGTACCTTGTCATTGGAGGAGGCCATCCGGCGCACCGCCCGGGACACCTGGCGGCTGGCCCGGAAGCAGCGAAATTGGGCAAAATCGATGGGGTGGAACCCCCAGAACCCCCACACAGTCGACGCTGCGGCTGCCCGCGCGTTTGCCTGATTCGGACGGTGTTGACGTGTCAACACCG
>JBCBLB010000866.1:0-3470 GCA_038520555.1 Myxococcota bacterium | reverse complement strand
ATCGTGACCGCGATCTCCGGGTGATCGTGGTCGAGGATCTCGCGGCGGAGGTCCAGGGTTCGCCGCCATGCGTTCGCGGCTTCGGCATAGTTGCTCGCGACGTGGAAGGACTCGGCGAGGGTCTGGCTGGCGAGCGCCCGATCGTAGGGCCGGCCGCTGTCGAGCGACGTCAGCGCCTGTTGGGCGGTCGCGACGGCGTCTTCACCCTGACCGTTGCTGTGGAGGGCGCTGGCGAGGGCGATATGGGCCATGCCGATGTGGGCCATGCCGCCCAGGCTCGGATCGTCTTGTGCGGCGTCACAGGCCTTTCGGGCGAGCGCGACCGCTTCTGCGGGTTGTCCGCATGCGACATGGGCTTCGCTGTTGACGATGAGCGCCAGCGGGTGATCGGGGAGCGTCAAGAGTCCGTTCTGGGCGAGCCGGCGCGCGTCTTCATAGCGGCCCAGCCAGATGAGGATCCGCGCCTGCTCCAGGCGGCCCGCGGGCTCGGGGGCGCCCTGGGCGCAGGTCAACGCGAGGTGATATTCCCCCCGCTCCCGGTAGGTGCGTGCTTCATTGAGGAGGCTCATGGCCCACTGGTAACTCCAACCGTAGAGCCCGTGTATGCCCCTCTTGTTTTATGGTCGTTCGAACGCGTCCCGCTCGCCGCTCGCGGAAGCCATCGCGCGCCACCATGCGCCGGAGGTCGAGGTGTACTCGGCCGGCAGCCAGCCCGCCCATGTGCGGGGCGTGGTCTTCACCGTCCTGGACGAGGTTGGGATCGACGGCCGCGGCCTGCGGTCCAAGAGCCTGTTCGAGGTCCCGCTGGAGGACGTCGTGACGGCCGTGATCCTCTGTGCGCCGCGGGACACGCCGATCCTGCCGAAGCGCATCGAGCAGGTCCGCTGGCCGCTCCCCGACCCGGACGCGGCCCCCCGTTCTGAGGCCCTGGAAGCCTACCGGGCCACCCGAGATGAGCTGATGCGGCGAATTCCTCGGCTCTTGCAGCGCCTGGGGGGTGTATCCTAAGCGTATGTCCGTACGCGCCTGGATGTTGGGAGATGGTGGCGACGCGCCCTTCGCGGGACACTTCCGTCTGCGGATCGAAGGGACCCGCGCGCGGCTGGACGTCGCGGGTCGGCTGTCTGTCCAGCGCGGTCCGGTCTCTGCCTTTTTGCCTGCGCGGCGTCTGGAGAAGCAGCTCCGCAGCATCGCGCCCCGCGATTGTGGGCGCAGCGCCTTGCTGCACGCCGCCTGGGCGGCGCTCGCTGCGGTCCCATCGACTGACCTCGGCCCGGACCAGGGCGCCGATTTGAGCCTGCTGCTGTTTGCCCGGGATCTTGACGGGACCAGCATCGCAGGGGTTGGCCTTGTTGCGGTCTGGGGGCGCTTCTCCGCCAGCTGGGAGTCGCTGGCCCGGGGCGATCATCCGCTTCTGGGGCCCGCGGGTCGGCCGGAGCGAACCCCCGGCGCCCTCAACATGGAAGAGACGCCGACGGTCGTGCTGGCCTGCCCGGTCGGGCTGGAGCCGATCCTTCCGTCCCTCGATCAGGTGCAGGGTCGCGCCGGGGTGCGGCGATGAGCATCGCGATCATCGACCAGATGGATTTTCCCGATGATTTGCCCCAGCTGCGGTCGCTGTTGGATGCAGAGGCTCGCGTCGGGCGGCCGATCGAGCCACTGCTTTCCCATCTGGCCGAACACCAGCCGCTCGCCCTGGCGGATGTGATCGTTGGGCCGCGCGCGGCCGTTGGCGCAGAGGTGATCCGGGCTGCCCTCACGGTCATGGATACCCTGGAGTCGCTGGTTCCGCCGCGCGCGTTGTATCGCCGGTTGCTGGATCTCGCCCGTGAGGCCCGGCCCGCCGTGCTCTTGACCGCGGCGGAGCGACACATCGACGCGCCCTGGCTTTTCCCCATGTCGTTCCAGGTCGAGGGGACCCGTGCCGGGTATCTGCACCTGTGTGCGGTCCCGCTCTCCCGGCTGCGTGTCCTCTGTGAGCAGTACGCCAAAGAAGGCGCTGTTGAGGGGATGGCCGCTGCGGGTGCGGCTCGGGGGAGCGCCGTGCCCGCCCATGTGCTGATGCGAGCGGGGGACATCGCTGGGGCTGCGCGCGCCGCAGCGGCTTTGCTGGACGCGGCGCCGGGTTCGCCGGTGGTCGAAGAGATCGTTGCCATCTGGGGACCGGACCTTCCGCCGTTGCTGCTCGCCTTGATCGTCGAGGCCCGCAGCCAGGACGTCCTGGATCGATTGGCCCACTACACCCGGTGGTATCGTGCGATCGAGATCCGGCGACGGCAGCGGGTCGTCGAGCTTCAGCAGGCCTGAAGGCGCACGATGACCCTGTGTTCGGGACAGATCAGGGTATACAACGCATTATGCTCAACACGTACTGTCGACTGTGCGAAGGCGCCTGCGGCTTGCAGGCGGAGATCGACTCTTCCGGCCAGCTGGCCGGCCTCCAGGGCGATCCCTCTGACCCGATATCCGGGGGGTTCATCTGTGAGACGGCCCACCGGTCCCTCTCCGCGATGCGTCACCCCGATCGGATCCGCCAGCCGATGCGGCGGGTGGACGGGGTGCTCACCCCCGTCGACTGGGAGACGGCGATCCAGGAGATCGGCGCTCAGCTCCGGGCGATCCGCGGGCAGACCGGTCCGGGCAGCCTCGGCATGTACCTGGGCGATTCGCTGTTCTGGTCCTCGCAGGACTGGGTCCGATCGCTCGCCTTCGGCGTCGGCCTGGGCACCGCCGCAGTGTTCAGCGAGCTGTGTCTGGGCGCAGGCCCAGCGGCCCGCATCACCGAGATGGCCATCGGCTATCCGACCTACTTGCTGCCCGACGTGGGGCGTGCCCACGCGATCTTGTTGCTTGGCGGCGACCAGCGCGCGGTCGGGTGGGGGCCGCTGATCGCCGGCGCCGCCCATGAGCGCGCCATCCAGCATTCTCGGAAGACCAAGGGGACCCGCGTCGTCGTCGCTGATCCGCGTCGGACGCCGCTCGCGGACGACATGGATCAGCACCTCGCCGTCCGGCCGGGGACCGAGCCCTTCCTGCTGCTGGGGATGCTCTCTGCCATCGTCCAGGGCGGCTGGCACGATCATCAGTTCGTCGACGATTATACCCACCACTTCGAACGGTTGAAGGAGGCGGTCGCCTCCTGGCCGGTCGATCGGTGCGCCGAGATCTGTGGCGTCGAGAAGTCGATCCTCTCTGGCGTCGCCCTGAAGTTCAGCCGCGCAGCGATGGGGACCATTCTCCCCGGCCGGTCTGCGTTCCTCAACGCCAACGCCAGCCTGGGCGCCTGGGCGTGGATGGCGCTCCACGGCGTGACGGCCAACCTGTTGCGGCCTGGCGGGCTGTATGAGCACCGCGGACTGGTCGATCTTCAGCCGCTGCTCTCCACCATCCCGACCGATGCGGCGCCGCGGACCCGGGTGGGGGGGGTGCCGCTGCTGCTGATGCAGGCCCCCGCCACCCTGCTCGCCGAT
>JBCBLB010000766.1:0-4370 GCA_038520555.1 Myxococcota bacterium | reverse complement strand
TGCCACCGACACGGTCACAACCCGGGGGCTGATCAAGCCGGTGCAGAGCGTCGGGGTCAGCCCTCTGGGGAACACGGCGCTGTTCTTCCATGACACCGACAACGGAGACATCGACCTGGAGTCGGCCTTCTTCGACCAGAACGCGCTGACTCTGATCGAGCTGGAGACGTTCTTCCCCAACCCCATCCGCCTGCAGTCTGAACCCATCGCCTACGCCAACGCGGCGGATGGGGAGACCGGCTACTTCATCATGGAAGGCCAGTCCTACCTGGGCGTGCTGGACTACGCGACCATCGACCATGATGTCCTGACCCTGCCCAGCGAGCCGGTACATCTGGGGGTGCTGCCAGATACAGACGTGGCGTTCGTCAATCAGGTTCACCCGCTGGGTCGGCTGAGCTTCGTCGATCCCGACGCGGGGCAACGGGCGGGGCTGCAGACCATCACCGGCTTTGAACTGAACTCTGAGATCGAGCGATAGACCATGCAAACATTACGCGATCGGGCTGCGTTTTCGGCGCTCCTGCTGGGGGCTGCGGCCTGTAACACCAGCCAATACTGGACCGTGAATGAGCGGCTATGGAGCCCGCAGACCGTCTCTGCAGCGGACGGGACCTATGTTCGGCTTCCCTTCGCCGGTGGCCTGATCCGTGTTCGAGACAACGGCAACGTCGCCGTCGTAGATTTGGATGGCGCCGAGCCGACGCGGTTGGTCCTCACTCCGGATGGTGAGCAGGTCCTGGTCTTCGCCCGCTGGCCGCAATGCAAGGACGACGATCCGAAGATTACGCGCGAAGGTGACTGTGACAGCGAAGATCTGGTGTACCGGACCGAGCTGGCCCTGGTCGAGGGCGGGGATCGTCAGGGCGCTCCGATTGAGATCCCGCCACACCTCAACACGGTGTCGTTCTCAGAAGACGGCGCGATCGCGGTCGCCTACCTCGACTATGTCAGCGGTCAGGAGATCAGCATCGACGGCGTCGCCGATCTGGGTGAGGTCCGCTTCCTCAACCTGGACACTGAAGAGCAGGGCAGCGTCTCGGTGGGGTTCTCCCCAGAGCGGGTCCTGTTCAGCCAGGACAACACCAGCGCTGTGGTGATGTCTCGCTCCAAAATCATTGTGGTCAACCTGACCGATTTCGAAGTGGTCCTGGAAGCCCCGCTGACCCTGGATCCCGATGAGCAGGTCGACCCGTCTGGGGCGGCGCTGACGCCGGACGGCGGGACGCTGTTGGTCACCGTCCGGGGCTCGTCGGATCTGTACATGCTCGACCTGGACACGGTGTTCTGGAACCTCGGCGTGCTCGATGCAGAGCCGTCGACCCTCGCCGTCGACCCGCAGAACAACCGCTCGGTGTTCGTCTTCTCGGGCTCGTCAGAGGTCAACGTCCTGGACAACGACGGCTTGTCCGCGTTTAGCCAGGAGCTCATCGAGAGCATCCCGCTCGACGAGCCCAGCAACCAGATCCGGGTCCAGGACGGTCAGGCGATCCTCTACAACAACTCCTCTGGGGACTACCACGATGTGTACCGTCTGGATCTCGATAACCTGGAGCTGACCGAGTACGTCCTCGAGAACCCGGTCAGCGAGCTGCAGCTGACCCCCTCAGGGCGCTATGCGGTGGCCATCGTTCGCCCCGAAGGTGGCAACCGCAGCACCCTGGACGGGTACCAGGACGCGCGGTGGGGGCTGGGGGTGCTGAACCTGGATGGTGACGAAGCGGTGAGCCTGGTTACCGAGACGCAGCCGCTCGGCGTGGCTGTGATTGAAGATGGCGAGACGTCCAGCGCGTTGGTGCTGCTCGCCGATCGGGAGTACCTCTTGTACCTGGATCTGTCGAACCCGAGCGTCAAGACAGAGGTTCCGCTTCCGGCAGCGCCGGTCTCGCTGGATACCCTGGCTGATGGACGGTTCTTGATCACCCATGACGCGTCGCTGGGGCTGATCAGCTACCTCGACCCCACCGATCTCAGCTTGACCTCGATCGATGGCTTCGCGACGGTGGGGCTGCTCCGAGACGACCTGCTGCCGCGGCGTGATGAGGGAGAACAATGATGATGACCGGACTGTTGATCGCATGGCTGGCTGGCGCGTCGGCCAACGCTGCAGAGAACGGCCAGCACGAGGTGTCGATCGAGATGGGCTCGATCGGAGCCTATGATACGCGTTGGGACGCGTTCTCCTCGCGGGAGCAGATGAACACCCTGGGCGCTCGCGGGGGGCTGGCGCTGACGCCGCGGTGGAGTATGTTGCTCGACGCCCAGCTCGGGCTGAACGGCAGCAACGTCGACATCGATGCAGAGGACGAGGGGACCGGTGAATTCGTCTATCAGGCCGATGCCTTTTCGCTGGATCTGGGGACGCTCCAGGTTGGCCTGGGGCCCAAGTTCACAGTGCCGCTGAAGCCGTGGCTGCGGACCTATGGGACCGTTCAGGCGATGGGGATGCTGGGCCGGATGCGGATGGATGACGATCCCGATGAAGATGGGCGACGGCGATACTGGAGCGCGACGCCAGGGGGCGCTGCGGCGGTGGGCGGTGAGCTGGTTGTCGGGGACGCATCACAGGGGATCGTGCCGGCGATGCATCTGGAGCTCGGCTATGCCTATATGGCCAGTATGCAGTTTTCTGATCGGAGCATCGATGGCGAGCCTGCGCCGATCGGGGCCCTCGACTTCCGTGGATTTTATCTGCGGTGGGGACTCGGCGTTCGTTTTTGAGTATAGGAGAATTAACCCACTTTGGTCGTTTGTTATGGGGGAGGATTGCAGATCGGCTTAAGGAGTGGGCGTAATCTGCCGTAATCTACAGATGTAAGAGAAGATTTCTGGTGGAAAAGTAGGTTCGTACCACTTTAATCGCCTGGGGTGATGCCCCTGTACGAGAGGCGACCGAGAGGGAGTCGGTGGGGATGTGGTTGGCGAGCCGGTACAAAGAAGCGGTATATGTCCTTTGGTCTGGTTCGTTTCTTTAAACGAAGCACCAATTGAGCCCTCAGGTTCACTCCGATGTTCAACCCGTTTCAATATCAGGCTCCTGAAAAGCCCGGAGACAGCCTCGGGCGCGATGCGTTCACCGCGGAGCTGATGCAGCGGGTGAAGACGCAGGGCTGCGCGCTGGTGATCAGTGAGATGCGATGCGGCAAGAGCACCGCCCTGCGCCAGCTCCAGTCGGCCCTCCAGACCCAGGGGGGGACCACCTCGCTGCTGGAGGCCCTGCGGATGGGGGCGCTGAAGCCTGAGCCGTTCTGGGAGTCGGTGTTTGCGCCGCTGCGGGGCCCGCAAGCCAGCGATGCGTTCGTGGCACGGTATCGTGCGGCGCGTCAGGGTCGCTTTGAAGGGCGATCGCTGTGGGCGCTGGCCGATCAGGTCGTCGACGATCAGCTCGATCTGACAGTGCTGATCGACGATTTCGATGCGCTACTTCGCCACAGGCACCTCGATGTAGCGTTCTTCACCGATCTGGAGCGGATGGTGACTGGTCGGCGCGTCTTCAACCTGGCTGCCACCAGCAATCAGACGCTTGAGCAGCTCCGGGGTCGGGTGCGTGCTGTACCAGGCCAGACCGCGTTCCCCTATTTCGAGCAGGTGCTGCTCGGCCCGCTCCCATCTGGCGCGGTCCATCAGCTCCTTCGCCGCCAGGGTGACAACCGGGTCGGATTGAGCGCGCCGAATCAGGGATTCGTTGCCCGGGTCGCGGGGGGGCATCCGTACCTGCTCCAGCTGACCGCGGCGGCGTTGTGGGAAGCCAGCCAGATGGGCGCGCGGCTGCCGTCTGCGCAGCGACGTCAGGCCGCCGGACGCGCGCTGTCAGAGATCGAGCGGAGCCTGGGGCCCGCGTGGCGGTATCGGGACACTGACGAGCGGTGGGCGATCTTGAGGATCATGCTCGCCCAGATCGATCTGGAGCTGCCCCTGCTCAACCAGCAGGCGCGTCAGCGCCTGGGGGCCAGCGGGGGCAACGGCGCGGCGTTGCTGCAGCTGCTTGGCCGGCTGAGTGAAGAGGAGCTGCTGTTGCTGATCGAGCAGCTCAGCGGTTCCCCGGCGCCGTTGGATGTGACGGGCCCCGCGGTCCTGAAAACCGCCCTTCAGCAGATCCAGGCCAACCGGGCGGCGCCTCAGGTCCTGGCGATGGTGGCATCGTGGCGCCCCGACCTGCAGGCCCAGATCGATCGTGCGGCGAAGGCGCTGAAGCTGTCGTCCCCGCTGAGCGTGGATCTGGACAACCTGCAGCGACGCGGTGTGTTGATGCGAGACGCGGTGTCGAATCGGTTGAAGCTCCAGTCTGAGCTGATGGTCTGGTGGCTGCTCGATCAGATGAACTTCCTGGCCAGGAAGTTCATCTGATCGAGCAGCCACCAGACCATCAG
>JBCBLB010000152.1:0-15905 GCA_038520555.1 Myxococcota bacterium | reverse complement strand
CGCAGCGCGGATGCAGGCGTTCGGCTTAGAGGACCTGTCCCCCGTTGACATCGATGACCTGTCCGGTGAAGTACTCATTTTCGATGATGAACTTGACGGTCTGGAACATCTCCTCAGGCTCACCGATGCGGCGCAAGGGGATGGGCTGGATGAGCTTCTCCAGCATCTCCGGGGGCATCCCGTCGAGGATGGGGGTGCGGGTGAAGCCGGGAGCGACGGCGCCGGTCCGAATCTTGTACCGGGCCAGCTCCTGGCCCCAGAGCTTGGTCATCGCGACGATGCCAGCTTTGGCCGCTGAATAGTTGGACTGTCCACGGTTTCCGTAGCGGGAGATGCTGGAGATGCTGATGATGACGCCGGGGCGATTGTTCTCAATGGCGTAAGCGGCGAACTCGCGGGCCCCCAGGAAGACCCCGGTGAGGTTGACGTCGATGACCTGCTGCCACTTCTTCATGGACAGCTTCTTGATCTCGCCGGTGTTTCGGTCCTTCTTGACCAGCAGACCGTCGCGGATAATGCCGGCGTTGTTGATGATGCCGTCCAGGCTGCCGAGCGCTTCGACCGCGTCCGCGATCAGCCTGGTAACCTGTTCTTCTTCTGCAACGTTGGTGCTGAAGCCGACAACCTTTCCAGGCAGCGACTCCGCTTCGGCGACGACCGCCTGGATGCCTTCGTCATTGAGATCGCAGAACGCGACGTCTGCGCCCATCTTCGCAAGGGCGAGGGTGAAGTGACGGCCCATACCGCTGGCACCACCGGTGACCAGGAAGCGACTGCCTTGAATCTGCATAGGGAACGATCTCCATCGTGAATGAACCCGTAAACTCAGAAATGGAGGGTGCCTGTAACGCACCCCCCATTATGTTGCGCTGCAAAAATACGCTCGCGCGAAAAATACGCTCGCGCCAACATCCTAAACAGGTCGCTTAAGCTTCTTCACCGCATCCCGAAGCCCGCCGATCGTCAGCGGATACATCGGGAAGGTAGTCCCGATCGACCGAACCGTCGGATGATCCCAGAATCGGGGCGGATCGGGGTTCAGCCAGACGCTGTGTGGGCATCGGGCCGAGATCATCTGCAGCCAGTCCAACCCGCTCATCCCCGCCTGTGCTTCATCCCCGGTCGCCAAATACCGCCCGGACGCCTTGGTGAACAGCTCCCATGGCGCCATCGACGCGTCGCCCACCCAGATCAGCCGATGCTGTGGCGTCAGCTCCCGGAGGGCCTCTGGGATCGCCACCCGGTCGTAGGTCGCATAATCGCGGTACAGCCAACCGTATGGGACGTTGTGGAACTGGTACTTTGTGAAGCTCTTGAACCCCTTCGTCTCATCGGCTGCCGTCAGCAGCCGCTCCACCAGCCGAGAGTGTGGCGTCATCGACCCGCCCGTGTCCATCAGCAAGACCAGGTGGACCCGGTTGGTTCGCTCTCGCTGCCACTCCAGGTCGATATAGCCGCCGTTGTTGGCGGTGGTTCGGATCGTTCCGTCCAGATCCAGCTCGAAGGATCCCTCTCGAACGAGGTTCTTCAGCGCCCGCAGGGCGATCTGAAAATCCCTTCGTTGAAGGGTTGTGTCCGTTCGATAGTCGAGCCACTGGCGCTCACCGGCGACCTCAATGGCCGATCGGCCCCCGCCCTGGCCGCCGACGCGGATGCCCCTGTCGGCCTTGCCGGCGTTCCCAAACGGGGAGCGCCCACCCGTTCCGACCCACCGGTTGCCCCCGTCATGGCGTTCCTTCTGCTCCTGGAGCCGCTTGAGGAATTCCTCACGGAGCTGTTCGGGCGTCATGTCGATGTGTTCGAGATCGCCCTCAGCGCCCCTGGCGTCGGCCAGCCAGGACAGCAGCTGCTCAGAGATGTTCGGCGGCAGCTCGACGCCCGCGAAGGTGGCATGGAACGCGACGTCCCAGGCATCGTACTGGCCCTCAGAGGTGCACAGGACGGCCCGCCCGAACGCGTACAGGCCCTCCATATCGACGACCAGCCCCTTCTTCAGGCCGCCCAGAAACGTCAGCCACTCATTCAAGCCGACCTTGACCCCCTGACTGCGGAGGTTGAAGAAGAGCAGGTCAAACATTCAGGGCTTCCCCCATCGTTTCTTGCTCAGAAGCTCCAGATCGCGCTCCTGCTTGATGAGGGTGCCCAAAAACGGCATCCGGTTCGCAATATCATCCGGGTTCGCCCCGGCACGGGCGAGGACGAACAGCCAATCCAACAACTCGGATGTTGAGGGCTTCTTGCGCAGCCCGTTGACCTTCCGGATCCCATAAAACCGCGCCACCGCGGCTTCAACCAGGGAGATGTCCAGCTCGGGCAGGTGGGCGTCAACGATCTTCCGGATCCGCTCATGGTCGGGGAACGAGATGTAGTGGAACACACATCGGCGCAGGAAGGCGTCGGGCAGCTCCCGCTCAGCGTTCGAAGTGATGATCGTGACCGGCCGTTGTCTTGCGGTGACGGTCTCGTTCAGCTCGGGGATGTGGAAGGCCATCTCGTCCAGCTCGCGGAGCAGGTCGTTGGGGAACTCCACATCGGCCTTGTCGATCTCATCGATGAGGAGGACGACGCGCTCTTCGGCCTGGAAGGCCCGGCCGAGGACGCCGGGGCGGATGTACTGGCGGATGTCCGAGATGTCCCCGTCGCCGAACCGTGAGTCGTTGAGTCGCTGGACGACGTCGTACTCGTACAGCCCCTCTTTGGCCGTGGTGGTGGACTTGACATGCCAGGTCAGCAGGGGCATCCCCAGGCTCTCCGCGACGGCGCGCGCCAGAGAGGTCTTGCCGGTGCCGGGCTCACCACGGACCAACAGCGGCCGCTCCAGGGCGATGGCGGCGTTGACGTCTGCCAACAACCCTTCATCTGCGATGTATTGCTTGGCGCCTTGGAAGCGCTGAAATTCGGTCATCTGCTCCGGTCCTCAGGAATCAATGCTCCTACACGATTATCGCAGCCGCCCCCGCGGTGACGCACAAAGAATCCATGGCCAACCGCCCCTGGGCCGTGCGCTTCGGGCATCGATCGGATAGCACGCACGCGGGAGGCTGGATCGTCCAACTCCTGAGCTGGAGGGCCGCGCCCTTCAGAGAACCCCCGCAGGGGCCCGCTCTCGCAGCCCCTGGAACACGGCAGAGGACGCCTCTGCCCCCAAGAAATTCACAGCAGAGAAGGTATGCCTGAGAGAAACCTCTGTGTCTTGATTGACTTCGAAAACATCGCCGCCGGGACAGAAAAAGAAGGGCTCGGCCGGTTCGACATCCGCGCCGTGATGCGCCGGCTCAAGGACAAGGGCCGCATCCTGGTCACCCGCGCCTACGGCGACTGGGGACGCTTCGCCAAGTTCAAGCAGGCCCTCCTCGAGCAGGGCGTCCAGATGATGGAGCTGACCTCCTACCGCGGCCAGGACAAGAACCGCGCGGACATCGCCCTGGTCGTCGATGCCATGGAGCTCGCCTTCACCCGTGACTATCTGGACACCTACGTCCTGTTGTCCGGCGACAGCGACTTTACCCCCCTCGTCATGCGCCTCAAAGAGCTCAACAAGCGGGTCATCGGCATCGGCACCCGGGGCTCGACCTCGCGGCTGCTGGTAGAGGGCTGCGATGAGTTTGTGTTCTACGAGAACATCAAGCGCGCAGAAGCCCCCAAGTCCGCTCCCGCACACGCAAAGTCCGGGAACACCCTCTCCAAGTATGACGCCTTCGCCCTGCTCGTCGAGACCGTCGAAGGCCTCCAGAAAGAGACCTCCGGCCCCGTCCTCGCCGGCCTGCTCAAGCAGTCGCTGCAGCGCAAAGAGCCCACCTTCGATGAGAGCGACTACGGATACTCCGGCTTCGCGCGTTTTTTGGAGAGCGCACAGGAGAAGGCGCTCGTCACCCTCAGCCGCGATGAGCGCGCGGGCGGCTACCGCGTCGACCTGCCCTCCGGCGATGAAGCCCCCCCCGAGAAGGGCGAAGAGAAGGGCGAAGAACAGGCCGTCTACAAGCTCGAAGGGCCCAGCGAAGACCTCCGCGAAGCCCTCGATGAAGCCGGCCACAACCCCCTCGACCACTTCATGCGGCACACCATCATCCACGAGTTCGTCGACCACGTCCAGGAGCGGCAGGCCAAAGGCAAGCGCAACACCCTGATGTACGTCCACGGCGACATCGCCCGGCGGTGCCGGAAGACCGACCCCTATGTCGCGCCCAAGCAGGTCTCCGCCGTCATCAACACCCTGCAGGCCGCCGGCCAGCTGCTGCACTCCGATGGAAAGCCCGTCCGGAGCAACTCCGCACACTTCACCATCGACAAAGACGCCGACGAGCTGCTCCAGGTGCTCCGGAAGTTCTACATCCGACTCCTGCAGCGGAACGAAGTCAACCTCGAAGACTCCGACGCCGTCTCGATCCTGTTGTGGGGCAACGACAAGCACCGGCGCGACGCCGAAGAGCTGGTCGCCTGGCTGCAGTACGAAGGCAACGACCCCACCATCGGTGAAGAAGACCTCAACGGCCTCGCCCATGAGATCGACTTCGTGGAAGAAGAGGAGCCCCCCCCACGGCGCCGCGCCCGCAGCCGCGGACGCCGCCGCGACAGCGACGCCGAGAAGAACACGGACGCCCCAGAGACCACTCCGGACGCCGAAGAAGAGAAGCCGCGACGGAAAAAACGCTCCCGCACACGCCGCACCAAAACCACCTCCACCGAAACAGAAGCCAGCCCCGAAACCGCAACCCCACAAGCCTCTCCCTCAGAAGCCACTCTCACAGAAGCCACTGTGGCGACAGACGGCGGCACCGCGGCGGCGGCGGACGCCCCGAAGCCTGAAGAGCCGCTCCCGGCAGAGGCCGATGCAGCGGAAGTCACCGGCGATGAGACGCCGGTGAAGAAGACCCGAAAGAAGACGACCACGACCAAGACCACGACCAAGACCACGACCAAGAAGAAGAAAAAGAAGAAGATCCTCAAGGCCGCGGTCAAGAACCCCAAGCTCAGCGCAGCGCCCGATGAGGGCGAAGCCGGACTGGAAGCCGAGGCCCTGCTCCCGGCGGGCTGATCGTCAGGTTGGCAGCTGGCTGGTGAAGTCGAACAACAGGTAGCCGTCCTCGCGTACTGCGAGGGCGGCCAGCTCATAGGTCTCGCAGTCATCCCAGCCATCGCCCGTGGTGAACCCCTCCCACAGCAGCCACGCCGCTGTCAGGCCGCCCGGGTCTGACCACCCCATGGCTTGAAGGTGGCCTTGTAAGACCACCAGGGCCGCGCGGGGACCAGAGCGCTGTCCGCGGCTGCGCTGGCAGTCCATCCACATCAGCCGGCTCATCGGCCACCACAGCAGCCCACCGTTGATCGGGTACGCCGTGTTCACGGCGAACGCCAGCGGGCTGGGGAAGTCATCGGTTCGGCCCATCCACACCTCGAACGCGTTCTGGCCACGCGACACCAGCCGCGTATGCTGCACCCGGGCAGACAGCCCGGGTGCAGCATACCGCCGCTCTGCAGCCTCCAGTTGTGCGAAGGTAAACGCCGAGACTCGCTCGGCTGCACCGAAGATCAGGCTCATCTGTCCCGCATCTCCTGCAACGGCGCCGGCGGCTGAACCACTGCGTTCGGATCCTCTCCCCGAGCCAGGAGGGCGCGGCGATGGCGCTCCGCATGAAACACGATCAGATCGCGGACCCACTCCAGATCCAACTGAAAATGACCGTCGAAGGCGGACACGATCTTCTCTGACGCATGCACCTCGATCCGGCCGAACGCTTCGGTCCGATCAAGCTTCAGGCGCACCGACCGGATCGACGCCAGGGGGATCTCGACCGGGCCGCGCTGTCCAGAGTTCAACCAGAGCATCTGCTGGTTGAACCGTAGCGAGCCATGCTCCCAGAACCACCGGCGGTCGAGCCAGGTGAACACCACCAGCGCGCTGATGCCGCCCACCACCAGGGAGAACAGAGAGAGCATCAGCAGCAGCCCCTGCCCGCGCATCATCTGCCCCCCCGACAGCAGCAGCATCGGCCCAATCACCAGGGCCGCATACAGCGACAGCGACACGGCCAGAAACACCCACCGGGGGATCCAGGTCTGTCGGCGGCGGCGTGGCATCTGCACCACGACCCCGTCGACCTGACGGGACACCTCGACCAGCGGGGGCGGCTCCTGGATCGGATCAGACAGCATGCCCCATCTTACTGCGGATCGCCCCCTCAGCGGGTGCGACGAACCAGTTGAATCAGATCGTCCGGCAGCCGGGCCGGGGCATCGACCTCGTGGCCCTGCTGAACGAGGTGCGCCCGCTGGCGGTTGGCATGGACCTGAATCAACGCCGCCAGCCACTCCAGCTCGTTCATAAACAGACCATCGAACAGCTCTATCGGCCCCTGCGTGGTCTGGAACCGAAGTCGCCCCTGATCATCGTCGGCGTCCGCCTCAATCTCGATCTCACGAACCGACTCCAGCGGGATCGTGACATCTTCTCGCCGGTCCATCTTCATCGTGAGCATCCGCTGACTGAGGGCCACCGACCCTGCCGCCGAGATTCGCCGATGGCCGACCACAAAGAAGACATACGGCAGGATGCCCATGACGAGCACCCCGATCACAACCAGACCGAACGCGAACGCGATGTCCCCAGACGATTCCAGGAGCGGTCCGATCAAGCAGCCACCGAACTGTGCGAGGCATGCCACCCCGATCACCGTCATCAACATCCGGTTCTGCCGCGAACGGTCCGCAGACACCCGCCGCGGCAGATCGATGTGGATGGCCTCCAGGTCCTCACGAATCTTAAACATTCGTGGCGGATCCGCCAGCAGCTCCGGTGATGTATCACGCACCCTGACAGCTTACCTCAACAGCAGCTCCCGCCCTCGTTCTTGAGGGTCACATGGTGAGCCGCTCCCCTGGTCTCTCGGGGGTCACGGCGCTGGACGCCCACACAGGTGAACGGCGCGAGCGCCGCAGCCTCTGGCACCACCTGTGGGCTGATCCCGATGATCGCATCTTCGTAGGGCGCTGCAGTCATCAGCCGGAACGTCTTCTCACAGACCGCCACCCGCTCGCCACGAGGGAAGACATGGCCATCATCATCGACGACCTGTTTCCAGGGTCCCTTGTAGATGATGGCCTGGTTCGCCTCCAGGCACCGCCCCTCCTTGCCCTTGAACGCCGTCACCGTCACCGAGCGGAACTCGATGCCCCCGACGGTCTGCCAGGGCGCTGCCTGCCACTGGTCGATGGCGATTCCATAGAACCCCGCCGCCTCCAGCATCTCCAACAGCTCCCGCTCCTGAAACGCGCCCGAGATACAACCGCTCCAAAGCTCCGGATCCGCCTTGAGTGACGCTGGCACGGCCTCATCGCTGACGATGTCTGAGATGGCGATCCGGCCACCCACCTTCAGCACACGATAGATCTCCTCGATGAGCTGTGCCTTCTGCGCGTCATCCACCAGGTTCAGCACACAGTTCGAGATGATCAGGTCGACCGAGCCGTCCGCGATCAGCGGCGCCTCTCGGCGCATCCGCGCGATCTCCTGCTCCATCCGGGCGTAGCCCGCGACACCATCGACCGGGTTGTGGGTGAGCCAGCGGTCCAGGGCGTCCACGTCCAACGAGAGGTCCTGAATCCGCCCCTTGAAAAATCGGGTATTGTGGTAGCCGATGTTATCGCCGACCTCAGGCGCCGAGGCCCGGGCCAGCGCAAGCATGTCATCGTTCATATCAACGCCAACGACCGCGCCAGCGGCGCCGACGATCTGTGCGGCGATGAAGCACGCCTTGCCACCTCCCGAGCCCAGATCCAACACCGTGTCTCCGGGCCGGGCGTAGCGAGAGGGATCGCCGCAGCCGTAGTCCCGATCGATCACCGCTTGTGGGATCACTTCGAGATACTGCGGATCGTAGTCGATGGGGCAACACAGAGCGGCTTCGCGCGCGTGAGACGCTGCGCTGTATCGCTCCCGAACCACATCCTCGACGTTCAACACCGGAACCTTCATGCTGCATCTGTCTCCGTTGGGTCACTTCCCTCGACTAAGCCGATGAGATCGGGCAAACAAACCTATATGTAACTATCAACCTTGTAAATAGAGCAATACGAGACGATCATGCTGCGCAATTCTGCGTCCAACGCCAACCTTTGAGCGCGCTTGAGCCTCGTTGAGCGCGTCCATCGTTACCCTCCGTTCAGACAAGGAGGACCCGATGTGGATCATGCTCTGGATGGCCTGTCACCTGCACTCTGGGCTGTTCGTTCCCGCCAGAGAACAGTTCGTGCTCGGCGACAACCCCCACGGACGCTTCTCGGTGAAGGTCGAGAACATCGGCGAAGTGCCCGTCGACCTCGTCGTTCATGAAGATGGGGAGCCGGTCTCGACCGTCACCCTCAGCCCCGGCGATCGGACGAAGAGCCGGTTCACCGCCGAGCAGACCGCCCTCTTCGTCAACCACACAGACCGTGAAGCGTCCCTGAGCGTCGACGTGGTGGGAGACGTTGGCCTCTCGATGGACTACGCCCCCCTGCCCTGAATCGTTGCAATGAGTCCCACTCCACCGCCACGCGACGCCCATCTTGTCCATAAACCCGATCACACCGGTGAGCAGGATGTGATCACATCGCTCAGCCGATGGCGATCTGTCGGACGCTTCGGATCGCGTTCGGCTCGCCGGTGACCCGGGCCGTCTCTGCGATCAGGGCCTCGATCTCTTCCATGGTCAGCGGATGATCGAGGAGGGCAAGGTCATAGGCCATCTTCAGCTCTGCGAAGTCCTTGTGGGCGGACGCGAGGTTGCTGGCGCCCGCGTTGTAGATCGCGTCGCCGATGGCCCGCTTCGTCCCCCGGCTGGTGCTGTGCACGACAGCGAGGACCGTGTTCCCGGAAACCATGTCGCTGGACAGGTTCAGGCTCATCCGCGGGCGGAACACGCAGTCGCGGAGGGCGCCGGTCTGTGAAAAGCTGAGGAACGTCTGGCTGACCCGCCGGGCGATCCGGGGCTGGGCTTCCTGGGTCGAAGCGCCGATATGCGGCGTCACCGCCACCTGGGGCATACCGGCATAGGGGTTGGCCCAGGACTCCCCCCGGCGCGGCTCCGAGGGGTAGACGTCCACCGCCGCCCGCCGAACCGCCCCCGCAGAGATGGCGTTCCGAAGGTCGTCTGCAGAGTGCAGAAACCCCCGCGAGAGGTTCAAAAAGATCCGCGGGCTGTTGTCTGGCCGATCGGCGCCCAGCTGGGGAAGCAGCTCGTTGGACAGAAACCGCTCGTTCGAGGCACCGTGGATGTCGTTGGCCGACAGGTGGACGGTCACATAGTCCGCGTTGCGGAACAACGCGTCGGGAGAGGACGCGGCGGTCCAGCCCAGCTCACGGCCCAGCTCGAAGGAGACCTGCCGGGTGTCGTAGAACCAGATCTCCATCCCCAGGGCAGAGGCCGCGCGTGCGACGGCCCGACCGATGTTCCCCAGGCCCAGGATGCCCAGGCGCTTGCCCAGGATCTCATAGCGTTCGCGGTTGTTCTTCTCCCACCGACCCGCCCGGGTCGCTTCGTTGGTCTCGTACAACCGACGGGACAGGGCGATCAGGTGAGCGATGACCAGCTCGACCACGCTCCGGCCGTTGCTGACCGGATCGTTGAAGACCATCACCCCATTGTCGGCGCACGCCTGCTTATCGACCGAGTCGTCGCCGATGCAGCACAGCTGAACCGCCAGCAGATCGGGGCACGCTTCGACCAGCGCGCGCGGGATCTTCGTCCGCGAGCGCTTGAAGATCGCCTGGATACGGTTCTTCTGGAGGATTTCGATCAGCGCTTCAGTCGTGGGGGTCTCCGTCAACCGGAGCACGCTCATTCCCGACGCCGTCAGGTACTCATCCAGCACGGGAGCCGGGTTCTCAACCACCAACGCGCGCTTTAGGGTCCCCAGGTGAATCCGGGCCATGACTTCCTCCTCGCCAAAGATTGAACAACTTCTTGAAGAACAGATGAATAACGCATCATGATATGCGGCGAATCTTTCTCATTTGAGGTGGTAAGGCGTTTCTTCTCAATCCACTGAGAAGAGATCACGAACTCCCAGATACTCACCTGAAAACCCCTTTCACCCTACCACTCCAGAGCCAGAAGCGGAACCTGAGTCGAGGCGGGTAAGCGCTCAGCGTCGGGTGTCCCCCCCAGGAGCAGATCTCCTGAGATGCCAGGGCCCGCGCTGAGGCGTTCGATCATGTCTGTGGTCAGGCAGCGTTTTCCGACTCATGACCGCAGAGACACGGGGGGACGTCCGCTCGAAGTGTGTTCGTGAACACGGTCACCGACGATGACCACGAGGCGGGACGAATCGAACAGACTTCTGACATGAATCAGACCCACCTCCCGGAACGCATCCGATACGCTGTCCGTCCGACGGAGGACGACGATGCCGCGAACACTCTGGCTGTGGATGGCGCCGACCCTGATCGCCTGCGGTGAGGGCGACCTCAAGCGCTTTGAAGAGAACAGCGACGTGAAGGTCGCGGTCAACGCCGCCGACTTCCCCATCGCTGCCTATGTCCAGGCCATCTACCTCATCGACCTGGCCCGGGGCAGCTGCCCCGACGAAATCAACATCGAAGAGGCCGGACGGGAAAGCGTCGAGATGATCTCTGGTGACGGCTGCGTCTCCAACAGCGGACTGGAGTGGGTCGGAACCATCCTGGTCGAAGATCGCTTCACCGCTGAACGCGTCCAGCGGCAGGTCATCGCCTCCGAAGACTTCGCGGTCCGCTCGGAGAACTATGACAGCATGGCCTTCTCCGGCACCCTCACCCTCACCGGCGCCGAACTCAACCAGCTCGATATCCTCGACACTGAAGACTTCACGGTCACCATCAACGGGACCACCGTGAGCTACTCCGAGTACGAACTCATCGGCGACGTCTCTGAGCTGTTCCGCGAGACCACCGCCAACGTCTCCCTGGAAGCCGAAGTCACCCATGAGGGGCAGGACTTCTCCCTCGGCGGCGTCTGGGACTTCGCCGGCGACTGCCAGACGGAGCCCGAACAAGGCGCGCTGACCGCGACGGGCGACAACCAGATCAACATCACCCTCGACGGCTCCGACTGTGACAGCTGTGCCGCCTGGGAGGACGCCAAACGCAGCAAGCGAAGCGGCGCTGTCTGCGATATTCGCACCGAAGTGAACCACTTCTTCAACGAAATCGGCGGGTAACCATCAGAAAGGGTTGAACGCTTCGAATCGAAATCAGCGCAGATAATAGGGGCAAAACAGTAGGGGTGAATAATAGGGGTCACTCAGTGCCGGTCTTCGCCCAGGGTCCTACCACGACCCGCCCCATCGAGCTCTTCTCCAACGCCTGGGTGAGCTCAGAGAACGAGGGCTTGCGGTAGAACTGCATCATCACCCGCCACAGAACCGCTCGGGCCGGTCAGCGCCCCAAGCGCGGGCAGGAAACAAGAACGCCATTTTGCTCGCCCGACACCAGGGAAGACTTACCCTCAAGATCGTTGCACAGCCCAATCTACAGCAGATCTTCAACCATTACATGAGCGGGCTACGAAACCTGTGAGCCCCTCATTCCTGAATGGGTGGTCTGCAACATTGAGGTTGACTCACCGTCCAGACGGTATAGCTTGCCTTGGATACATCTGAAAAACTTAATTCGATGTGAACAAGGGGCACGCCATCGCTGTGCGGTCGCCTATGAATCGGCATACCTTGCACGCGATGCGTTGTCGCCGTAGCACCACGTGGAGATGATCTCTTATGCACAACTGGCTTGAGCGTCTGCGCTACCGACTGGAGCTTTTTTTTCTTGGTGGCCTTTTGCATCAGTTTTTGCTGCTCGCCATCTTGCTTGCCCTCATCTCAGTGGGGGCTGGCATGCTGGTCATGGGGTCGGACCCTTCGACCGATTCCCTGGCCAAGGCCACATGGTGGGCATTTCTTCGTCTGACGGATCCTGGGCATCTTGCCAACGACAAGAGTTCGTGGATGCGTGCGGTCGCCCTTGTGGTCGCGATTTCGGGCTTGGTTTTCTTTGTCGGGGCGCTTGTGGCCATCATGACCCAAGCACTTGAGCATATGCTCGATCGCTTTGAGAGCGGCATGACCCCCGTCCCGTTTCAAGGGCATGTGGTCCTCCTTGGCGCGACAGACCGAACGGTCACGATCCTGCGAGAACTTGTGGGCTCACACTTCGGGGTCGAACGTTTGCTCAAGACGCAGCGCCACAAACGTCTGCGTATCGTCGTGCTCGCCAGGGAGGTCACCTCCGAACTCCTGAGATCATTGCAACACGAACTCGGGGAAGACTGGGATGCACACGACATCATCTTGCGCACCGGGGTCCCCTGGGATCCCGAGGCACTTCACCGGGTCAACTATGCAGATGCACACGCGCTGATCTTGTACGGAGCAGACTTTCCATCGGAAGGCCTCTCCATGGCCGATACCCAGACCTTGCGCACCATTCAGGCCATCGCCCGTACCGCCAGTCGCGATGACCTCACCGCGTTTCCCCTGCTGGTCGCCGAGTTCCATGACTCGCGCAAGTGTTCCATTGCGCAGCATGCCTACCCTGGACGGCTTGAGTTGATCGCCAGCGACACCATCACTTCCTACCTGATCGCCCAAAGTGTTCGACATACCGGGCTCTCAAGCGTTTTCGAAGAATTGCTCGATGATCATGGCAACGAGTTCTTTCTTCACCACGCACCAGAACGCGCCGGCACCCGCTTTGGTGCGTTCATCGACCTCCTCCCAAAGGCTGTGGCGATTGGGGTCATCGAGCCACAAGGTGAGGAGGATGCAGTGGTCAGGCTCAACCCTGCGCCAGACTACACTCTGGGGCCAGATGATAAGCTTGTGTATCTGGCCAACGTGTTCGAGGACATCTACTCGGTCTCAGAGGGGAAGCCCTATGAGGGCATTGGCGCTGTGCGAACTGCGGTTTTGATGGAACGAAGCGCTGAGCGTCTCATCGTGCTCGGATGGAGTCACAAGGTCCCATCCATGCTCGAAAGACTTGCGCGCTCTTTGAACCAGCGCCACGAGGTACATGTGCTCTCCGCGGTGCCCATTGCACAGCGTGAGCAGGAGTTGGCTGGATATGATCTTGAACTCCAAGACATCTCGTTGACCCATCATCATGGCGACTACACCCTGGTCACGGATCTTGTACGTCTGACCCCTTGGACTGCCCATCACATCGTCTTGTTCTCGAGCGCGTTCCTTGGCAGGGGCGATCACGCCGATGCACGCGCCATCGTGGGCGCGATGATTCTACAAAGCCTGTTTGCCGAGCATCTGGAGCGTGGCGCCCAGGCGCCGCATGTTTTGATTGAGCTTCACGACGAGCGCAATGCTGACTCTTTTTCGCAGATGCCATTCGATGTGCTTATCTCCACTGCTTTGGAGGGGCGTCTGCTTGCACAGATGACACTGTATCATGAACTCAGCCCCGTGCATGACGTGTTGTTTGGCCCAGGTGGGGCAGAACTTGATTTTCGCTCCACCCACGCATACCAACTCACAAGTGACCGGGAGTACACGTTTTGTGAGCTTCAGCACATCGCATCGCATCACGCAGAGATCGCACTTGGTGTCTGTATGGCAGGGGTCATTACGCTCAATCCATCGCGTCAGGCCCGCTTCAGGTTGGGTGAGAACGACGAACTCTTGGTGCTGACGCAATGAGATGAGCCCATCACGCCGCTGTTTCTGGATGACTTCTAAGAAGCGTTTGTCGGTGCTCGTATGTGCGTCGATAGTAGAGGTCGAGCCGTGGAGCCACAACACCCGACGCCCCGCGGGCGCGCCGAAATGGCTGTAGGCCATCCGGGCGCCGTTGGGGAGAGTCAGCGACGCAGCAGGTCGCGCAAGAAACGTCTCGAGTTCGGGGAGCGCGAACCGATCGGTGGTCATACCGATCCGATAACGCTGGCGCTACTCGATGAGGAACGGTCCGCTGGCGAGCGCATCGCGGAGACCATCGTAGTCGGTCTCCAGGCCGTTGTCGGTGATCCAGGAATCGCCGACCGCGACCCCTTCCGCGATATTGTTCACATCTGTGAAAAAGAGCGTGATCTTGTGGTCCCCCGGGTCCAGTTCATAGGTGTTGCTGGTCGTACATGTCCCGTTGGGATCATCAAGCCCGGTCCCACCAGTAGGCTGCACATCGTTGATGAAGATGTCCGAGTTTTCACCAGTGCATATATCTATGGTGATTTCCTTGGTCGATGAGGTCAAATTAATCACATAGTAGGTGACCATGAAGGTGGTATTGCTTGCTCCTCCGGTGCCAAACTGAACATCCAGGGTTATATTGAACGCGCCACCCACCGTGGAGATCAGGCTGCCCTGGTGTCCGATCTCAAACGCATCCAAGTCGTCTGTGGCTCGGTACTCAAAGACCGCCCAGTCCAGGCCGCTGAGCGACTCATCCTCGAGGTTCTCCAGGTCCAGCACGTCATCCTGTAGCGCGCTGAGATCCGAGGTCACGCTGGTCACGTCGCCCTGGATGGACGCGATCTCGATCTCGGCAGCGTTGATGTCCGTTTCTGCAGTATCGAGATCGGCTTGCAGCGTCGAGATGTCCGCCTCTGCGACGTCGAGGTCGGTCTGAAGCGTCGAGATGTCAGCCTCTGCGACGTTGAGGTCCGTCTGAAGGGAGGAGATATCGGCCTGTGCGGTCGAGATATCGGTTTGCGCGGTTGCGAAGTCAGTCTGGAGAGTGTCGATGTCGCTCTCGGCAGCGTTGATGTCCGTTTCTGCCGTATCGAGGTCAGCTTGCAGCGTCGAGATGTCCGCCTCTGCGGCGTTGAGGTCGGTCTGAAGCGTCAAGATGTCCCCCTCTGCGGCGTTGAGGTCCGCCTGAAGCGAGGAGATATCGGCCTGTGCCGAGGAGATATCCGTTTGCGCGGTGGAGATGTCCGTTTGCGCGGTGGAGATGTCAGTCTGTGCGGTCGCGAGGCCGGTCTGGAGAGTGTCGATGTCGCTCTCGGCGCCGTTGATGGCTGACTCTGCGACATCGAGGTCGGTCTGCAGCGTCGAGATGTCCGCCTCTGCGGCGTTGAGGTCCGTCTGAAGCGAGGAGATGTCGGTTTGTGCGGTGGAGATATCAGTCTGTGCGGTCGCGAGTTCGGTCTGGAGGTCGAGGACATCGGTGGCGATGTTGACCAGGTTCGCCTCGGCCCGGTCGATGTCATCTTCGTTTGTGTCGATGTCTCTTCGGGCGATGGTGATGGTGTTCTGTTGTAGAAAGACGACGGATTCGAGGTCCGAGAGGTCGGTCTGGGTGGTGCCGAGGTCCGTCTGGAGCGTCGAGATATCGGTCTGCGCGGTGGAAATGTCGGTTTGCGCGGTGGAGATGTCGGTCTGCGCGGTTGCGAGGTCGGTCTGGAGAGTGTCGATGTCGCTCTCGGCGCCGTTGATGGCTGACTCTGCGGCGTCGAGGTCGGTCTGGAGCGTTGAGATATCGGCGAGCGCCCCATCCACAGAGGTGTTGAGCGCGTCCAGGTCTGCTGCGAGGAGATCGCCTTGAATGTCTGAGATATCGCTCTGCGCGTCGGTCAGCGCCTTGTCCAGCGCGACGACGCGAGTGTCTGTGATGCCCAGGCTGACCTCCAGCGCGTCGATATCGGCCTGCGCGGTCGTCACGTCGGCGCTCAACGTCGAGATGCTCGCCGTATTGGTGGCGATGTTGACGTTGTTGGTCGAGATCCCGCCGGCGTTGGTGGTGATGCCGGCGGTGTTCGTCCCGATATCGGTGGCGTTGGTCAGGATGTCGGTCGCGTTGGTGGCGATCGCCGCTTCGTTGACCAAGACACGCGCGTCGACGCTGTCGACCTGACCCTGGGTGGCGAACGGCGCATCTTCGATAGCGGCGAGCCGGTTGTTGTGGTCTTCAGAGTCGGCCTCGAGCTGATCGAGGGCCTCGG
>JBCBLB010000596.1:0-6071 GCA_038520555.1 Myxococcota bacterium | reverse complement strand
TCGCCCAGCGCGACCAGGGCGCTCGCCGTCTCGGCCTGACCGTCGTAGGGCAGCAGCGTCACCACCGGCCCGAAGACCTCGCGGTGATGGACCCGATCGGCGCTCGCAGCGTCCCGGGCCAGCAGCAGCGTCGGCGCCACGAAGTAGCCCTTGCCGCCGTCAACACCGACCCCAGCGACCGGATCCGCCCCCCCGGCGAGGATGTCCGCCTGCTCCGCGAGGAACGCGATCCCCTCGCGGCAGTCGCGGAGCTGGCTGGCCGTCGCCACCGGACCCATCGTCACCTCTTTCAACGACGGATCGCCGACCACGATCTGCGCCATCTCCGCCTTCAACGACTCGACCACATCATCCACCCGATCGCGGGGGATGAAGACCCGACGGATGGCGGTACACTTCTGACCCGTCTTCTGCCGCATGTCCGTCATCACCGCCCGGACGAAGGCGTGCCAGACCGGATCATTGGGTGCCACATCCGGAGCGAGGACCGCCGCGTTCAGCGAGTCCGCCTCCACATTCATCCGCACCGAACGCTCCCGCACCCCCGCCCCGCTGCGCAGCACCGCAGCAGTGTCCGCCGAGCCGGTGAACGCGATCAGATCCTGCGGTCCCAGATGATCCAGCAGATCCCCGGCAGAGCCGGCCACGAAGCTCAGCGCACCAGGCGGAAGGATGTCCGCCGCCACGATGATCTGGATCATTCGATACGTCAGCGGCGCCGTCGCCGTCGCCGGCTTCGTCAGCACCGGCACGCCAGCCAGAAACGCCGGGGCGATCTTCTCAAACGTCCCCCAGGCCGGAAAGTTGAAGGCGTTGATCTGGACTGCGACGCCAGGCCGGGGAACCCGTACGTGCTGGCCGACATACCGGGCGCCGCTGGAAAGCCGGTCCGCTTCGCCGTCGATCAAGTGCCGGCCATCTCCCAGCTCGGCGCCGATGCGGGCATACGCCGAGAGGGTCCCCATCGCGCCGTCAACGTCGAACTTCGAGTCCCCGCGGGTCGCGCCGTTGCAGGCCGTCGACAGGGAAAGAAGCTCCTCGCGTTTTTCATAGAGCGCCCGGCTCATCGCTTTGAGCAGCGCGCCACGCTCCGCGAAGGTCATCGACCGAAGCGCCGGGCCGCCGACGTCGCGTGCGTATGCGAGCGCAGCCGCATAATCCAACCCCTTCGTCGTGGTCTCCGCAATCACCGCTTCGGTCGCGGGGTTCACCAGCTGCCGCGGCGTCCCCGCACCGCTCACCCATTTGTCCTGCAAATACGACTGAAGTCGAAGCATCCTGTCCTCCTGTGCCGGGTCGGCATAACCCGGTGACGGCTACGGTCTCGGCGCCGCGGCCAGCAGCGCGTCGGCGATGTCCGCTGGCTGGTCGCTCGCCAGCCGCACCAGCGCCTGGGTCGCTTCCTGGATCTGACGACCATAAGCCACGATCAGCGCACGGCGAAGCGCGCTGGCCGCGGCGCCCGCCTCAGACCGAACGATCGCACGCACCTGCCCGGCGTCCATCACCAACAACACCACCGAACCGCTCGCTCTCAGCCCCGCCGACCGCGGCGCGCCGCTCAGCGCGCCGACATGACCCACGAACACCCCCGGGCCAAGCAGCGTCACCCGCTTCTGTTGGCGGTACACCCCGAGGTGGCCCTCCGCAAGAAGGTACATCTCTTTCGAGGGATCCCCCTCATGGCAAAGCCACCGATCGCGAATCCATCGAACCGTGAACCGCTCGCCGAGCGCAAGGAGCGTCTCCGGAGACGCGCTGTGCAAGCCGGGCGCGCCCCGAAGGATCACCGCACGACCATCCATCTCAGCGCTCCCCAAAGCGAAAAATCCAACGACGAAGATCAGAGAACCAGTCCTCTGAGATCGTCTGCTGCAACAACGAGGAAATCCCAGCGTTCGTCTCTGAGAGGCGCTCCGATAAGGCGTCGAGCATCCCCAGCTCAAAGGCCGCTGCGTCGACGTCGCGAAGCGACTGGTAGCCTGACGGATCCAGCCGCGCGATCACCCCCGCCTTCACCCCGATGACGTCCGCGCTTCGAGAGGGGAACGCCTCGAAGAAGCCGATCTCACCAAGGACCGCGCCCGATTGAAGCTGGGCGAGCCGCCAGAGGCGACCATCTTCATGAAGCTGAACCTCGACCACACCTGACAACAGCACCATCATCACCCGATCCTTTTCGCCGACGGTGATGAGCCGTTCGCCACGAGAGAACTGCGCAAAGCGGAACGCGGACGACAGCCGGGCGGCCACCGCGGGTTCCATCCCGGACAGCAGAGGCGTCTGCATTAAGGCGTGTTGGTGGTCCTGATCGGTCATCGTCTGTTCAATTGTAGCCCAGTCTCATCTCCGGCGGTGACCTTGACGAGGGCGGGTGTTGCGCATACGTTCAGTGTGACCCCGAGCGGACGGTTTGGGGTTTGATGTTTGACAGCGGAATACACTTATGGGGGCGAAACGGCTTCGACTGGGTTGCGTTACAGGTTGAGGCTGCGTGTCGAGGTACTCGGAACCTCGTAAATCACCGGGAAACCAATTCAAGTGCCAACAACAACAAGCACTTCGCTCTTGCAGCATAAATCCTGCTGAGCTGTCCGCCCGTCGGTGCCAGGGCCGGCGGAACGGGCATGTAACCTCCTGGATAGTCCTGATCTCTCATGCAGCGTGGGAGCTGGGGACGATAAATCAACCACACCAATGCGCTGCCCTCGCACGCTGAAGGGGGGCCGCTGGCCTCAGCGTCGGGCGTACTTTTCCAGCCGGATATACACGTAGACGCCGATGCCGCGTAGCTTAGGACGCGGGTAGAGTCATGCCCGTCTCTCTTCGAAAGAAAAGAGATAGAACCGGGGAAAATCGGTGAAGGCTGAGATGCCGATACCGAGAGGGCCGTCAACAGCAGACGGTCTTTGTAGAGCGTAGGAGGTGAGCGCCAATGCGAGCAACAATCCTCCCAAGAGTCTCCGGCACCCCAACAGCGCCTCCGCGCTGCGGGTGAAAATGTACGCCGACCTGTCCGGAATCCAACGGGCAGAAGCCAGGGATAAAAAGCCCCGGCGATAACAACAGTGTCGACTCCCGCCGCCTCCACTACACTTCCGCTGAAGCCCAGGTTCCGCCTGGGCTTCTTTTTTGTTGGAATTCGCTCCCGGGATCAGCTGCTGACCGACCCACAACGCGATCGCAAGCGAGATGTGGTTGCGCTGGTGCGAAGTCTGGTGATGATCGCAGGCAGCAATGACAGCGACCGACAAGCCGATGTGCTGACGACGTATCTGACCCAGGCGAAAAAGCCGGTCGGTCGCAGCGGATTCTACGCCTGGTTCACCATGCCGCTCGCGTTCCTGCTCTTCAGGTTGTTGCACGATGCCATCGCGATCATCTGGGCGCTGCCGCCGGTATTGACCGGCGCTGTCGGGCATGAAGGACTGGCGTGCCGTCGACTCCGAGACCATCACCTTGCCAAAGCCCTTGCGTCCCTTCTTTCCCGCGACCAACACCCGCGCCGGCCTCAAGATCCACAAGGTCTACTCCTTCGGCAGCAACAACATCGTCGGCTTCCATCTCTCACCGGCGCGCCGCCATGACTCCTCGCAGCTGCGCATCGATGAGAGCTGGCGCGATATCGGGCTGTTGGTCGACCTCGGCTACGCCAGCATCGACCGTATCCGTCGCTGCAAGCGCCATGACGTCGGGCTGGTCATGCGATTGAAGAAGGGATGGAAGCCGGCTCTGCTGGCGATGATCAACGCGATGGGCGAGCAGATTGAGTTGGCGGGGGAGCCGACCAGGGACGGTTCCGCTTCATCTCGCCCCTCCACAAGCCAGGCCCTTCAGACAACAGCACATCCGCCAGCAATAACAGGAGGCGGCATAGGTGGGAAATCGCTCAACTGGTCACGCATGTTCCGAAATGCATGAGAAGACCGGTTGAAATTCTGATGCTGCGAGTGATACGATATTATCGTTGTATAGGGTCACCATTTTTTTTAGAGGAGTTTTGACTTGGGAGATAAAAACAGCGCTCAGCGTCGGTAGAAGCCGATTCCCCGACATCCAACGACATACCGTCGTCTGGCTCTCCAGGGACCTCCAACCAAGAGCAAGCAGTCAATATCCAGACCGTCGTGGAAGCGGACATCCGCACCGATCAGAAGCTCAGCGGTATCGGGATTCGCGTTCAAACAGAGGGTGGCTTGACAGACTGACGCGCGCTCCGGCAGACACCATCAAACGTTGGTTATCCAAATGAAGCGCCATACGCTCCTGGTCATCGCGTCGCTCGTCATGTCCCTGCTCATCGTCGTGGTCATCGCGGTCATCGCGAACGCGGCCTGGCATGAAGAGCAGCGGGCGTCTCTGCAACGCGGGCTGCGCTCGGACGATCGGGATGCGCGACGGCGCGCGCTCTGGCAGCTCGACGAATCGACCGCGCCCGCTCTCCACGCCGACATCCTCCGCGTCGCGCGTCAGGAGAGCGACAACATCTTCGAAGCGCTCGACGCGCTGCGACTGGTCTGCGCCGTCGATCATCAAGGATGTCCACCGGGAGTGCTGCGGTTTTTGTCCGAAACGTTGGCGGGGTGCGACGATTTCTACGCCGGCGTGCACGGGAACTGCGAGCTCGCGGTCGATGCGCTGGACGCCTCGAAGACATGGGAGTCATGCGCGATTCTGCTGGACGTGTACCTGTCTCGCTCTCCGTACATGGCAGGTCACGCTGCGATTGCCGCGCGGCTCCGACGCGCGCCGGTGTGTGTCGCGGTCGCGCACGCTGCGCGCGACCGCGCCCCTGATTTGATGAACGCGCTCCTCGCGCGTCGAAAGTTGTCCGCTCCGGCCGCAGAGATCGCGGCCACTGTCCACCTGGGGGAGATCGATCTCAGCCGGCATCTCGCTCCGCGCTATGCGGCCTACACCCGCCGCCCAGAAGTGGTCGCCCAGCTCGGTTCCCCTGACGAGTCCGCGCAGCGCGAAGCGCTGAGCCGACTCGATCGAAGCACGGCGGCGTTCTACCAGGAAGATGTGCTGCGCATCGCGCAGCTGGGCAACGCCAACCAGCGCAGGGCCATCCACACGCTAAGACTGGCCTGTGCGCCAGAAGTGGCCCGCTGCACGCCAGAGACGCTGGCCTTCTTTCGAGAGACGCTCGCCGGGTGCCCGGTGTTCCGCGGCCCTGGCGAGGGCGTGTGCGTGTCTGCGCTGTTTGCGCTTCGGTTCATGGACAAGCCTGAGGCCTGCGCGCTGATGCTGGACGCCTACCTCGCGCGCCCGCCAGACAGCGCCGCCGCCGCGGCGTTGGCAGACGGCCTCGTGGAGAGCCGGATCTGCGCGGACGTCGCCGCGGAGCAGCAGCCCAGGGCGCCGGAACGAATCGGCGCGCTGATTCGCCAGACGCCGTCGTGGGTTCGATGATGCCGCCAATCATGAAGGGCCGGATGGGCGCTCCCAGACCGCGCATGGTGACCGTCAACGGACAACGGTGTGTCCTCAAGCAGGACGGACGCGGAGCGGTCTGGCACAGGCGCGGCTCCCCGTTCTACGGCGGCGTGGGCCTCGTGCCCCCGTATCGTCCGCTTGTCCACCATGAGGCTCGCGCGTGGGCACGCCTCTCTCCGCAGCGGGTGGTGTTCTCTGGATGGATAAACGACGTCGCGACCGTCCTGCTGCGATACCAGGACGGCGAACCGCTCACGCCGCGCGGCCCTGCCACCATGCGGGGGTTCCTGACGGAGCTGACGCGCGCCCTGGTCCCGCTGCACGCGCGCGGCATCGTACACCGCGATCTTCGACCTGCGAACCTGCTGCGCAGCGGTGGAGCCATCGTCTTGCTTGACCTCGACGTCTGCCTGCTCGACGGGTTGGGTCCCGTCGGCGTCGTCGGCAGCCACCCCCATAGATATGCCGCGCTGCTGGCAACGAACGCGCCCCAGACGCCGACGGTCAGTCCGATGTGGACCGGTGGATTCGTGGGAAGCCGCTCCAGCGCCTTCAACCCCGGATCCTGAATCAGTGCAGCCAGAACGTTCCGTGCGTCGGCGTCTGCAGTGATGGCCACAAGTCCCGAAACC
>JBCBLB010000158.1:0-15645 GCA_038520555.1 Myxococcota bacterium | reverse complement strand
TGCGGCGAGACATCGACCGGTTGAGCGAGATCCCCTTCGCCACGGCGGTCTTTGATGAGGCGCAGGCGTTCAAGAACCCCAACGCCCGGCGCACCCGGGCGGCCCGACAGCTCGATGCGGGCTTCCGCCTCGCGCTCACCGGCACCCCCATTGAGAACCACACCGGCGAGCTGTGGAGCCTGTTCTCGGTCATCGCGCCCGGCTTGTTGGGCAGCTGGGAGCAGTTCCGCACCCGCTTCGCCAACCCCATCGAACGCGGAGATGATGAACGGCGCGCCAGCCTGGGGCCGCTGATGCGTCCATTTCTGCTGCGACGCCTGAAGTCACAGGTCGCCAGCGAGCTGCCCGCCCGGACCGAGATCGTCCTGCCCATCCAGCTGTCCGAAGCCGAGATGACCCTGTACAATCAGGTCCGGATGGCCAGCCTGACCGCCCTGGCTGATCCAGCGCTGCTCAGCGAACACCAGCGGCGTTTCCAGGTCCTCGCCGCCATCACCCGGCTCCGGCAGCTCGCCTGCAACCCACAGCTCTACGATCCCGACTCTGTCCTGCCCTCTGCCAAGATGACCCGGCTGCGCACGCTCATCGGCGGGCTCAAAGAAGAAGGCCATCGGACCCTGATCTTCAGCCAGTTCACCCGACACCTGCAGCTCGCCCGTGACACCCTCGCCGCCGACGGGGTGGCGTACTGTTACCTGGACGGGTCGACCGCGCCGGCGAAGCGCCAGTCTGAGGTCGAGCGGTTCCAGGCCGGCGAAGGCGATGTCTTCTTCATCTCCTTGAAGGCCGGCGGGACCGGGCTCAACCTGACCTCGGCCACCTACGTCGTCCACCTCGACCCCTGGTGGAACCCCTCCGTCGAAGACCAGGCCACCGACCGCGCCCACCGTATCGGACAGCGGCAGCCGGTCACCGTCTACCGCCTCGTCAGCCGCGGAACCATCGAAGAGTCCATCCTCGAACTGCACGCCGAGAAGCGGCAGCTGGTCAGCAGCCTGCTCGACGGATCCGGCAAAGCCGCCACCCTCACCGCTGACGCCCTCGTCAACCTCATCGAAGAGAGCGGGCAGGCCTTCCAACGGGCCGCACAGGACGAAGACGGCCCAGAAGAATAGAGTTCTTCGCTGCCATCGATTCCATCGCCACGCAGCGAAAGAATCAGCATTGCTTGATCTTGACGATTCAATCTACACGTTGGCTTTCGGGTATACATTCAACCCAGGTGGTGTGTGGCTGGATCTCAATGAGCGGAGGTTGAATCAAAATGAGTGCATTCTCGCACCTCCTGCTGTAGCAGCTGACGATAAAAGACACGGCAACACCAGATAGTGGAATCTCCTCATGCCGTTCTCCCATCCGATCTCTGCTGCGATCGCGCTGGCGGTCTGCCTCGCCTTCTGGTTCCCGGTCTTCTTCCGGTGGTCGATCAACGCAGACGTCTTCATCGACTACATCGTCAAACTTATCGACAAGCACGAGCTGGAGCGTGCGATCAAGCTCAACGCCGCCGCCGGCAACGCCCTGATCGCTCAGGTGATGAAGCCAATACTCCACGCCGCCCAAACACCGATGGACTTCCCCCTCCAGTCCCTCGCCCGCATCACTCACAATGAACTGCGACGTGCGGAGACGTTCCTCTACCGATGGCTCGCCCTGGGCAGCATGGGGGGTATCCTGACCCTCTGCAGCATCCTCATCGGGATCTCTGCGCAGACGCCGAGCGCGGTGGGGTGGGTGCTCAACGGATTGTCTGTGTTGGTGGGGCTTAGCGGCGTATATTCAACGATCACGATCCGCGATCACATCCGCAACATGCCCGCCCCGGTCCTGTCCGCCGTCCTCGCGTCCCTCGACCGTCCACACCGCACCGAAGAGATCGTCGACGCGGTGACGCGGGGCTGACGCGTCAGTCGGGCTCGAACAGCGACGCGTCGAACGGCGATTCGAGCAGCGCCGCCTCCATCGTCGGGGCCGTGGGCGTCAGCGCCTCCAACGTCAGCGACTCGGGATCGGGGATGGGCGGCTGGCGACCCAACGGAATCATCGAGTGCATCGTGTCGATGACGTGCTGATAATGTGGCCGCGAGCGAAGCATCCGGTTCTCGATCAGCGGGATGCTCACCACCACGAACAGCACCGTGATGGACAGGGGGCCAATGGCGGTCCACAGCGCGGCGCTGTTCGCCGAAACGCAGGCCAACCACAACCCCCACCAGAACAAGACCTCGCCCAGATAATTGGGATGGCGGCACCACGACCAGACGCCGACGTCCATGATGACGCTGGGATCCTGGCGGTTGTCCCGAAAGTCCTTCAGCTGCTCATCGGCGAGCGCCTCCAGCGCGGTCGCCCCAACGCTTATCAGCACCCCGAGGCCGATGCCCAGGTTCGCCCCCAGCGTAAGCGTCTGTGTCGTCGTGAACGCGTACCACACCGGCATGATGCCCAGAAAGACCAGCACCGTGGGCATCAGATGAAACCCGGTGAGGCTCAACGGCCAATACCAGATCCCCACCTTCTCGCGGAACCCCGCATAGCGCCAGTCTTCATGATCGAGCCCCGACCACCCGCGGAAGAAGTTGAAGGTCAACCGACACCCCCAGATCCACACCGCCAGCAGGATCAGGATCATCTGCCAGCGCAGATCCCCCGCCCACCACCAGCTCGCGATGTAGATGGGCGCGATGCTCCAGTATGGGTCGTACAAACTGGAGTTGTTGTGCCGTACGCTGAGCCCGAAGATCAGCAGCGTCCCGATGAGATCGGCCAGGAACATCGCCGACAGGGGGGGGATGGTCCCAGGCAGGACCAACAATGTCGTAATCATCGTCAACGCCAGCCCACCATACGCGATGATGTGTGCCCGGCGTCCGCTCTTCAATGCATCATTTACCATGACGTGCCTATATCAAATCCGGCGAAAACCCAGTGCGAACATCCCTCACAGTTGGCGCGCCGCGAGGACCCGCTCGACCGTCGCCACCACCGCCTGGGTCATGGCGTCCACCTCCAGATTGATCCGATCGCCGACCCGTTTGCCCCCAATCGTCGTGATCTGTCGGGTCTCGGGGATGAGATGAACGGTGAAGGTCTGGGCGTCGAGATCCACCCGTCCGATGGTCAGGCTGATCCCATCGAGGCCGATATAGCCTTTGGGCAGAATGTAGGGCATCGCCGCGGCCGGGGCGCGCAGGGTCAGCGCCAGGTTCCCGTCGGTCTCGGTGCGCTCCACGATCACGGCCACACCGATGACGTGGCCGCTCAGCAGGTGGCCGCCGATCTCCTTGCCGACCGTCGCCGCCCGTTCGTAGTTGACCTGGCTGCCCACCGTCAACGCGCCCAAACTGGTCAGGTCGAGCGTCTCATCGATGACATCAAACCTCACCGAGGCGTCGTCGAACGCAACGGCGGTCAAACAGACGCCGGACACCGAGATGCTCGCGCCCCGCTCCAGGCCGCCCAGGGCCCCCTCTGGAAACCCCACCCGCAGCGAGCGGAGCCCGTCGTGATCGTCGATCTCCTGAACCTCTGCGGTGCCCTGTACGATTCCGGTGAACATGCCTCGCTCCTGGTGATTCAATCGGTCGCTGGGAGCAGATAACGCCCTCGACAGCGAAGAAAAGGGCACAACAAAAGCCCTCCTGCGAGGCCGATTGTAAGGCCCCCGTCCACCTCGGCTCCTCAACTGGACGCCGAGCGGGATCGATACCTCAAAAGAGCAACTGACTATGCACGTATGTTCACGCGTCTGCCGCCGGGCGCGAGGAGGGGACGTTTGTCCATCGAACCCGACGCCAGCATCTCGGTCGCGCTGTTCGCGCTGACCACGCCCACCCTCGATCATCAGATCTCGGCGCTCGATGACAGCGAAGACGACTTCGAAGGCGCCCTCCAGGCGGCGACGGCCACCGAGGCGGATCTCAAACCGGAGCCGCAGGACGCCGTGTTGGATGAAGACGCCGAAGAGGTCCACCTGACCGCGCTGCTTGCGATGCTGTGATGAGCCTGTCGTGTTGGTGACGGCCGGCGTCCAAATCCGGCTCAACCGTGCGCTCCATGAGCGTCGGCGCGCGCTGCGCACAGCGTCGCAGACCCTCGGCGCTGGCCTGCGGGTCAAGCGGGCCGCAGACGATCCGGCAGGCCTCGCGGTCGCCACCAACCTCAAGGTCCAGAGCCGCTCTCGGCAGATGGCGATCCGAAACGTCGAAGACGCCCGCTCTGCAGCAGACATCGCAGATGGCGGGCTCGACGTCATCGCTGCGATCCTCACCCGGATGCGAGAGCTGGCCGTCCAGTCTGCCTCTGAGGTCCTCTCTGACCGCGCCCGGACCTACATCGAGGATGAGTTCGACGCGTTGCTCGATGAACTGGACGCCACCGCGCAGGGCGCCCTGTTCAACGGCCAGGGCGTCCTCTCCAACCCCGGCGTCGACGTGGGCATCGTCATCGACTCGTCCGGGTCGATGGCCGGGGAGATCAACCGCGTCCGGTTGGAGATCGAAGACTTCCAGCAGACCTTCACTGCGGCCCGCTACAACGTCCAGATCGGGATCAATGAATTCAACAACACCCGCGACAGCGGAGACAACGTCAACCGTGTCGTCGCCCTCGGCGGAGGCGGGCTGGTCAACGCCCTCAACAACCTCTCCACGGTCGGCGGCTCCACCGACCCCTGGACCGCCATCACCGAGTCCGCCGGGCTCACCAACATCAACGGCGACAGCGAGCCTGACGGGTTCGCCTTTCGAGAGTATGCCGTCAAGACGCTCATCGTCATCAGCGACGCGGGCAGACAGGCCAACTTCATTCCCGGCGTGACAGACCAGGACATCGCCGATGAGCTAGCCGCCAACCAGATCATCACCAACGTGATCACCTCAGGAGCGGTGACGGGGACCTATCAGAGCTTCGCCGATGAGACCGGAGGGAGGATCTATGATCTGGGGAACACCTCCGGCTCCGGTATCCCCACAGCCCTCGACGCCATCGCAGACGAGATCGTCGACGCCCTCAACGAGGCGGATCCGCTGTCGGTGCAGGCAGACATCAACCGCGGCGATCAGATCGACACCGGCTTTCCCATCGATGTGACCCTCAACGGCCTCGACATGGCGGACATCTCTGTGGGAACGGTCGGGGACGCGCGCGCGGCCATCGATCGGATCGATGGGAGCATCGACGTCGTCGGAGCAGCTCGGTCGCAGGTCGGGGCCATCCAGCGTCGGCTCGACCACACCCTGTCCCGGCACTACACCACCCTCGAAGCCGAGACCGCCGCGGCCTCCCGGATCGAAGACGCGGACATGGCGAAGGTGGCCAACGCGATGGCGTCTGCGCAGATCCGGATGCAGGCCGCGGTCGCGGCCAACGTCGCGGCAAAGGACCTCGACCGCCAGCAACTCGATCGGCTGCTCTCCGACCGGTGAGTCGGGTTAAGCTGGGTCGATGACTCTGCCCATCGATGCCCTCCGCGGCGCGTTCCTCGAACAGGCACAGGCCGGACCGGTCGTCCTCAGCGCGCCGACCGGCTCCGGCAAATCCACCCAGGCGCCGCGGTGGCTGCGAGCGCTCGGGCCTGTGCTCGTCGTCGAACCCCGGCGGGTCGCCTGCCGGGCGCTCGCCGCGCGGGTCTCCTCGCTCGAAGACCGCCCCCTCGGTGATCGCGTCGGATACGCCGTCCGCGACGATCGCAAGGCCTCCAGCCAGACCGAGATCCTCTTCGTCACCCCGGGCGTCGCCCTCCGGATGCTCCGAAGCGATGACGCCGGGCGGTTCCAGACCCTCGTCCTCGACGAGTTCCATGAGCGCACCCTCGATCTCGATCTGTTGTTCGCCCTGATCCACCAGCGCGGCCGCCCTCGCCTGGTCGTCATGTCCGCCACCCTGGAGGGCGACCGGATCGCAGAACACCTCGGCGGGGTGCACCTCTCTGGTGAAGGGCGGCTGTTCCCGGTCGACACCCGATACGTCTCCGGCAAGACCGAGCTGCCCGATGTCCATGGTCTGGAGAGTCGGGTGCAGGCGGCGTTGGATCGTGCGGCGAAGGATCCGGGCGATGTCCTGGTCTTCCTCCCCGGCAAAGGCGAGATCGCCAGCGTCGCCGCGCGGATCCGGGGAGACTTCGCGGTGTTGGCGCTGCACGGCGGGCTGACCCTCGCCCAGCAATCCCGGATCTTCGAGCCTGGTGAGAAGCGACGGGTCATCCTCAGCACCAACGTGGCCGAGACCTCGCTCACGGTGCCTCGCATCGGCGTGGTCATCGACTCCGGGCTGGTGCGGCGGACCCAGTATCACCACGGGCGCGGGTATCTGACCATGATGCCCATCGCCCAGGACAGCGCTGACCAGCGGGCGGGGCGGGCCGGGCGGCTGGGGCCCGGGGTGTGCTATCGGCTGTGGTCAGCGCGTGCCCCCCTCGACGCCGTCACCCCACCCGAGATCCACCGCGAATCGCTGACGCCGCTGCTGCTCGCCGCCGCCGCCTGCGGCGCCCGCCCGGATGAGCTGCCCTTCTTCGATCCGCCCAAGCCCTACGCCCTCGATGACGCTCGCGCGCAGCTCCGGCTGTTGGATGCGCTCGATGAAGATGGCGCCATCACCGAGCGCGGCGAGGCCCTGTTCGGGCTGCCGATGGACGCCCACCTGGGTCGACTGCTGGTCGAAGGCGAGGCCCGTGGCACCCTGGCGATGGTCATCCCGCTGGTGGCCGGGCTGTCCATTCCGCGGCGGCTGTTCATCGGCCGCCCCCAGGAGCCGGAGCTGGACCTTCGGGACCGCGGCTGTGACGCCGTCGCCATCATCAAAGCGGTCACCGAAGGACGCCCAAAAGACCACCTGCTCGATCGGGTCGCGGTGAAGGACGCGCGCCACGTCGCCAGCCGGCTCCGGGCGCTGTTCCCTGTCCCAGCCCCTGTGCCGCGAATCGATCGCAAGGCGCTGGCGATGACCATCCTGGGCGCATGGCCAGACGCCGCCCACGTCGCGCGACGGCGGAAGCGGCGGGTCGCCTGGAGCAACGGCGGCACCGAGCTGAGCCTCGGCCGAGACAGCGCCATCAACGCCGACAAGGTCGAGGTCGCCCTCCTGCTGGAGAGCCGGGCGTTCGGCGCCGGACATCGGAAGCGAGCGTTGAAAATGACCGCGGGGATGCCCGTGCCGATCCCATGGCTGGTCGAGGCCGGGCTGGGCCGGATGCGGTTCGATCAGGTCCTCTACCGAAGAGGCGAGATCCTGGCCCGCACGGAGCGGGTCTACGCCGGGCGGGTCATCGAGACCATCGAGGCGCCACCGCAGGGCGCGTTCGCCAGGCAGGCGATCCGCGATCTCATCCTGGAGGGGCGGATTTTTGGTGCGGCCAACGAGCGGCTCGTCGAAGGACACGCGGTGGCCGCGCTGGCCGCACAGCTCAACGACCAGCCCCGATGGCCGCCGCTGGACGTGTGGCTGCTCGCTCGGCTCGAAGAGGTGGGGGTGTCCTCGACCGAGGACCTGGACCTGCTGGAGGCCGAGGACATCCTCCCCGAACAACCTGATGAGATGACGCAGCATCAGATCGCGCGCCGCTACCCGCAGACGCTCACGATCGGGGATGCCCGCTACCGGATTCGATACGATGTCTCCCGACAGGTCGCGACGCTCCATCAGGTCTCCGGGCTCCGGAAGACGCCGCCGCCCGAGCGAACCCTTCCCCGGCTGCCCGGCTGGACGATTAAATTGTTTCACAAGAACCGAACCACGACCCTGCGGACACGATGAAACCCATTGACCCCATCTTCGATCGCACCGTCCCGCTGGAAGCCCCGGAAGACGGCTACGAGCTGGTCTCTCATGGCGCCCTGGGGGCGCTCCACCGGCAGTCCCGCGAGCAGGCCCAGGTCGTCCGCAGCCAGCAGAAGCTCAACGACGACCCCGCTCCGATCTATGGCGAGGTTCGGGGGATCAAGCTGATGCTGTCGGCGTTGATGCTCAAGTTCCACTATGGCGACGTGCGCGCCGCCATGGCGCAGTCGCTGAACGCCCAGTACCACGACGAGCACAAGCCCTTCATCGATCCGACCCGCCCGGAAGGGCAGACCCACATCGTCAACGACGATGAGATCGTGCTCTCTGCGCCGGGCGAGAAACAGGACAAGCGCCGCTTCGAGTGGACCACCAACCTTTATTAGTGAGCGGTGATGGCGCACGGCCTCCTCCAACGAGACGCGACCCTGGCGATGCTGCGTCGACACCTGCAGGCAGGCGAGCGCCTGGTGACCATCACCGGGACCGCTGGGGTGGGCAAGACCGCTGTGGCCCGGCAGCTGCTCCAGGAGCGACCGACCGCGAAGATGTGCACCCTGTCCGACGCGCGCACCGTCGAAGACGCCGAGCGGCGGCTCCGCCGCACCCTGGGGCTGCCCCCGACGACCGACCTGATGACCGGCCTCCAACAAAGCGAGGCCTCGGTTCTCATCCTCGACAACCTGGAGCAGCTCACCCACCCCGAAGGCATCGCCGCGCTGTCCCGGTGGCTGGAGATCGCGCGGATGCCCTTCGTGGTGACCTCACAGATCCGGCTGGGGCTGCCCACAGAGATGCTCCTGCCCCTGGAGCCGCTCGATGTGGACGCCGCCGTCCGTCTGTTCGCCCAGCGGTATCAGGCCCTGGCCGGCCACCCCCTGTCGCCGCCAGACGCAGCCCGGCCCATCGTCCAGATGCTCGATGGCCTGCCTCTGGCGATCGAGATGGCCGCCGGACAGGCCCGGCTGCTGGGCGTCCGCGCCCTGCACCGCCGGCTCTCGGACGCCCTCAACCTGGAGAGCCCCTTCCGCGGCGTCGACCCCCGCCATCAAACCCTTCAGACCGCCATCGCATGGTCCTGGTCGCTGCTCTCCACGGATCAGCAGCGCACCCTGGCCTGGATGTCCGTCTTCGAGAGCGGCTTCTCGTTACAGAGCGCCGAGGAGATCTTCGGAAACGACGCCCTGCGGATCATCGGCGACCTCTGCGACCGATCGCTGCTGTGGGTGCAGACCGACCGGGAGCGCCCCCGGTATCGGCTCTACGTCAGCGTGCGCGACTATGCGATGCGAAAGCTCAAAGAACGCGACGAACACGACGCAGCGCTCGCGGCGATGGCCCAGGCGCTGGTGATGCGGAGCTGGGATCTCGAACACACCACCATCGACGAGTGGCTCGACGAGCAGCCCAACCTCCAGCGGGTCGTCCGCCACTGTATCGACACCCTCGACGCGGACATCGGGCTGCGCGCGCTGGTGATCATGACCGGCTCCGGCGCCGTCGACGTCAACGACGAGATCGCCATGTTCGAGCACTTCCTGCCCACCGAGGACGCACCGCCCGCACTCGTCAGCGAGGCGTACCACAACCTCGGCACCCTCTATCAGATGACCGGCCAGATGGAGCGCGCCGGTGCCATGCTCGAACAGTCCATGCGCGACGCTCCGCCCGACCTACAGAGCCTGATCAACGCACGGCTCATTACCTTATACCTCAACTCTGGACGACCACAGCTGAGCTGGCAGCGCTGCGAAGAGATGCTCGGACAGCTCGATCAGCTCCCCGGGATGCTGCCCTATCAGGTCCCCTACTGGGGGGCGATGGTCAAGAGCGTCCTCGGTGACCTCGACGGCGCGCGCAAGCTGGCGCTCCTCTCCAAGAAGACCGTCAACCGCAGCGGCGTCCCACAGGCCATACACCTCATCAACGGAACCCTCGCACACATCGACCACCGTGAAGGGAAGCGCGAAGAGGCCATCGAAGACTATCAAGCCATCCTCGCCGTTCCACCCCCCTTCGACTGGGCACCCAAGTGGAACCGGTTCGCCATCGAGCTGGCCACCGTCTACGTCGACCTTGAACGGTGGGAAGAGGCGCTGAAGTGGTACGACCATGTCCTGAGGCAGCCCTCCACCCGGATCCACCAGCTGGTCCACGCCGCCAGGGGCGCGTTGTTTGTCGAACGCGGCGATCTGGAAACCGCGCGCCGGATCGAGTGGGACGTCCCCACGACCGGTCGGTTCGACCTCCCCCTCGCCATCCGGCTGTATCGGGCCCGATTCGACCTCGCAGAGGGCCGACGTGATGCCGCCCGGGCCGTCTACCTCGAAGCCATCGAGCACCCCATGAGAGACAGCCTCTTCTCCTGGGCGCCGTTTCAACTCCTTCACCGCGCCCTCCAGAAAGCATTCCAGCGAGACGGCCTGTTCATCGGCGCTGACGCCACATGGTTCTCCTGGCAGGGCGGACCCAGGCAGGACCTGTCCCGCAGGAAAGCGATGCGACGACTGCTCGCGACCTTGCTGCACGCGTACCAGGAGAACCCAGGACAGACCCTCTCCGTCAGCGATCTGTTCGAAGCCGGCTGGCCTGGGCAGCGGATCCTGGAGAGCTCTGCCCGACGACGGGTCCAGGTCGCCATCTCCTCGCTTCGGAAAATGGGCCTCGAAGAGGCCGTCGAGTTCATCGATGACGGCTACCGCATTGTTCCAGACACCGACCTCGCATGGGAAACAGCGTGAACCCCAATGCTGCGAACGCTCGCGATTGTAGTTGAGACGTAAGCAGCCCATTTAGCAGAAGCAGTCTCATTTACTCACCGACAAGCAGGGATCCCATTCGCTGGAGGGTACAATGGTGGTTTCACTGATTTGACGTGGAGACTTGACGATCCAACACTAATCCGGAGTTGGTACGTAAGTCAGGAAGAAACTGATCTGGTTATTGAGGCTTCAGAATTCTCCCCAGCTCCCGGATTTGAATTCGACCCCGGTGGAGCGTGGTTAGACCTTGATGAGATTGTCACCTATCTGACAAAAAATCCCTCAACCAGGTTCTTTGAAGAGTTTGCATCAGGAGATGATGTTATCGGCTCAACAGTCGCGTTTGTGCCCTGTATTGGCTCAGTTCAGAACTGGGTAGAGTATAGCGCCCTCACTGAAGAATGGCATCCGGTTCACTCTGGAATTGTAGTGGATGTTCGAACCACCAAGAACAGTGAAGGAGAAATCTGCAAAGTCGAGGTACAGACAATGGATGCGAATAGGAGCCTGATGCTCCATCCAAGGACCTACAATGGGAACTGATGTCTGCTACATCAGTCTTACTGCCGCCCTCATCGCTTCGGCGATGGGGGCGTGCGCCCCGTCAGCACAGACACCTGAACCCACCCAGGAAGAGGAACAATGGACACGCATCGGCGATGACCGGCAGATGCTACTTGTTCCACCCCAACAGGAAGTCGAATCAGATACTTCTGAAGAAGGTTTTGGCGACCCGCCTGAAGTACCTGATACTGTGGATCCGAAGTGTTATCCACCTACCCCATCGCCTGAGTACACAAATGAAGGCTTTAATCTATCCAAGTGTGATTATGTTACAACAGAGAACCCATACGATTGGAGAGGACGAGTCTATATTCAAGATCTCCATATGAGCATATATTCTGATTACATAGACAATCCCAATACGATACAAGGAAGGAGACTGATTACTGTATTTAGTGGTTGGGTTAATTCTGAAGCCAACCAAGTTCTATGGCCTGGCGACTTCGCTCTACTTCCTCTGAATACCTATGGTAATCCGCTCTTTGTTCGCGCTTATGATTGTCCTGAAAACCGCTCCTCCTCCTGCACGCTCTACCAGTCAAAGTCTGGGAGAGTATTCTACTCTCACGGCGGATTGTGCGCCGACACGTACCCTACGTATCACAAGATAATGCGTGGATTCGTTGAGATGGTCGTTATGCAGGAAATTACTCTCGATCCTGAAACTTTGGAGACTGCCTTCGTCGAAGGTGGAAAGACATGGTGCATCCCAAGGGTAGATTTCACCTATGAACTTGAAGTATGGCCAAGTCTGAGCGGGGACTGAGCTCTTCCCTGCCCGACCGTCTCTCAGTTCTTCAGGTCAGGCGATACCGGAGCTGAACAGAGCTGCCGTCGCGGCGGGTCACGTCGACCTGGAGCCGTTTCTTCCTGCGGAGCTTGCGGTAGGCCATCAGCGCCTGGGGGATCGAGGTCACCGGTTTGCCGTTGATGCTGTGGATAACGTCACCGTTGCGGAAGCCGGCCTGATGCAGGACGCTGCCGCAGCGGATGCGACGGACCCGAAAGCCGACGATCTCGCCGTCCTGGCGATGCCAGTGGACATAGGCGAGCCTGGCTGCTTCTTTGAGGTCACGGCTGTAGTAGTCGACGAGGTCCCGCTCGACGGTGTATCGGTCGCCGCCCATCGCCTGAATGGAGTCTACGCCATCGACGCAAGGCCGACGACGGCGGCGCTTGTTTCGGCCCTCGCCGTCGCTGGCCAGGGCCTCTTCGGCTTCACGCTGGAGGCGGGCGTCCCGGGCGGCCGCCATCTTCTTCGAGGGCCGAGGGATGCTGCTTCGGGCGCGCTTCTGGCCGGCGAGGATCTCGCGAACGCGATCCGGGTCGGCGCCGGGGTCGACGACGGGTGCGGGCTCCGGTGCAGCAACCGGCGTGATCTCCGCAGGCTCCGGCGCAGGCGCTTCGGCGGCGGCCAGCGCATCGACGGCGGCGTCTACGTCCACCTGGTACACCGCTTCATAGGAATCCAGCTCTTCGAACTCGACGGGAGGCCGCTCGAACGAGGGGGACCAGCCGAGCAAGACCAGCATGGAGGCGAACATGCCCGCCGAAAGGGTGGCAGAGGCGGCGAGTTGAACCGAGGACTTGAGGATGCGCATGGGGGATGTTCTCCAGTCTGTCCGGTACCGATAGACGCACGATCCCCGGCAACATTCGACTGAATCCGTTGCAGTCCACTTACAGGCGACCTGGGGGAGTGCCTACTCAGGGAAACCCCTGGAGGTCCGTTTTCCCTTCCCCGGCGCCCCAGGATTCTTCTGCCGCGGCGGTCGCCGGGACCGCGCACGCGAGGGGACGGTGACGGCGGTCACCGACCACATACAGCGATGTGGCATCCACAGATCGGCGGGGGCTTCGCGGAGGCAGCGGCTCTTGGCTTCCGCCGCCGTCGCCGCGGCCTGGTCGCCTCGCAGCGAGGCGATCTGGGAGCGGGCGCGCATCAACCCGGACGCCACCCGCAGCTGCTTCCAGCGGAGCGCCTCCCACACGCCCGCCGAGATCACGGCGTCAGCCTCCTCAAGCCGTCCCCCCTCGACGAGGCTTTTGGCGAGGGGCAGCTCAGGGAGCGCAGAGGATCCGGCGCGCGCCCGCTGGAGGAGATCTTGAGCGCTCGCGGGATCATCGGCCTGTGTGGCCCTTTCCAGCAGCCAGGGTGGATGCTCTTCTTTGGCGAGGGCGGTCAGGACCCGTTCACAGGAGCGGTCATCGGGGAGCCGAAGCGGCAGGGTGAAGGCGGCTCGGAGCAGACATCCCGGCTCATCCGGTCCAGGCTCGCGGCACCGCGGCCCGCAGCCCAGCAACGCCCAGTCCGCCGGCCGCGGGGCCATCCCATCGGTCAGGCGCGCAGCGTCGGGAGCATAGTGGGCGAAGATGCTGGCGCCTTGGATATCGGGGAGGAGCAGCCGCGCCCCCGGAGGGGTCAACGAGGACAGCAGCGCCATGTCCCTGCGAGCATCGTGGTAGCCGTTGTCGAAGCCGGCGTCGTGTTTGCCGTAGGGTGCCGAGGGCAGCGCAGCGATGAGCCATGCCTCCGGCCCAAGCAACACCCCAACCGCGAGGGCCGCCGAGGCGGGCCGGCGGAACATCCGCTGCAGGCCGACCACAGCGAGCAGGACGACCAGCGGGAGCATCCCGATGAGGGCATATTCTCGGTTCTGAAGCTCGACGTTGACCGAGAACAGATACGGCAAAATCACGACACCAGCAGAGAAGCCGAGCAGCTCCCACCGCCGCTGCTGTGCAGCGGTGAGGGCCCCGACCGCCGCCGCGAGGACCACCGCCAGCATTCCAAAACTCACGAACTCGTCGACGTCGAAGGCAAGGTAGCGGTACACCCGAACGGAGGGCATCGCCCAGATCGAACGGGACAGCTGCGCGCCGCTCGCCCAGGCCATCCAGGGCAGCAGCGCCAGCCCTGTCGCGCCGACACAGGCCGTCAGCCCCTTCAGCACCACGGCCTGCCGCCCGGGCCTCATCGCTCCCGCCAGGACCCCCATCAACACGGCACCGATCGGGACAACCATCACATAGTGTAGATACATCCCGACGATGCAGAAGGTCGTCAACCCGATAAATCCTCGCCGGGGGTCGTCTCGAATCTCCAGGGCAGAGGCCATCAACCCGGCGCTGCACGCCATCATCAGCGCATAGGGCCGAGCCACGCCGACGTAGTTGATCCACATCGGAGACAGGATCAAAATGAGCCCGCCAAGCAGCGCCCAGGGGGTCTCGACCTCGCGACGGGCAGCGAAGATCAGTCCCCCTGCAGCCAGCACACCGCCGATCGCTGAGGGCAGCCGGCTCATCCACTCCGCATCGGAGATCCGACGCAGCCCCCAGACCAGCAGCGTGTGCAGCGGCGGGTGTTTGTCTCCAGCGATCCCGGTGAGCGCACCGATCAGGGAGTCTCCTGCGATGCTCCAGGTGAACAGCTCTGGTGCGTACAGCGGCCATCGATTGAGGGCGTGTACCGCGAGCAAGACGGCGAGCAGGCCGACGGCGCTGCCAAACCGTTGCACTGGCCGATCGTTCCTATTCACCGGGGCGGCCGCCGTCTGTGACTAGGCGGCGGGACCCGCTTTGGCGTGGCGAAGATCGGCACCCGGTTGAAGGTGTGCTGTTGGCGAGCCGACAACCACATCGCCATCGGAAGCGGCTGGCTGACCACAAGGCCCTGGGGGACAACGAACATCTGCGGGATGGCCAGGTTGATGGCGAGCGCAGCCCAGACCATCCGCCGGAACCACACCGCAGGCATCGACCGGTGCAACGCAACCAGGCTCAACAGGATCGCGACGAAGGCCGGCCCCATCAGCCGCGTCGTGTCCACCGCGAAGCCCAGCTGCGCCACGGTGCCAGCGAGCACAGCGAGCGTCGTCCACCAGATCCGGCCTCGCGGGGAGACCAACAACACCCCGATAGGAATCGCCCACGCGACCTCGAACGCAGCGAAGACGCCGAGCTGCAGGAGCGATGCGCCCTGGGACAGCGCGCCGCCCAGCATCACGTCCTGCACGCGCCCTCCAGATTGGATCGCGTTCCCCTTACTCATCGGGGCGATCTGGCTGGCGACGGTGGCATACGCCCTTCGCTCCGAGGGCCTGAGCCGGCCCCTCGTCGCGGGAATCACTGCGATCATCGCCACCGCGACGCCGATCGCCTGGACGCTTGTGTTCCCCGGCTACATCGACACGATGACCTATCTGATGCTCTGGCTGAGCGTCATCGCGCTGTCTCGGAACGTGGTCCTCTGGGCGGTGCCGTTCGGGATCGGTGTGATCAACCATGAGTCGATCCTGTTCCTCGCCCCCGCCCTGTTTGTCTACGCGGTCCTCGGCGCAGAGCCTCAGAAACGGCTTCGAACCGGCGCGCTGTGGGGGGGGATGTTTCTGCTGTCGGTCGCGCCAGCGGCGGCAATGCGGATCCAATCTGGAGGGCGCGTGCAGGACGTGATGCTGGGCGGCGCGCTGTCCCAGGGCGCATCGCTCCTGCAGCTCGGCGTCTTCGCTGCGTTCGAGGTCGCGTGGGCGATTCCTAT
>JBCBLB010000889.1:0-3169 GCA_038520555.1 Myxococcota bacterium | reverse complement strand
GGTTGGTGAGCGCCCGTGCTCGCTTCAGCCGACGGCTTCTCATCCGATACCGCTCAGGGAACGCGCCCCTGCCGTTATACTGGTTCGCAACGCCGATCTCCTGAACACCGATCGCAGAGAAGTGCGCCTCCAGCCCGGCCAGAACCCGATCGCGCAGCACAGGCTTCTGCCGCTGAAGGTACAGCCCGTTCAACAAGGCGCAAACCTCGCCTTCATCGGTTTTTTTGTGAAGCAGCAGCGCCAGGCAGCCGAACACAAACCCGATCGGTTTCCGTAGCCCGTGCTCCTGCCGCTCGACGTGGAAGACGAAGGACAGCGGATCCTTCCAGATGGACTGGACCCGCCCCCTCACCAGGTTCCCCTGGGTACTCTGCCAACAGCACGAGACCGGATCCGCGAAGCGGAGAACCGTCAGCAGATCTGCACGCTTTCGCAGAACTCGAAGCCGAACACCGTGACCCAGCGGCTGGATCTCGGGGACCATCGGCGGGCACTCTCCCTCCCACAATGCACGAGAGACCTGACGTTCCACGTTCATTGGGAGCTGCCGGGTCACCTCGTGGAAGATCGATGAGGATCGTCTGGGGGTGTCCTTGAGCTGGACGAGGACGCGTAAGAGGGCCTCGTCACCCCTGGGGAGGAACGGCTTCGGCAGGCTGGGCGGCCGGCACCATCGCAGTCGGCTGAGTTGTATCGGTTGGGCGATGAGGGTGTCGAGCATCTCCATCTGTGGCAAGGCGATCAGCGCATCGACAGACGCCATCGCTTCCTGGAATTGGATGCCTTCAGCCGCCCTCGCGGGATTGGTTTTCAGCTCCTGGATCGCACCCTCGATGGCCAGCCGGCCGGGGAAGCCGCCGGTATAGGTTCGCCATGCGCTCAGGGTCTGCTGGCAGAACCGATCGGTCTGGTCCAATGACAGCCGCTTTTGGGCCTCGATCCGCAGCGTCCCCCAGGCCTCCAGGGTTGACCAGGGCAGCCGGTGCCGCATCGCCAGCGTCTTGATCAGCTCCTCGACGAGGTCTGCAGAGAGCGTATCCCCATGAGCCGCCAGCCATCGCAGCCCCGCCGTTGGAGCATTGGTGCATAGCTGCACCGCGACCGCCTGCACGATCGGATGATCGGGCGCTCGCCGCGCCAGGACATCTCGGTAGACATTCGTGGCGATGTCACCGCCGATGTGCTGAAGCGTGCGAAGCCGGATGGGCCAGCTGTCCGGCGGCGTCCGGGCGAGCAGGACCGCTCGACAGGCCCGCGCGAGGACCCGACGCCGCCGCCACCCTGCCATGGAGAGGCTGAGCTGCTCGTCTCGAAAGGCGCGGCGCTCCTCGCTGTCTTCGGTCACGGTATCCGTGGGGGTCGGTTCGGCATCGGGGGCAGCGTCCGCCATCTGCACCCCTGTTCGGAGGAGGTGGGCGCTCCAGAGCAGCTCGACGGCATGGGCGCCGAGGTCCCTTCGGATGTCATGGAGTCGCGCGGAGATGCCGCCGGGCTTCTCCTCAAGTTTATCGATGGCGAAGCCGCAGATCGCTGGCGTGCGAAGGTCACGAAGCGTCCATGAGACGTTCTGTGCAGTTGGGCCGAGCACGCCGAGCAGGATCGCAAGGGTTCGTCGAATCGACAGCCGAGGCGCTTCGGCGATCCGGCCGAGGTCACCCTGACGCGCAATGAGCGCCTGTCCGGCTTCTCGGCTGTTGCCGGTCTCTGGGAGTGTGTTGAGGAATCGGCGGGCTGTATCGGGTTCGTTGTTTTCCAGGGCAGCCTGGATCAGGGCGAGTCCCGCCGCTGCCTGGACGCTCCGGTAGCGGATGCTATCGATGATTCGTTCGGCGTCGTCGGCGCTGTTGCGGATGTACTGCGCGAGCGCCCAGTGGCCGAGGGCGCGCTGCCGGTCGGCGCCACGCAGGTCTGCCAGCAGCTGCTCGGCGACGAAGGTGAGGGTTGAATCTGCGCCGGGATCGAGGAGGGCTTCGACGCAGCGGACGAAGGCGGGCAGTGACGGCGGGAAACGCGCGATGACCCGTGGAGCGGGGATGAATCGCCGATCATCGCCGTGTCCCTGAACGCCGGAGCGTGCGAGTCGGATCATCTGGGTCCGTACGACGCGCTGCCTCGGGGAGCGTTTCGGGAGATTGTGTGCCTGTTCACGGGCTGCATCGACGAGCCCAAGCTCCAGAAGGGTCGGAACGATGAAGCCCCGCCTGGGGCTCCGATCGACGGGCAGCAACCGGAGAACCGTGGGCAGCTCGACGGGATCGGCGGCGCGCTCGAGGATCAGATCACGATCCGAGGTGTGGCCGGGGATGCTGAAGGGGAGCTGATCGATGGCCTCAAGGAGGGCCTGACGGATGCGGTGGAGGGGGAGATCGATGTGCACCGCACCGCACCACAGGCCGAGCAGCCCGCGGGCGCGGAGCGCGGGATTGTCAATCAGATGGCGGCTGGCAAACAGATCGCTCCAGACGCGGCGGTCGGAGCGGCGCTTGACCGTGGTCACGCGATCGCGGACAAACATGGGAGATCCTCATGAACAGTTGCTCAACAGAGCCCGATGGGACACCCACCGGAAACAACCAGGAGAAGAAAGCGTGCCGGGTGCAGCTTTCTCGTTTCAATGCGGCGAAGTCGTGGGCCGCGTTGTCAGGAGAACCGGTTGAATATTTTGTTCATGATGCACATCCCGCGTTGATTGGGATGTGCAATACGTAGCCAGCCGCTTCAGGAGACGCAAACCGCCCGCTGGAACAGGTCCAACGAACAGCGATGGTCGACGGCGACATGAGAAGCCAGCTGCTGGGGATTCAGGTGCTGGGGATTCAGGTGCTGGAGATTCAGCTATATGGTTCGTTAGTGGTCGGTTTCAAGCAGGTCGGTCCATCCGAAGCGGTCTTCTGCGGTGCCGCGCTGGATGGCGACGATCTCATCGAACAGCTGGCGGGCGAGGGGGCCGACGGTGCCCTCACCGATGACCCGGTCGCCGTCTGCGAAGCCTAGCTCACCGACCGAGGCGATGATTGCGGCGGTTCCGGTGCCGAAGACTTCCTTCAGGGTTCTGTTTGTGTGTGCGTCGAGGACTTCCTGGATGGGCAGCTTTCGTTCGGAGACGGTCATCCCCTTGTCGCGGAGCAGGGTGATGACCGAATCCCGAGTGATGCCTGGGAGGATGGTG
>JBCBLB010000968.1:0-2106 GCA_038520555.1 Myxococcota bacterium | reverse complement strand
TGACAGGAGCCCTGCTTTCATGATCGCCATCTTGATGGTTTCCGCCACCGCGTCTGCCTGTCCCCCGGTATGGGAAAGGGTTTCTCAGGTATATCCATCCGATCGCATCTCTGCCCCTGCGGACGCCCAGTTCTCTGTGATGGTCGCGTCGCAGGAGGAGCCAGACTGGCTTCAGGTCGAGCTGTATGATTTTGCGAACGCGGGCGTCGGGTTCACGATGGAGATCCGGCCGATTGACGGGCACCACCAGTACCTGGTGATCGTCAAGCCGGATCGCCCCATGCTGCCTGGCGGTCACCTCCTTCATGCCGGGCACCCTGAGTGGGAGGACACCTGGATGGTCGGCACCATCCAGGTCGACGACACCCTCAGCCCGCCGCCAACGGCGGTGTTCATTGAGGACGTCGAATTCGACGAGCCCATCCCCCCAAACATCTGTGACGCGGAAGAAAAAGTATCGATGAACCTTATTCTTTCGCCCGTCACGCTTCAGACAGGGGAGCGGGTCAGCGTCTACCTGACCGATGAAGATGGGGCGCCGATCTCGGATTTCCCAGGCTTCTTCTTTATCGACTCTGCGCCGTGGTCGACGACATCCATCTGGCAGTCGGCGCCCGCGGATCGGAAGGCGCCCTGCTATCAGATTCTGGTGGAGAGCTACGCCGGAGAGCAGGCGTGGTCCAATGTGGCCTGCGCGACCCCGTTGCCACCGGACTCAGAGCCAACATCCACCACAGCACGCTTCGGCTGCACCGCTGCGCCCCTCCCTGCTCGGGGGCTCTTGGTCCTCTTCAGCGTCACCGGGGCGCTCACCTACAGAAGCCGACGCCGTGGCGGGGCTCACTGCTGCTGCTGACGCAGCGTCTCCATCAGCTGCCGGATCTGGCGCAGCTCTGCCAGGGTCTCTTGTTGGACCGCGGCCGACTCCCGCGCCAACGCGAGGCTCTCGACGGCGCGTTCGACGCCATCGCGGGTCAGCTGCAGGCTTGCCCGGGACAGCTCAAGCGCCTCGGCCTGCCGACGCATCGACTCATCGATCTGCTCCATGCTGTCCTGCTGCCGGGCGACCGCGATCTGCTGTATCTTCATCGACTTCATCAGCTGACGGCCCGCGAGCGGCAAGACCACAAACACCAGCACACCGATGATGATCGGAAGCATGACCGTCATGAAGAAATCCACCCTGCACCTCTGCATGTTGTCTGATGTGGGTATCGATCAGGAACCTGAACATCTGAAGGCGTCACCGATAAACCCAGAGACATCGCGCCGTTTCGGGGTGTATTCAGAAGCCGTAGGCGTTCTTCTTCTCTTCGTTTCGCTCGCGGGCGTCGCGGATCATCTTGAGGTTGGCCTCATCGGCATCGGTCAGGATAACGGTGGCGTCGGGTTTCTTCTCAAGCGGCAGCCCGGCGACGGGCTTCTCACGGGGCGCATAAAAGAAGGCATCCAGGTCGGGCACATCCAGCGGCTGGCCGTGACGGGCGTAGACGGCATATTCGAGCTTATTGAGGGTCAGCACCGACCAGGAGCGCCGCAGGGTGGCGTCGTTCAAGCGGTTGCCCGCCAGGATCTGTTCGAGCATCAGGTCGAACCATGCGCCGTTGTCTTTGACAGCCATCTTCCGGTCGAGCATGCCCTGATAGAACTCTGTGGCTCGGAAGCAGGCGGCGTCTTCGACGGGCTCATCGACGTGGCAGGTGTCCTTCATGTGCACCAGCAGCTGCCGCAGGCCGTCGGCGGACAGCTTCGTCTCGACGACATGTCCGAAGGTGGGGGGCTTGTCCGGATCGAATCCATTCGGGTAGGCGAACGGGATGAAGTAACCGTTGCACTTCCGTGAGATGGGCTCTGGGGCGTCGAGCATGCTCGGCCACTGCACTTCACACAGGGCCTCAGGGAGCATGGTCAGTGCGATGCCCCCGGTCCCCTCTTCATGATCATGTCCTTCATGTGCGACCAGGACGCTGACCAGCGCGATCATCCACATCTCTCCTCCTCCCCCCTCTCATCGACGGTTCGATTTCTTCTATCGCGCTGCGGCGCGCTGCCGCACGAACCGGAAGTCATCGACATAGATGAGTCGGTTCTGCAGCAGCTGGGCGA
>JBCBLB010000532.1:0-6951 GCA_038520555.1 Myxococcota bacterium | reverse complement strand
TTGAGCGATCTGATCGTCGGCGCGACCTATGCGTCCGGCACCCAGGGCGGGGCGTACCTCTTCCTGGGAAGCGGCCTATAACTCAGGGCGTGTTGCGGGCCCGGTTCCAGGAAAACGGCGGCATCGGCTCGCCGTCCTTGTAGTAGGTCCACAGGATCGACCCGTAGTTGAGCGTGATCGACTCGGACGGCAGATCCGATGAGGGGCCGCCAGCGCCCGTCATCATGTGGTGGGTGACATAGACGTTGCGCAGCTCAATCACCGCATCGAGCACCGGCGGGCTGGTGTTCGGCTTGTACAGCTCGATGCTCACGACGTTCATGGCCCGACCCGTGACCGCATAGAACGCGAGGTCTGCGCTGGAAGCGTCGAGGGGCTTGGTGATGGTGACCTCAGAGAGGTGGGGCCGCCCAGGCTGACGCCGCTCCGAGATCGGGACGCTGGTGGAGAACTGGAACGAGTCGAGAACAATCCCGCCCTCTACCTGGGACGCGTCCCCATGGAGGCCCGGCGAGAACATATACAAACGGCCGGCGTGTGCAGCACCGGAGAAAGCGGTCATCGCGAACACACAGACGGACAGGATGGTACGCTTCATCACCAGTTCTCCAATCAAGCCAGCCGACGTTCACGTGCGAAAACCGGTGTTGAGCAGTGGATGCCGGGGAGGTCTCTCTTCCCCGCTCATCGGAGAATACGGAAACCCACCTGGGAATGCGCCACCACTCCCCCAATTTGTCTCTCGGCGGGTGCCATCGGGGTTACCCTCCCCCAATGAGCGCGAACGATATCCACGGCGATCCACTCCCGAAGGGCGCGACAGCACGCCTCGGCACCCGCCGCTTCCGCGGGGGCGCCCACTTCACCGGCGGGCTCCTGCGCTGGTTTGGCCCCGAGCATCTCTTCGCCTGCGGTCGCACCGAAATACGCGTCCTGGATCTGCGTGGGCGGTGTGTCCGTCAGCACCCCATCGACGAACTCCACGGCATCGCGGCCTCCTCGAATGGCCAGACCCTGGCGGTCATCACGGGTTCTTTCCCGGGGCGGCTGGAGCTGTGGGATGCAAACACCTTCACCGTCCAGGAGACCATCGCAAAAGACCTGAAGCATCCCCTCTCTGCCCGGTTCTCCGCCGATGATTCCCAGCTCGCGGTCCGCTGTTACGAGGGCTGGCGGCATTTTCATCTGCGCGGCGGTGAGCCAGACACCACCTGGGCGCCCGAAGACGACGGCGATGAGATCTCCCCAGATGGTCGCCATATCGCCCGGATACTGCAGCGAAGCGGATACCTGGAAGCCTTTGAAGTGACCGACGCCCAGACCCAAGACCGTCTTCCCTGTCCAGATGGTGCCGAAGCCGGCATCTACACGGTCGCCTTCTGCAACGATGGCAGCGTCTTCACCCACTCTGTTGACTGGATCGCCGCGGTGTGGGCGCCGGATGGGCGGCTGCGGTGGAAGACCGACCACACCGCCCGAAGCGCGAGCTATGACGCCACAGCGGATGTTGTCCTCACAAGCGACGGTTACCAGTCCCCGATCACGGTTCTTCATCCCCAGACCGGCGAACACCTGCGCACCCTGTCTGAGATGGGGCTGCCCCAGGGCGATGTCCCCACCCTGGGCGGAACCTTGATCAAAGGCATCCACGGGCGACCCGACACCACCCGCATCGTCACCGCATACGGCACCGTGTTGGCCGCTGGGCCGGATGCCATCGGCGGCCATCACGCGGATGTGCGCGCCGGCCGTGTGGTGAACCGCAGCAGCTCAGCCCATATCTACGACCTGAACGCGCCCGGGCTGCCCAGAATCGGAGCGTACAAGACCCTCCGCACCAGCAGCGCGGCGCTGTCTGCAGATGGCAGCATCCTCTACACCGGCGGACAGACGGGAACCCTCACCGCACGCGACGCGGTCAGCGGAAAGAAGCTGTGGAAGAAGAAGATCTGCAGCGAACGCCTGGGCGCCGCCCGGGTCTCTCCAGACGGGAAACGCCTCGCCCTGGGCAGCCGCAACGGGACGGTCCGGGTCGTCAGCCTGGACACGCGGAAGACCATTCATGCGTTTGAAGGTCATGAAGGCAGGGTGCTCTCCGTCGCGTTCTCCAACGATGGGGCCCGACTGGTCAGCGGGAGCACAGACACCACCGCGCTGATCTGGGCTCTCTGAGAAAAGGGCCCGCTGAGAAAAGGGCCCGCTGAGAAAAGGGCCCGCTGAGAAAAGGGCCCGCTCACCACCCCGACTCGGTGACGGTCCATATGACCTCCCACTGGTTGCCGTCTTCATCGATGTAGTCGATGATCACGCGCTCCCGGTCGAGGGCGTCGATCGTGCCCTCGATCACATGCGGATCGCTGGTCTCCGAGAAGGTGAATCGCCCGCCGTCGAACGGCTCCGGATCGGGACAGGCGCAGGGATTGATGATCCAGCACCCGCCGAGCATCCCCACCCCCAGACACCCCAGGCCAGACACAATGCGAACCAGGGTGGTCATCGAAACACCGCATCGAGCGAGATGTAGACCTCTTCCCGATCGCCCAGCGTCCAGAACCCCAAAGCGTCTATGCCAGCCCGATCGCTCCACCACGCCGCCTCTGCGGCCGCGTCGAGATCTTCGGGGGCGACCCCGTCCCCTGCTGCGATGAGCATGGCGGAGGGCGCTTCAAGGACCCACATCTCCATGCTCAGGCAGCTGCACGCCCATGACGCCGCCGGTCCCAACGCCAGCCCGACCAGGACCAGGCCGACGCCGGCCCAGATGTCTCGTCGACTCACCATCGCTCCCCTCTCTGTGTTGGGTCAGGATAGCGCAACCAACCCACAGGATGGAACGTTTCCGCCAGCGGGCAAAAAACGTGATCCGGTCCCAGGTGAACTGACGTTTGAACCAGATGAGCCCCCCTCATCCACCTGGAGACATCCCTCATGTCGTTGATGAAAGAGTCCCTTCAGAAAGAATTCAAAATGCTCCGTGCGTGCGGGGCGAAGGCACAGAACGATGAAGACGGGTTCTGGTTCTGGTTCACCAGGGTCGAGGAAGCGCGCGTCCTGGTGATGCGACCGCGCGCACGGGATCCGGAAGGGGCCAAGATCAAAGGGGCCATCGCCAGGGCGCGTCAGGCCGTCAAGAAGGCGACGCGGAAGAGCCCGCGCCGATTCGTCACCGGGGAAGCCTACTACGAGAAAGGCTGTCTTCACTTCTACGGCGACTCCGCCTTTCCGAAGTTCCGCGACGAGATTCGGGCGTTTGCCAAGGACAACAAGCTGAAGTTCCTGATCGGCGCGAAGCTACACACCAGCTCTCGCGCAGAGACCGAGATCTCCGAGGAAGAGCACCCCTACAACATGAAGGACGTCGAGACCTACAACTTCATCTCGGACTTCCCCGATGACTCTCCAGACTTCGACGTCGATGCCTTCTTGGAGGAAGAGGTCGGCGCAGTTCAGAAGGTGAAGGTTCAGATGAACGCCCTGATGATGGACGCGTCCGATCTGCTGCTGACACCGGTCGAGATCGCCGATCAGGTGCGACGGGCCAACGAGCGCGCACGTCTTCGTCAGGAGTCGGTCGACACCCTGGACATCGAGATCGAATCGCTCCGTCAGCTCCAGCCCCGGTCCCCCGAGCAGGATGCGACGCTTCTGGAGAAGGTCGCGTATCGGGAGAAGCGCATGCGGGAGCGGGACAGCCTTCTGAAACGCGCCGATTGGCTGGACGCGGCCCTCCCCGCCGAAGGCGAGGAGGTCGACGAGTACATCGCGCTGTCGGAGCTGAGCGACGCGGAGCGCAAGGATCGCGTCAGGCTTCTCAAAGCGGACCTCGTTGAGCTGAAGGCCGAGCAGGTCAAGCGCCAGAAAGACATCCGCGAAGCGGATGAGACCCTCAAGAAACGGAACGCCACCTTCGACGAGACGCTGGCCGACTTCCAGCAGCGGCTCGCCGCCAGCGGCCAGTCCTCGGTCTTCCTCGATGACTTCAGGCAGGCCTACACCCCGCAGGACTCGCCAGAAGACGACATCGCCAAAATCCAAACGTCGCTGGCCGGGAAGGAGGCCGAATATGAGGCCCTCAAGAAGAACGATCTCTCCGAGATGTCGCCGAAGCAGTCGCATGCGCTGCTCAAGCAGAAGCTTGCGCTGAGCGCAGAGATGGAGTCGCTGCGCGCCCGCCTCAAGAACCGCACGGCGTTCGCCGAGATGCTGCAGATTGAGCAGGACCGATACCTGGACGGCAAGCTGGAGAAGACGCTGCGGCGAGAGCTGTCGAGCATGGGGCTGCTGGAGACCGTCGAGGCAGAGGCCTTCCTCAAGACCATCGGGGACCTTCAACAGGCCCGGGAGCGCACCCGCAAGGAACACGAGATGGCGCTCCAGAACGAGACCCGTATCCAGGAGACGGAGCGGGAGGTCGCGCGGGCAGAGCTGTTCGATGACACCCTGAAGAAAGGCGACATCCTGGCGAACCGGCTCACCGAGCTATTCCAGAAGGACCACGCGCTCAGCAAGCTCAACCCCGAAAAACCCAAAGATCTCCAGAAGCTTCGGAAAAAGCTTGGAGACGCAGCGGTCAACAAGCTTCTTCGGCGGCGGCGGATCCTGTGGAAGAAGCGCAAAAAGCTCCAGCAGCTGGGCGCGAGCTTCGCCGATCAGAAGGCCATCTTCGAGGGGATGCCCGACGACTGGCTGCCCCTGCAGCTTCGGGAGAGCGAAAAACTGTTCCGTGAGGTGACCGACTTCATCGAGCAGGAGACGGGCAAGACGCTGCCGACCAAGACCGAGGTCCGCGCCGAGCATGCAGACCGGAAGCTGTCCAGCACCGGCAAAGGCAACCAGATGATCGACAAGATCGACCCGACGCTTTCGGTGAAGCAGCAGAAGATGATGATGAAGTTCACCTCTCAGCTGGTCGCGATCGCCGTGCCGCTCGCAGAGGTGTCCGGGCTCTCTGACGCGATCGCTGACCTGACCAGCGACGTCACCGAGTCGATCAACGAGGCGTTCGCCTCCTTCACCGACAGCGTTGACGGCCTCTCCGAGGTGATCGACGCGATCCAGGAGATCAGCGAGGTCGGCCAGGAGATCGCCGACATCATCCACCAGACGGGCAAGATCGTCGACGGGCTGAAGGCCGCCGCCACGGAGCTGCGAGACCTCCACGGACGCCTCGCGGACTCGCCCGAGCATGGCCACATCGCTGACGATGCCCTGGAAATGTTGGAGAAGATCAGCCGCGCGCTGAAGATCGCTGAGACGATCCTCACGATACCCAACCAGTTTAAGGCCGCCGCCGACGATCCCACCAGGTCCGCCGGGCTGTTCTCGTCCGTGTCGTCCGACTTCAGCGAGATCAAGGAGGAGCTGAGCACCGCCGACGCGTTCGTCAAGGCGAATCGGCACCTGCTCAAGGAAGTGGGCGGCGAGGTCAAGGCGCTCAACGGGCTCGATCCGGTCGAGCAGATGATGATGATGGAGGAGCTGACCGAGTCCCTCATCGGCCTGGCCCAGGCCAACGTCGAGCTGACCGCGGGGCTGCTGACCACGGTCCTCGGCCAGATCCCGGGCCTGGGCATCGCGGTCAACGGGCTCGCCTTCCTCAACCAGATGCGACAGTTCGCCGAGAACATGAGCCGCGCGGTGGTCAACAGCAACCTTCACCAGGAAGCCGCCGACGAGCTGTCCGTCCTGGAGCCGACCCTGGATATGATTCAGGATCGGGACAAGCGCCTGGCGGCCCGCCGGGCGACCGAGGGCGCCATCTCGGTCCTGCGCATCGCCGCCGACGCCTGCACCCTCTCTGGCGTCGGCGCCATCGCCACGCCAGCCCTCAAAGGCATCGCCGAAGGCGTCAACGCCATCAAGAGCGTCGCCATCCAGGTCGATGAGATCACCACCGCCCAGAACGCCAAGGACGAGCTTCAGCGCGCCGCAGACGGCGACGCCCTGTCCCGGAAGGAGATCTTCCGCGACGACCCGCGCTATGCGATCGGCGCCATCGCGGTGATGTCCAAGCAGGAGCCGCCCAACGAGTTCGCCGTCCGCTGTCTCAAGAACTTCGGCATCTCTGAGACGATGCTCAAGAAAAGCTCCGCCTCGGTCATCCGCCGGTATTTGAAGATGAAGCTCAAGGTCGACGACGACCCCACGACCTGGGACGACGTCGTTGAACTGACCGTGAAGAGCGCCAAAATCATCGGCGAAGGCAGCGTGATCCTCATGACCCTCACGCAGCGGATGCAGCTTATCGTCGTCAACCAGTTCGTCGAGGACAGCCCCAGCCAATGGCCCGATGCGATCGACAAGCTCCAGCTCTCGGCGAGAGAGCTGGGGACCCATATCAGCATCGTCCCCGAGTATCGGCTCGCCAACGCGCGGCTGTGGGACGCCATCGCCCGGATCGAAGACCTGGACGACCGCGCGAAGCAGCGGTTCACCACGCTGAACGAGGACCTCAAGCGGCGCAAAAAAGACATCGACGCCCTGCGACAGCAGCTGCTCGACGTCTCTCAGAAGCTGTGTGACATGCAGGACAAGATGCAGAAGGGCCCCAAAAGCTTCGGCGAGGGCTTCGCCCTCATGATGGAGAGCAACCTGTCGCTGGCCCGCAACGCCCTCATGGATCCGCTGAAGGCGATCAAACACGGCGACATGGTCTGGCTGCAAGAGCGCGCAGAGCAGATGCAGGTTGCCATCGAAGAGCTCAACGACGTCGCGGACCGTATGGCCGCGTGATCACCAGGAGATTCCCCATGATGTATCGATTCCTCTTCGTTCGCGCGCTGACCCGCACCCCTCAGGACGCCCAGCTGTGGTTCTGGTACACCGACGCGGCCCACGATGGCCGCCCGGTGCTGGCGCTCAGCTGGGCGTCCTGAGGGGTGCGGGTCAGCGCGCGAACGAAGAGGAATCGATACATCATGGGGAATCTCCTGGTGATCACGCGGCCATACG
>JBCBLB010000738.1:0-4600 GCA_038520555.1 Myxococcota bacterium | reverse complement strand
CGCCGCGGCGTCCGTGGCGGGGGCGCATCCTGGCGGGGTGCGGTTCGGGCGAGGGCGCCGCGGGTGGTCGCCCCATAGACGATGGTGTTATGTCGCTCCGGGATGAAGCTTGCGGAGAGGTTGTACTCCGCAAGCAGCCCGGCGTGTTTCCGAGCGAGGGCGCGGACGGTCTCCAGCTCACCGTACCGCTTGTAGACGAGGGCGTAGTTCCCATGGTCGGTCTTCTCGATGTACAGCCGAGAGGTGACCCCGGCGCCGAGGACCTGAGAGACGAGGCTGTACCGCTGCTGGATGGCATCGCGGTTGGGCCCGAGTCCATAGCTGACGTTGTACAGGCGGTTGTAGTTCTCATCCGGGACCGGCAGCGCGAGCGGTTCGTCCCCGCCGAGGGCCTGCCGAAGCAGCGCGTCATGGCGCTCAGCGAGCGCTTCGGCGGTGCGCCGGGGGCCATAGCGCAGGTTGTAGATGACGCCGTACCAGCCCTCATGGTTCTGCACCAGCTCAAGGCGGGCGGCGACTTCCATCCCCAACCGCTCCTTGAGCTGGGTCATATAGTCGAGGGCTTCCGAGCGATCCTTCGTCCAGATGTAAGAAACGTCATAATGCTGCCCGGCGGCCAGCGCGGGGCGCGTGAGGGGGACCAATGACGTCGCGGCCAGTGTGGCCAGGAAACGGCGGCGGTTCATCGTCCGGTGTCCCCTCCCTCCGTTCTGTTGACTCGTCAATCAGTGTATCGCGAATCGAGAGACATTCAGGTTCATTGACGACTCGAAACCCGATGTTGTTCAACAATTTCCCTGATCGGTCCGATTTTTTGATCGGTCCCCTGTTTATCGGGATCGTTGCTTAGCGGCGGGTTGCCTGGAGGGTATGAAGCAGCTTCCGGTTGTACGTCCCGAAGCTGCCAGAGCAGATCTTCTCAGGCTCGACCCAGGCGACCCACCCCTCTTCATTGAGGCCAAGCCGGGGCGGATCTGGCGGTACAGTGGGGACGAAGACGGTGGCATACCGTCTCCGGGCCTGTGCCTGATAGACGGGCTTGAGTTGGTGGGGTTGCAGCCGAATGCCGGCTTCTTCCCACAATTCACGGACTGCTGCCCGACGCAGGGTGCCCTCACGGTCAGCATCCAGATCACCGTCTGTGCGCTCCACCCCCCCACCGATCAATCCGAAGTCTTCCCGGTTGTTCGGTCGGGAGATCGCAAGAATTCGACCTTGTGCATCCCGGATGAGGACACACACCGCGTATGCTCTCGACATCATCTGTACATTCTATATGACTTGTCCTGGGAAAACCATCTGAATGGCGTTGAAGAGAAGAGAAGCGGTACGGATCCGAAAGCTGCTTCGGAACAAAGATCCCGACATATCGGCACAGGGACGCGAGATGATGCGTTCGTTCGGCCCCGAAGCGGCCCGCGCCGTCCTCGGCGGTCTGGTTCGGATGCGTGGCTTCAACCTCGTCGGCGTGGACCTGCGTGACCTGGATCTGTCCGGCGTCGATCTCCGAGAAGCCGATCTGTCCGGCGCTGATCTCTCTGCAGTGGACCTGCGCGGCGCGCGGCTGGAGCAAGCGACCCTGAACCGCGCCACCCTCACAGACGCCCGCCTCGATGGCGCACAGCTCCACCGGGTTCACCTTCAACACGCCGATCTGTCCGGCGTGGACCTCTCTCAGATCGCGTCCGATCGGCTGTCGCTGCTGGGCGCCAATTTGACCGGCGCGTCGCTACAGGGCCTGCACCTCCAGCTTCAGATCGGCGGCACCTGCTTCATCGATGCCGATCTTCGGGATGCGCGCCTGAACCTCCTGGAGCTACCAGACATCAACTTTCAGGGCGCCGATCTGCGGGGCGCGGCCCTCCGGTTCTACTATGTCGCCCGGAACCGCTCCGATCGGGCTGATGAAGGCGTCATTTTTCGAAAGGCCGATCTTCGCGGCGCCGAGCTGTATGGCCTCGCCCTCCGCTCCCCGGACTTCCACGGCGCCGATCTGCGGGGCGCGACCCTACACAACGTGACCCTGATCGGGGCCGATTTGCAGGACGCTCGCCTCGATGGGGTGATCCTCAAACAGGTCCGCTTGAACGAGATGGACGTCCGCGCCCTGGACTGGCCCGCCCTGGGTGCGGTTCAGGGCGTCGATGGGTGCTTCTCGAATTTTGCCGGGGTGGACCTTTCCGATGCCGAGTTGGGATCGAACTTCTTCGGCTCCGATCTGTCTGGTGCGTCGCTTCGTCGCTGCTGGTCTGCCAAAGACCTGCGCCTTGAGCGGGTGACCCTGATCGGCGCGGACCTTCGGGGGCTCAACCTGTTGGGGGCGTCGCTGGTCGCGGCGAAGCTGCGCGGTGCGCGGTGGGCGGATGCGCTGGTCAACGCCCGAACCCGCTGGCCTGACGGCTTCCTGCCGCCAGAGACGATACACCGCTTCGAACCAAACACCTGCTTCAAAGACGTGGACGGGGCCCATTGGCGGCTGCGCAAGATCGATCTTCGCGGTGCGCAATTCACCGGCGGCTCGCTTCAGGGCGCCATGTTGGAGCGGGTCGATCTGACCGACGCGATCTTTGATGGCGTCGACCTCCGCGGCGCGCGGTTCATCAACTGCCAGATGAGCAACGTCCGGCTCTCCGGCTGCGACGTGCGGGACGCGACAATGCGCTGGCAGTCCTTCCAACCGACGCGGGGTTTGGATCTGACCGCTGCGGATCTGCGCGGAGCGACCCTGACGGGCCTGGCGCTGAGTGACGGGGTGCTGGACGACACCGATCTCCGTGACGCGCGATTGATCAGCTGCTCGCTCGTCGGTGGCTCGGCGCAGCGGGTGCGCCTCGCGGGTGCGGAGCTTCGTCAATTCCAGGTTCGGGGCTGCGCCTTTGCCCCAGACTCCCTGGAGAACGCGATCCTGCATGGCATCAAGTTGTCCGGGCAGCACTTCTTCGGCGCGACCGAGGGGCGGATCGTGCTGCGCGGGCTGAACCTGAGCGGCGCGGACTTAAGCCGGACCCAGCTCCAGGGCCTTGACCTGCGCGAGGTCAACCTGCGGGGCGCCCGACTGAACAACGCCGATCTCCAAAGCAGCGATCTCCGCGGCGCAGACCTTCGTGCCGCGGATCTGACCCAGGCGGTCCTCTCCTGGGCGGATCTGCGGGATGCGGACCTCCGCGGGGGCACCTTCAAGCAGACCCGGATGGTCAACGTCAAGCTCAACGGCGCCCGCTTTGATGGCGCGTACTGGACCCCAACGTCAGTGACACCGGGCTTTCTCAAGCCACCCGGTGTCATCACCGGTGTCACCCCGGACTGACTCATCAGGACGCTTCTGGGGTCCTCATCATTTCGCAGACTGTGGCACGATCGCGATCTGTCCGCGTCGTCCCATCGCGATGGCCTGCGCGGTGGTGACCGGCGTATGGGCCCGCGGGGTCCGGGTGAGCCGCGCGGTCTCATAAAAACCACGGATCGTACGGAACATCGAGCTGGTGTCGATCCAACACGCGCGCATACAGCCTTCACACGATCCCGCCTCCAGCAAACGCCGGTGCTCATACAGCGCCGAGTGGAAGTAGCTTTCAAACTTCGGATCGAGGAAGTGCAGGTGCTGGTGCACGGTCCGGTGGCAGATGGTGAACTGGCCGTTGGGGGCGATCGAAAAGTACAGCCGCCCGGCATCGCACCCCTCTGCGGGGAAGCGGCCGGTCTTCAGATAGCGCCGGCTGGCTTCCAGATACGGCGTCGAGTTGAGGATGGGCATCCCGTCGGCCTTCATCTGGATGAGGGCGTCGTAGGCCTGATCGACGCGCCCGGCCATGGTCGTCGCGTCACCGTCGCCGTCGTCGCCGTCGCCGAGCCGCATCTCCGGGCGGTAGCGGATGAACCGGGCCTCCCAGTTGCGGACGCCGTCCTTGGCGTCGGCGAGCAGCTCAATGGGCAAAAAGCTGATCGCGAACCCCACATCTCGCGCGAACCGCACCATGTCGGGCAGCTCTTCAAGGTTGAGGTTGCTGACCACGCAGTTGATGGTCGGCATCGCCCCGGCCACGCCGTGCAGCCGCCGGCCGATGTGCGAGATGGTCCGCACCGCCTCGTCCCAGGCCCCCTCGATCTCACAGATATAGTCGAAACGTTCGGGGTACAGGCTGTCCAACGAGATCGAGAAGTTCTTCACCCCATAGTCGATCGTCTGATCGATCCGGTCGCGGTAGCGCCGGCCTTCGACGACGTTGCGGCCGTTGCCCTCACCGATGCCGTTGGTCAACACCCGAAGGTTGAGGCCCTGGTCGATGAACGCCTTCGCCGCTTCTTCGAGGTGGGCGACGGCGTAGGGCTCGCCCCCGCCAATGGAGACCTGGACCACGCCCAGCCGGGCCATCCGCGCGGCGACCTGCTGGATCTCTTCGAGAGACAGCTCTTCCTTCTCGTTCCCATATCGCCAGATGCCGCACATCTTGCAGGTCAGGTTGCAGCGGTGGGTGATCCCGAAGTGGGCATACACCGGCACTTCACGGGTCAGCGCAGCCTGGGCGATGCGTGCGTAATTTCGAAGGGTAAACTTCATGATGGCTCCGGACAGATACGTTCCAGGGTAGCCTGCTCCAGG
>JBCBLB010000859.1:0-3540 GCA_038520555.1 Myxococcota bacterium | reverse complement strand
GGGCGGCTGTGTCGGGCTCCCCGCACCGCTGCGGACATCCGGCCGGCGCTGATGAGCCTCGTCGCCCTGATGATTCTTCTGGTGCCCCTGATGTTGATGACCACTTCCGCGCAGAAGCTGACCGGGCTGCCCCTGTCTGTCCCCGGGCCCACGGATGCGCTCCCGCCGACGCCGCCTGGGCCGGTGGAAGACCTCACGGTCCGCCGCGCGGATTCAGGGTTTCAGATCGAGGCGGCCCTGCGCAGCACCGATGTGCGTGCTGCTGTCGGGGATACAGAGATGAAGGTGGTGTTCGCCGCGGATCTGTCTGCGCTGCAAGATCAGCTGTGGACGTTGAAGCAGCTCGACCCCGATCGGGAGCGGATTCATCTGGTGCCGTCAGCAGACACGCCGACCGAGCTGGTGGTGCGATGGATGGACGCCGTTCGCATCAGCCCCCGGGGCACGTTGTATCCGAAGGTTGTCCTGGAGACGGCACAATGAGGCGGCGTGGCGATCTGTTTGGTGGGTCGGCCGGGCGCCAGGGTGGGCAGCTCTCCGCCGCTGCGCTCGCCCCGATGGTGGACATGATGACGATCCTCGTCGTGGCGATTCTGCGGACCTGGAGCACTGACGCCCCGGTTGAGGTGCCGGAGGCCGACTTCCGCCTTCCCCTGTCCGCTCAGGAGGCCCCGGCCGCACCGGGGATCGTCGTGGACATTGGAGCCGAGGGGCTGTACGTCGACGGCTGGCGCGCAGGCGCCGCCCGGTACTGGACAAACAGCGAGGACATCTTGATCGTCGATCTCTATGAGGCCCTACAGGCGGTCAGCAGCGGCGGGCAGCCGGTCGTCATCCGCGCCCACGAGGACGCGCCCTGGGCCCTGGTCGGGAAGGTCCTGTTCACCGCCCAGCAGGCTGGCTATGAAGACATCGAACTGGTCGCCGTGAGCCGCGCGTCGCTGTAGTCGGCTATCGCGGATGCAGGGTGTTGTTGGCGACGAAGGTGACGCACTGGGTCTTCAGGTCCGCGCGCTGGACGGTGTCGCAGATCTGCAGCCCGGCGTCGACGTCCGCCCGCCGCAGGTTGTAGGCCACGCCGAGCAAACAGGAGTCCTTCTGGGCGCGGGCCTGGTCGCACTGTGCGGCGAAGGCGGCGCTGGCCTTCTCCGCGCCGCCCCATCCGACGCCGTGGAAGCAGTTCTCACGGTAGAGGTTGTCCGGCCCCATCGGCACCGTGTGGCAGACCGAGAAGGCGCGGGGCACATCGACCCGGGCGATGTACTTGCCGATGCCATGCCAGCAGCTCTTGCGGGTGAGCAGGTCGCCCTGCTCGGCGGCGCAATGCTCCAGGGCGAGCGGGTGGTTGATCTGGGCGATCTCGCCGTTGACGTCGTGGCGGCAGAAGTCCCGCCAGCGGCCGGCCTGGCTGCACAGGTCGAAGGCCCACCGGGCGTCCGTCTGGGACAAGGCCAGCGCGATCCCGAAGACACACTGGTCGCTCCACTTGGCGCTTGGGATGGTCGGGCAGATCGCCAACGATGCGCTCCGATCGGAGGGGGCGTGCTTCTCGGCGACGTCAGAGGTGCACTCGTAGCGCGTGTCCCGATCCGCCTTGCGCTCTGGCGCGGGGATCTGTTCGCAGGCGCTCAGCGCGCCGGGCAGGTCGGTCGGCGCCCGCTGGCGGGCCAGCTGATGGAAGCAGATGTCCCGAAGCTGTCCCGGGTCATGCTTCAGGCAGGCCTGCTCGGTGTAGCGGTAGCCGTCCCCCTCTGCGTCGGGCTTGACCTCGCGCACGCCCTCCGGCCGCGGCGGGATGGCCACGATCTCTTCGACCGGCTGTGGGGGTGGGGGCGGTGGCTCGGCCACCCAGGACGCCCGGGCCAGCTGCACCCCGCCCAGGCACATCCCCAGACACAGCGCATACAGCATGCTGAACATCATGTTGTTCATGAGCGTGTATCTTAGCCCGCGTTCAGGATACGAACAGCCCATGCTCCCGATCCTGCTGTCATCGCTGCTCGTTGGCTGCGCCGAGCGAATGGTCGCGCCCGCGCCTGCCCCAGAAGAGAACCCGAACACCCGCTGGGCCCGGCTGCTCCGGCAGGCGGCCACCCCAGAGGGCACCGACTACGACCTGATCGCCCGGAACCGTGAAGCCCTGGACAACGTCATCGCCTGGATGGCCGTCCATGGTCCGGAGTCCGACCAGATCCGCTCCAGCCAGGAAGAACGCAAGATCGCCATGATGGCCAACTTCTACAACGCCGCGGTCATCCACGCCGTCCTGGAGCGGCGACCCATCGACAGCGTCCAGGACGTCCAGATCGGCGTGTACCGGTACCCGCCCAACACCGGCTTCTTTCTGGGGCAGACCTTCCGCGTCGACGGCGAGTGGGTCTCGCTGTACTACCTGGAACACCAGTACCTGCTCGGAATGTACGAAGAGCCGGGCATCCACATGATGCTCAACTGCGCCTCTCAGGGCTGCCCGCCCCTGCGCTACTGGACCGGCAACAACCTCAAGCGACAGACGGACGCCCACCTCACCGACTTCCTGATGAGCGAGCGGGGCATGCGCAAGGACGAACAGGGCTGGGCCCTCACCGAGTTCTTCCGCTGGTATGGGGACCAGTACGTCGACTGGAGCCAGGCCACCGACCTGTGCGCGTACCTCGCCGACGCGGTAGAGGGCGAGCGGAAAGACTGGCTCACCGAACAGATCGGCGACTGCCAGCCGCGAACCTTCCCCTACGACTGGTCCCTCAACGACATCAGGGTCACCACGGACTGACGACGCTCAGCGGACCCACAGGTCCACCTTGTACAACTGTGAGGCGTCGCCGCCGCTGCTGTCCGAGTGAAGCGAAGAGATGCCGAACGCGGTGATCTCGTCGCCGCTCAGGCTGAAGCTGGTTTTGTCCTCAACATAGGTCAGATCGCTGTCGGAGCTCGTCGTATCCGCACAGGTGTACCCCGGAATGACAGAACGCTCTGAGGCGGAGTAATCGGACGACAGGACACTCGATGTCGGCGATGCGCAGAGCAGGTTCTCGTCGGTGAACGTCGACGTCCCGTCGTCAGTGGTCACATAGAACCAGATGCCCGAGCCCTCCATCGAATCGCCGAAGTAGTCGACGGTGAACAACACCTCGCCGCCGTTGGCGACGTCGATCGTGGCCGACGCCTCCAGATCGTCGCCGGTGCCGTCGCTGTCGGCCCACTCGATGTAGTCGGCCTCTTCAATGGTCGACGTCATATTGTTGGTGTAGCTGTCCCAGAGGTTCTCGAAGTCTATCAGGGTGTCGTCGTCGTCCTCGCGGTTCCAGCCCACCACCTTCGTCCAGCCGCCGCCGTCGGTGTTCATGTCACACTCGAACAGCTCACCCGATCCGCTGTCGGTCGGGTCCAGGTAATAGGTCGTGTCGCTGAGCGAGCCCGAGTTGGTCGTCACGATCTCATCGCAGGACGCCGCCGGGCAGGTCTCCTCGAAGCCCAGCACGCCCTCGTCGACGTCCCCGTCGCAGTCCTCGTCGATGTTGTTGCACAGCTCGTCTGCTG
>JBCBLB010000632.1:0-5660 GCA_038520555.1 Myxococcota bacterium | reverse complement strand
GTCGTGAGGTGGAAGAAGGCAACGAGAACCAGGCGGCAGCGAGCCTGATGTTGCGCTGGTCCGAGCGATAGAGCGGGTTAGCGGTCTTCCCAGATTGTATGGAGGCCGCCGGATGTCAGAACATGAAGCCAACGCGATCCTGGAACCCGCAGCAACGCGGGTCCGCGATCCCCAGAGCGGACGGAGTGTCTGGCTGTCTCAGATGATTATGGACGGGCGCATCGATGGGGACACCCTCCGGTTCACGTTGGTCTGCTCGGCGGAGCATACTGCCGAAGAGCGGGAACGGATTCGCGAAGCCCTGCTCCGGAACATCGAACGGGTCGGCTGGAAAGGGGAAGTGGCCTGTCAGCTGATCACCACGCGGCCCCAGGCCGCGGCCCCAAAACCGAAGGCACAGATCAAAGCCCCCCCAGCGTCTCCGCCAGCCCACACCCATCGCCATGGACACAGCCACGATCACGGCAGGCAGCAGGGCAGGCAGCAGGGCAAGGATCCGGTTCGGGGGATGAGCGGCCCGGGGATGGGCCCCCACGGTGGCCCCATCCAGAAGCAGCCGATCGACGGCGTCGCCAACATCATCGCGGTGGCCAGCGGCAAGGGCGGCGTAGGCAAGTCCACGGTCGCCGTCAACCTCGCCGTGACGCTGGCGAAGATGGGCAAGAAGATCGGCTTGATGGACGCCGACGTCTATGGCCCGAGCCTGCCGTTGATGATGAACCTCAAGGGCAAGCCCATGGCCGATGAGCAGAGCCGGATCATCCCATTGGAAGCCTATGGCGTGAAGTGCATGTCGGTGGGCTTCCTGGTCGCCGACGATGAGCCGATCATCTGGCGGGGGCCGATGGTGATGGGGCTCATCCGACAGTTTTTGCAGCAGGTCCGCTGGGGAGAGCTCGACGCCCTGGTCATCGATCTTCCGCCTGGGACAGGCGACGCTCAGCTGACGATGATTCAGGCCGTCGACGTCTCCGGAGCGGTCATCGTGACCACCCCGCAGCAGGTCTCTGTGCTCGATGCCGTCCGCGGCATCGAGATGTTCCGCAAGCTCGATGTGCCGATCATCGGTCTCGTGGAGAACATGTCGTATCTGGATGTCCCCGGCGGCGCGCGGATGTTTCCGTTCGGCCAGGGCGGTGGGCTGAAGACGGCGAGACGCTACGAAGTCCCTCTAATCGCGCAGGTTCCGCTCGATGAACGGATCCGCGCAGGCGGGGATACAGGCCACCCCGCCTCAATGACCGACGATGAACGCGCGAAGCCGTTCAAGGCCGTGGCGGAAGCTGTGGCGAAGACCTTGCGCCCGCTGCCATGATTTGGGATAGTTGGGCGACCATGACGGCTCCCCTCACCGATAGCTATGGCCGCGTTCACACCTACTTGCGGGTGAGCGTGACCGACCGATGCAACTACCGCTGTGTGTACTGCATGCCCGCGGAAGGCATGAGCTGGCGGCCGAAGGCCGACCTGCTGACCTATGAAGAGATCGCCCGGGTGGTGTATGTCTTCGCCAGGCTCGGCATCCGCCAGATCCGACTGACCGGCGGGGAGCCCACGCTGCGATCAGACATCACCTCGCTCATCGCAGCCCTCAATGACATTGAGGGGATCGACGATCTGGCGATGACCACCAACGCACACACCCTGGCGCGTCTCGCGCCGAAGCTGGCCGATGCCGGGTTGAAGCGTCTGAACGTCTCTCTGGACACCCTGCGGGCGGACCGCTTCACCGAGATCACCCGCGGTGGTCGGCTCGACCGGGTGCTCGCTGGAATCGACGCCGCCCGCGCCGTGGGGATCACGCCCATCAAGATCAACGCGGTGCTGCTTCGCGGGCACAACGACGATGAGATCTTTGATCTCATCCACTACTGCGCCTCGGCGCAGGGTGACCTGCAGCTACGGTTCATCGAGTACATGCCCTTCGAAGCACGCTGGCATGAGTGTGTGCCAGCCAACGAAGTCCGGGCACGCATCGCCGCGCGGTATGACATCCGCCCCGATGACAAGAAGGTCGGCCGCGGCCCGGCGAAGACGTGGAAGATCCCCGCGCTCGGGCTGAAGGTGGGGTTCATCTCGCCGCTGTCGAACCGGTTCTGCGACAGCTGCAACCGGCTGCGGTTGATGGTTGACGGTCACCTGCGGACCTGCCTCGCCCATGAAGACACGCCGTCGCTGCGTGATCTGGTCCGCTCCGGGGCCAGCGATCAGGCGCTGGAACGCAACATCCGCATGATGGTCATGGGCAAGCCGGATGGACACCACTGCGAGGTGGACGGGGGCACTGTCTTCGAAGGCGTGATGACCGGCATCGGCGGCTGAGCAAGGTCGAGTTTGCGTCCACCGCTTGTCCCCCCGGGGTGGGTGCGGTACCATCGGCCCACTGTATCGAGGAGTCCATGGGCCACCAGATCGCGACGCTCACTTTGTTGTCTGCCTTGTGCTGGAGCGCCCCCGCGATGGCGGCGTGGCCAGATGATGTTCAGCTGTCGGCGTTGGACACCTTCAACGGTGAAGACGTCACCAATCAGACGACCATGCGCAACGCCTATGAGCGCGTCGTCCAACAACTCGGCGCCGGCGTCGCCAACCGCCCCCTCGGCGCGACCGAGACCGGCGGCATCAACGGCTTCGACGTCGCGTTGGCCGGAACGGTCGGATTCATCGACGCTGCTGAGGACAGCTCCGCATGGCGTCGGGTCCATCCGGACGCCGATCCGACCCGTGCCCTGTGGATCCCCGAAATCACGGTCCGCAAAGGGCTGCCCCTGTCCCTCGAAGCCGGCGCCCGGCTTGGATATGTCGCCTTCTCCAGACAGACCGTGTTCGGCGCCTGGGGCCGGTTGGGGCTGCTGGAAGGATACAGCCGCGCCCCCGATCTGGCCCTCCAGATCGGCTATGCCGCATACCTCGGGAACCCGGAGCTCGCGCTGGGAACGATGGACACCTCGCTGACCATCGGCAAGACCTTCCCGTTCGGACGGACCGTCGGCATCAACACCGCGGACATCGCGCCCTACCTCGGGATCGGGCTGCTTCAGACCCGGGCGCAGCCCCGACTCACCGACGCCGAACAGAACGATCTGGGCATCAGCGCGGTCAGTGGCTTCCGCTCCAGCGATGACTTCACCGAAGGGTTCGCCAACCCCGCCATCCACCTCGGGACCCGCATCCTCAGCGGCGACGTCCAGGTCATGGTCGGCGTCAGCGTCGTCCCCGATGTGATGAGCTCCGTCTCCGCGGGCATCGGCTACGTGTATTGACCCTCTGGCTGTGGCTGCTCGTCGCCGTCGGCGTCGGCGTCGCCAGGTCGCTGCCCCGGGTGCAGCTGACCGCGACCCTGCGCCCGGATCTCCAGACCATCACCGGGGAGATCGTGGTCACCGACGGCGCTCCCCTCCAGTGGAGCGATGTCCTCTCCCAGCTCCCCGACCCCGAAGACGATCTGACCGCCCACCGCACCTGGCCCTATGGTGCCGAGAAGGGGCTCGTGCACATCGCCCCCGTCGACGAAGGCCGATGGAGCTTCTACGCCATCCTCCCCAGACGGTACGGCGCCGCCGGTATGGTGCCCGGCCACGGGGTCTTCGCCAATGGCCTGTGGCACCCGCAGCCCATGCGCGGCGATCAAGCCGCCACCGTGCAGTGGGACGCCCGCATCACCCTGCCCCCCGGTGCCGCCGGCGCCCTCAATGATGCCTTCGGCGAACAGGTCCTGGAATGGTCCGGGGAAGCCGAGCGGCTCTCCCTCGCCGCCATCCCGGACGGCCAGATCCGCGTCCTGACCACAAAATCCGGCTTCATCGAGATCCTTGACCGGAAGAAGCGCCCGAAGTTCGACCGCCGCCTCAAGGCCATCCTCTCCGAACGGTGGCCACAACCGGGCGTCGGCGCGGTCCGCGTCATCGTCGCCCCCCTCCGGCGTCGGCTGACCCGACCCGGTCCCGGAGTGGTCTACCTCTCTGATCGGACCTTTCGGGTCAGCGGCCGGCTGTGGAAGTACCATGCCCAGTCCGTTCGACTGGGCGTCCTCTCGTCTCATCTGCCGATCACCGATCCCTGGCTACGGCAGCTCGCCGCCGCCGCACAGCTCGATGCCGAGCAGCACCCCCCAGAGCTGACCGATGCGCTGGGATGGGTCTCCTGGATCCCCGAGATCGACGATGTGATTTACAACGGGCAGCTGCCCTTCTTCAGCGATGTCTTCGATGAGGCCTGGCCCGGTGATGTCCTCGCGGATGATCTCCAGGAAGTGGTCCGCCGACAGAGCCCAGGCCGCGCGATGGTCGCGCGGATCGATGCCATCTATGGAGACGGTGCGACGGGGCGGCTCACAGATACGCTGCTCGCAGGCAGATCCCTGCACGCTGCAACCGTCGCCGCAGGCGTCCCGCCCATCGTGCTTGAGGAGTGGCGGGCGTGGCCGGAGTCCCAGGATCTTTCCCTCGATGTCCAGGCGCTTTCCGACCAGACATGGCGGATCGAAGTCACCCGGCAGGCGGAAGATGGTGCCCCAATGGAGCCCGTCATCGTCGAGATCAACGGCATCGGTCGACGGCTGAACCTGGGGCCCGGGCCCGACCAGTCCGCCATCGTCCAGCCCTTCAAGCCCGAGCGCGTACAGGTCGATCCCGACCGGCTCCTCAACCAGACCACCCGAGCCAACGATCGGTGGCCCAACCGATGGACCACCGTCGTCGCCTTCATCCCCACCGAGCTGTCCGTCCAGCAGGCCCGGTTCAGCGGTTCGCTGTCGTTCGGGTTTCGGAAACAGTACGACACCCGATGGCTGTATGGGACCAGCCTATACACTGACCCCCAGAACCGGGTCGGCGGTACGGTCTCGGCCCTCCGGTACATCGGCCCGTTGCTCGATCGACGATATCGGCCGGTTCGGATCTGGGGCGGCGTCGGCACCGCCCTGCTCGACCCCGCCTTCCGCTCGACCGATGCGGGCGCCACCGCCATCGAGGTGTTCGGCGGCGCCAGCTGGGACACCCGGATGGTCAATTCGCTCGCCCGAAGCGGCCACCGGCTCTCTGTCACCGGCTCCGCCGGCCGCGTGCCCGAGAGCACCGAACAATGGGCCAGCAGCCAGCTCACCGCCCTTCAGCTCGTCCCCCTCACCGGCCGACTCACCCTGGGCGCGCGGGCCCGGGGCGGCGTCTCCACCGGCGACGTCGAGCACCGGCTGTACAACCTGGGAGGGAGCGGAGCCGTCCAGGGGCTGCCCTTCGACGACGCCACGTTGGGGAACCTCCGAGGCGTCGGCTCGGTCGAGCTGCGATGGATGGCCGTGCGCAACGCGTCGGTCCCCTTTCCCTTGTTCTGGGCCTCCGACATGCAGGTGTCGCTCGGCCTGGACGGCGGAGCGGTCGAGCGGTGGTCCGACAACACCCGCGATCAGGCCCTGGGATGGAGCCTCGGCCTCGGGTTCATGGCCGACCTCCTGGGCGCCGATCCAAACTTCGGCGGCGTCTGGCTGGCCGGCCCGATCGCTCCGGAGACCACCGACAGCCTCTCTGATGTGCAGCTGTACGTCCGCTTCAGCCAGGCCTTCTAAGGCCCGCTACCGCTTGTCCAAACAATACGACGTCCGATCCTCACAGGCCAGAAACCCCGCCGTGTCCAGGATATGCCGCTCACAGATGTCCCACATC
>JBCBLB010000384.1:0-9452 GCA_038520555.1 Myxococcota bacterium | reverse complement strand
TGACGGCCGCCGTTGATGACCGTCGCCACGAAACGCGCCTGCTCCAGCGGTGTGACCTCTCCCTGGCCGAGGGCCAACCCCATCTCTTCGGGGAAATGGCCGGTCTCATAGCCCAGGTCCGTGGCGAACGCGATGAGCGGCTTCGGGCCGCCGAGCGCCTCCAGCAACGACGCCGTCCCCACGTTCTGGCTCCACGCCAACCCCATCGCCAGCGTGGTCGTCGAGGTGTACTCGCCGCTGATGTTGCGCGGGGCCCAGCCATCCGTCCCCTCGAACCGACGCCAGCTGTTCGGCACCGTGTCATTGGCGCGCCACGCCGGCTTGCCGTCTTCGCCCTTCTGGCTGAACGCGAGCGCATAGACCAGCGGCTTGAACGACGAGCCCGGCTGCCGGCGAGCCTGGGTCGCCCGGTTGAAGTCGGTCGAGGTCTCCTGCGTGCCCCCATACACCGCGACCAGATGACCGGTGCTCGGATCGATCGCCGCCGCCGCCGTCTCCAGGTTCGCCTCACCGCGGCGACCGACGATCGACTGCAGCCACTTCACGTCCTCCGGCAGCAGGTCCTCTGAGGTCTGCTGGGCCACTGCGTCCATCGCCGTGAACACCCGAAGCCCGGCGCCGTAGAGCGTCTCTTCGGGCACATGACCCTCCAACCACTGGCGGGTCGCCTGCAAATAGGCGGGGTGGCGCTCCACCGGCAGGGGCGGATGCGGTGACGCGAGCACCGGCTCTTTCAGCGCAGCTTCGACGTCCCAGCCCGCCTCTTCCATACGGCCCAGGACCATGTCCCGTCGCTTCTGAGCCGCGACCGGGTCTTTGTCCGGTGCGAAGCGGCCTGGGGCTGGGAGGATGCCAGCCAACGTTGCATACTGGCTCAGCGACAGATCGCGGATGTCCGCGCCATAGTAGTACTGCGCCGCCGCGGCGAAGCCGCAGATGGACAGGTTGCCCGCCTGTCCCAGGTAGGGGGCGTTCAGATACATCTGGAGAACACCGTCTTTGCCCAGATGCTGATCCAGCGCGACCGCCGAGGCGATCTCGACGAGCTTCCGCTCCAGGGTCTTCTTCTTTCGCTGGCTGAGGTTGCGGACGACCTGCATGCTCAAGGTGCTGGCGCCCTGGCTGTAATTGCCGCCCCGGTAGTTGATCCAGGTGGCCCGAACCAGCGCGGTGAAGTTGACCCCGACATGTTCTCGAAAATCTTCATCTTCAGCGGCGACGATGGCAGCCAGCAGCATCTCAGGCGCTTCATCCAGGGGAAGGTGCCAGCGCACTTCGGCGTCAGGGCCGATGATGACGCCCAATTCAAGGGGTTCCAGGGCCAGCGGCCGGGTCCAGCCGTCGTTCCCCATGGGCTGCAGCCCTTCTGGGAAGGTGCCCCCGCGGAGGATCACGGCGCCATCTTCAGGGCAGACCTCACCGGGATTTTGGGGCGGGCAGGCTTCAACGTAGCCGCGCGCCTTCGCCTGATCGACCACCAACGCGGCGGGCCTGTCGAGGTCGTAGGGCGCAGAATAGACCCGGGCGGGGAAGCTCCAGCCGGGGTGGGCGGTCAGGTACTTCTGATGGGCGTCGACCATCGCCCGGGTCTCCGCCTGGATCTCCAGCCACCGCGGCCACAGCAGGACCGCCAGGGTCGCCGCTGCGGCGAGGCCGAACAGCACGCTCAGCCACCCCGTCCACAGCAGAAACCGCAGCAGAAACCGCAGCGCTCGCCTAATCCACTGGATGGCCGGCCTCCCGCCAGGCGCGCGTCCCGCCGCTGACGTTGATCGCGCGGGAGAAGCCCTGCTTGCGGAGCATCGACGTCGCCCGCCCGCTGCGCCCCCCCACTTCACAGATCAGATAGATGTCCTGCTCACGATGGGCGGCCAGCTCATCGAGCCGCCCGGCCAGCTCATTCAATGGAATCAGCGTCGCGCCCGGTACATGACCGGCATCATATTCTCTGGGGGTGCGCACATCGATGAGGATGGGCGAGCCGTTGTCCATCGCCGCTTTCAGACCGGCGATGTCCGTCTCCGACGGTGCTGTCGTCATGGTTGAGGAGGTTGTTGCGGTTGGGGGGGCGCCAGACGAGCAGGCCAGGATGACCAGCAGCATCAACTGGAGCAGCATCGAAAACCTCAACAGCAGCAGGCGACGGATTCGTATCACGATCTTCGCCAAACCGCGTGTTCCTCACGGGATCTGACGCAATCGTTCCAGCATTTTCGGTGGATGAGGCGTCCGAGCCAGCGAGTGCCCCTGGACCTGCAGGGTCCGCTGCACCCGCCGCACATGGTGTCCCACCAGATCGCGGAGCGCCACCAGCATCTGATGTCGACCGCTGCGAACCAGCGGCACTTCGGTTCCATCGACGTTGACGATCAGAACTGCAACATCCACCCGGGGCTTCAGCCGCACCGCGCGGATCTCTTCCAGTGGAACGGTGTGTCCCCCCAGCTGAAGCAGGCGTGGCGTCAATGTCAGCTCCGGCCGTCGCGTGGTGGCACCCAACTCAGGGAGCAGAATCAGGACATGACCGGCCACCCAACACAGCAGCGACACCACGACTGACGCCCAGAACAACGGTTGTAGGCCAGGCGCCAACAACAGCAGCACCTGTATGGGGGCGCCCAGGCCACAGACCAGCAGCAGGACGCCGCCGAGAGATGACATCCAGCTGTGCTCAGGGTCAGGCAGCTTCACCGTCAGCCGCTCAAGCGACGCATGGACGGTGGCGCCCTGTCGACGGAGCCGATCCAGGGCCCCGGCCTCTTCATTTAACGCCTGCATACAACCATTTGTAGCGGTTTTCAGCAGGCCCTGGGAGGGCGCTGTTCCGCTTTCGGTGTGGTTCGCGCGGATGTTCTCGGGGGCGCTGCCATCCGCGCCTTGTTTCGGCGGGCCATGCGCAGGCTGCCCGTCGCGCTGTGTCCCACTCCAGGTGTGTGCTCCAGGGTGATCGGACGGAGCGTGTCTGAGGTTTCGCGTGTCTGAGGTTTCGCGTGTCTGAGGTTTTGCGGAACGATGGCACAATATGTTCTTTAAAAGCCACAATTGACCGGTTTTGTGTCGGGGTTCGCGATATCATCCGGTTTCACGGCGCCCGAAGCGATTAAACATGCACTCGGCGACGAGGAAACGGGATCATGGGACGGAAGAAGAAGCAGCGCACCCCGATTGAGCTGACGGTCGATCGACTGGAGCTGAAGGGCAGCAGCGGCGTCGATGCACAGGGGCGTCGCTGGACGGTGAAGGGTGCCTCGATCGGGGCGAGCGTCACCGCGTGGCCTGGCCGAAAGGGCAAAGCCCGCTTGCTGGAGATTCTCACAGAGCCGGCCGATTCGGTCGACCCGACGTGTCCGGTCTTCGGCGTCTGTGGTGGCTGCCAGCTTCAGCGGATGCCGCTGGCGAAGCAACGCGAGGAGAAGCACAAAATGGTCCAGCGCGCAGCCGGTGATCTCCATGGGATCACCATTCACGACATCCGCGGCGGAGCGGCAGGCTACGGCTACCGCAATAAGCTGGAGCTGTCGTTCGGGCCGCGCCGGTTCCTCCCCGAAGATCAGAAGGACGATCCGGATGCGGTTCGTGAGGGCTCGTTCCTCGGGTTTCATCCCCGGGGCTGGTTTTCGCGGATCGTGCCGTTGGAGCGGTGCCCGCTGGGGAGCGACGCGATGAATCAGGTCATCGCGTTGGTCTCGAAGGCAGAGCTCTCGCCACCCTGGGACAACGACAACCACACCGGGGTCTGGCGTCACCTCGTGGTGCGGGAGGGGGCATCGGGAACGGTCGCTATCCTGGTCACCTCTTCAGCGGCGGATCCCGATGAGGTGCGGAGCATCGGCGCACGGCTCGGGGCCTTGGAGCCGGTCGTCGGCGTCCTGTGGGTCGTCACCGATCGGCTGTCCGATGTCGCCGTCGGAGACCTCGCAGAAGTGCTCTACGGCCAGCCCTGGCTCGATATGACGGTGGGTGAGCTGGCACTGCGTCTGCCGTATGACGGCTTCTTTCAAGTCAATACGCCAACGACACAGATCCTGTTTGACACCATCGCTGAGGCGCTCGGCATGCCGGAGACGCCGACGGGCACTCTCCTCGACCTGTACTGCGGCGTCGGCGCCATCGGCCTGTACCTGGCGAGCCGGTTCGAGCGGGTCCTCGGCATCGAGCTGAACCCCGCCTCGATCGACTGCGCCCGAGACAACGCTGCACGGCAGCAGGTCGCCGGCGAATGGCACGCCGGCAAGGTGGAAGATCTGCTCCCCCGTCTGGCACCGATGGATCCGAAGTGGATCGTGGTCGACCCGCCACGGGCCGGGCTGCACCCGGCGGCGGCCCGGTTTCTGGCGGCGCAGTCGGCAGAGTCGCTCGTCTATGTCGCCTGCAACCCCGGATCGCTGGGACGTGACCGCGAAATCCTTGAGGCCGGCCGGTGGAAGATGACAGACCTTTGGAGCGTCGATCTCTTCCCTCAAACCCCTCATACCGAAGCGGTCGCTCGCTTCGTTCTCCGATGAAGAGGACCGCTGATGCTGATTGTGATAACCCTCATCGCCTGCAACCCGAAAACCTCACCAGAACCTTCTACATCGGCAGAACCCACCATCACAGAACCCACCATCACAGAACCCACCGTCATAGAACCCACCGTTGAGGAGCCTGTCGCCTGTGAGGATGGTCAGAGCTGTACGGTTGGCGGGGTGGCGGTCCACATCACGTCTATCGAAGACTCTCGCTGTCCGAAGGATGTGACCTGCATGTGGGCGGGGTTGGCGACGGTTCAGCTGTCGATCGGTGACGCGGCGCACACCTTGGAGCTGAACCCGGCTGAGACGGCGCTGCCGGAGGTCGCCGTCGGAGAGAACACCCTTCAATTGGTTCGCGTAGAGCCCTATCCTGAAGCGAACACCTCCAAACCACCAACCAGGACCGCGTGGCTTCAGCTCAGGTGAACGACATATACTGAGGGGGTGAGTCGGCATCTTCTTCATGGCAGCGCGGTTCGTTTGTATTGGGCATTGAGCGTGCTTCGTGCCAGCATACCGCGGCTTGCGGTGTTGGCCATGGTGGCGCTTTTTATGGGCAGCCTCGGTGCGTCGTTGATCGGTGTGGCGATGGCGTGGCTGGTCTTCTCTGCGACGGCGGGTGCGGAGCGTTTCCCATTGGCCCGGATGGTTCGGGGTTTGTTCGTGATCGTTGCGTTCCTCATGGTGACGCTGTTTCCCGTGTTGAACGCAGTTCCGGTGTTTTTGTTGCTCTGGACGCTGTGGTGGCTGGTGTTTTGGCGGTTCGGACAGAACCTGACCCGACCAGGAAGTGAGGCGCATTACCAGGTTCGGCGTTTTGGGCGCCGAATCGGGCTGGCGCTGGGCATCAGCAGCATCCTCAGCATCATGGCAGCTCTCCTTGAGCCGAACCTGCTGTTCGGTGTATTGGCGGCGACGGCGGCGCTGGTGGGGATCGCCGCCCAGGGCAGCGGTGCTGCGATCGATGCGCTCTGGCCGCTGCCTTCAGCACCGAGCACGGTGCTGAAGACCGTTCGCCTGCGGCTGCGCGAATATCGCGAGCTGCTGTCCGGGTATGGCGATGACGTTCTTTGGCTCCGGGGGCCGCTGGCGGGCGAGCAGGCGACGATATCTCTGGATCTGCGTATGGCGCCGGCAAGGCTGGAAATCGACCTGACGCTTCCGAATGCTCCGCGAGGGTTGGTGATGCGCGCACGTCGTGAGGGTGAGGAGGGCGGGGTGGCGTTCTCGGACCCGCTGCTCCGTCGCACCCTGTTTGTCGAGGGGATCTCGGAGCGGAACGCGTTGGCGATGATCGGTTCGGATCATGCGACGGTGTTGGAAGTGCTCCACGCCTGGCCGGACTCTCAGCTTTCCAATCGCCGGCTGACCGTTCGAATTCCCGGCCCACCGTTCGATGCGCGTCGTGTGGGAGAGGACGATGAGGTGCAGACGCCGGAGTGGATCGCAGATTTCGTTCTTCGTCGGGTGTCTGAGGTCGAGAACCTGTGTGCGATGGTGCAGAGGCACGATCCGCTGGCAATGGGGCGAATCCGATCTTCTCAGCGGGCCACGCGCACGATTCCTCGTGGCTGAGTAGAGACAAAAGATGTGTCATGAGGCAGGGTGGGCGTTGGTTTTTGAGCGCTGAAGCGGACAATTCCTGGTGCTGATCCTGGTTGCGTTTCCGGGTACTGTAATTGTGTTCAGTTTCTCAGGAGATCTCACGGGGAGGTGTGGTTTGCCGTTGGACAGTGACTCACGACAGAACGTTGGGGGAAGCGTGCACACAGGGGCGACGTTAGACGCAATGTCGGCAGCGTTGGGGTTCAACCTGCATGGTTTTCTAGAGTTTCGGGCCCGGACCCGGGGCGGGGCGGCATGGCTGGATCTGTGCTGTGGCTCGGGGTGGGGGCTGATCGACGCCGCCGAGCGGCTGGGTTCGATCGATGGGATCAGCATTCAAGGTGTTGATCCCATGGCGTCGTTTGCTCCCTGGGTCGCGGGGACGCACGGGCTGACGTTCACGGCGGGGGCGATCGCATCATGGAAACCGGCGCGGGACTTCGATCTGATCACCTGCGCCCGGGGGTTGGATGCGGTGGGGGATCGGCTGGGTCTGATCGCCCGTGCGGCGGGGTGGCTGGTTGCAGACGGGGTGTTGTTGGCCAACCTGGACTTGTCTCATCTGAAGATGGTGGGGCGGCCGGCTTCGTTGTGGGTGCCGCGTTTGCTGGAGCGGGCGGGGTTGGAGTATGACCGCCGACAGGTTCGATGTCGTGGTCGGAAGCAGCCCCAGCTTCCGCTGACGTATCTGGGGGCGTCGGGTGAGGCTGCTGTTGGCGGCCGCGCGGTGACCGCGCGGTATCGGTTGGAAGCTGGGGGCCGGCCAGAGTAAACTCATGTCGGGCCCCGGCCAGGAAATAACAAGACAATGTGGGTACATGGCTACCAGGGGAGCCAGGCAGCGGTCCGGCCCTGGCCGGACCTGATGACCGCGCTTCGGGACGCGCCACCGGCGGCACATCGGGACGCGCTCCGCGAGCAGATGCGGTCTCGCCTTGAGAGCGAGCTGGCCCGTGATCCCGAAGAGGAAGAGGTCCTCACTCCCAACCAGCTCATCGACGTGATGGAGCATATCCTGTTGGGAACGCTGCCCTGGTATGGCGGGCAGGTCTTGAGCTTCACCAACACCAGCCTGACCGGCTGGTCTGCTGCAGCGCAGTTCTTGACCCAGCCGAAGACCCCGGTGCCGCACTCGGTGGATGGCATCCTGGATGCTGTCGAGCGTCTTCCCCGGCATCTCCACAGCCTGGACGTCTTGTTCGCGCCGGCCCGGGAGATCGTCCAGAGCGGGGCGCCGCCGGTCGATGCGATCGAGGCGGTCCTGGACATCACCATCGACGCGACGGGGTGTCGTGGGGAGTGGCAGCGGACCTTGTTCGCCGGGTTCTTGTGGATGCATGAAGCGTGCGGTGTTCCGCTGCCGGAGCATCGGCGGGCAGCGATTCGCAGCTGGCTCCATCAGGTCTGCCCGGCGGGCTACTCTCCCGAACCGATGACCCGCGCAGAGATCCTCTCTGCGATGATTCAATCCCTCCAACGCCCTGTCCGCTGGTGATCCTCTCTCAGCCCGTTGTGGTCTTTCCAGCCGCCGTCTCCGAGGAGGACTGTGATCGGATCATCGCGGCGGGACGATCGGCGGGGCTGTCGGAGGGGGGGATGACCGCGTCCGTGGATGATGCGGTCCGACGCTCTCGGGTCGCATGGCTCGACGATGCGCGCGTGTATGAGAAAATCTTCCCCTATTTCCAGCAGGCCAACTGGTCCGCGGGGTGGCTGTTTCACTTCCAGGCCCTCGAACGGCTTCAGTTCACAGCGTATGCGGTGGGCGAGCGGTACGGCTGGCACGTCGACCAGACGCCGCGCCCATATGGTTCGGAGTATGGGGCGTATGCTGGCCTGTACCGCAAGCTGAGCATGACGGTTCAGTTGTCTTCGCCGAGTGATTATGACGGCGGGATCCTACAGATTGAGCGGGGCTTGCCCGGCGAGGCGGATCGAATTCGCGCGGTGGAGGAGATGCGTCCGCGCGGTTCGGTGGTGGTCTTTCCATCGTTCTTGCCCCACCGCATCACCGCGGTGGTTCGGGGGGAGCGGCTGGCTCTGGTCACCTGGGCATGCGGGCGCCCCTATCTGTGATCAGGACGCGGAGAGGGTGGGATCGCGCTGGAGGTAGATGAGCTGGTCATCGGCTTCGAGGACGATGTCTTCCCGGGGCGCCACATGGAGCTGTGTGCCGCGGCGGACCCCAAGGATGATGATGTGTTCGTCGGTGAGCAGCCGGGTGGCGGCGGTTTGGAACCGTTGGCCGGTGAGGTGGGCGGGCAGTCGCCCTTCACGGAAGGCGGTCTCACCGCCGGCTTGGAACAGTGCATCGACGACGTCGGTCATGCCAGGGCTCTGGACCGCCTGGGAGAGCATGGCGCCGGTGAACTGTCCGGAGATCATCACTTCGTCGACGCCGGCGTTGTGGGCGTGGAAAATGTTGTCGGTGTTGAGCAGCTCGGCGATGGTGTGGACGGCGGGGCGCATCTGCTCGACGGCGAGGACGGTGAGGATCGTCCGCGCGTCGACGTCCTGCTGGGTGGTGCCCCAGGTCGGATCGGCGAGGACCACGACGACGTCGGCGTGCTTGACCCGGGCAGCCGCCAGCCCCCGCGCGGTGGAGGGGTCCTGTAGGATGTAGAACACCCGGCTGTGCTGCACCCGGGGGATGTCGTTGTCGGTGAGGATGACGACATGGGGCGCGTCAGGCCGGGGGATGAGATCCTGGAGCAGGCCCAGGCCGTGGGCGTTCCAGCCGCAGATCACCACATGGTGCTCCAGGGTCGAGATCTCCATCTCTTCGTCCTGGTTGTTGCGGGCGCGCTCGATGAGGATGGTCGAGATGGTGCTGGTGAGGAGCGCGTAGAAGCTCAGGCCGATGAACATGATGATGGTGGCCACGAACTTGCCCCCAGCGGTCGTCGGCGAGATGTCGCCGTAGCCCACCGTGGTCAAGGTCACGACGCACCACCACAGCCCGTCGCCGAGGGTGTTGAAGCCGGAGTCTGCGCCCTTCTCGAAGACCATGATGCCGACGGTGCCGAACACCAGCGAGAAGAACAGGTAGGCGCCGATGACGGTGTTCTCCATCCGGAACTTCTGGCGCTCGGCGTTGATCTTCTCGAACTGGCGCTCGACGACGCTGCCGACGCGGATGATTCGGAGCATCCGGAGCAGGCGAAACAGACGGACGGCCCGCCCCAGCCGGAAGATGCGCATGATCGGCAGGATGGCGAGCAGGTCCAGAAGGTTCTTTCGGATAAAATACCATTTTCGTGGGGCGACCAGCAGCTTCAGGGCGTACTCGATCACGAAGCAGACGGTGATCAGGACGTCCGCCCAGAAGAAGAC
>JBCBLB010000927.1:0-2905 GCA_038520555.1 Myxococcota bacterium | reverse complement strand
GCCTTGACCTCCACCACGCGGAGCAGGCCATCGCGGAGGGCGACAACATCCAGCTCCCCCCCGCCGCCCCGAAAGTTGGTGGCGAGGATGTCCCAGCCGTCCCGACGGAGCGCGGCACACACCAGCGCTTCTGCGGCGGCGCCGATGGCCGCCGCGGAGCGGCGCGCAGGCGGCACTCAGCGGCGGCGACGACGGCGACGACGACGTGCGCCATCTGCCGGCTGGGTGCGGATTTCCTTAAGGCGGGCCTTCTTGCCGCGGAGCTCGCGCAGGTAGTAGAGCTTCGCCCGGCGAATCTTGTGGCGGCTCTTGATCTCAAGCTTGTGGACCAGGGGGCTGTAGAGCGGGAAAATGCGCTCAACACCGATGCCGAAGGAGATCTTGCGGACGGTGAAGGTGGTCCGGTGGCCGCCATTGTGGACTGCGATGACCGTGCCCTCAAAGACCTGAATCCGGGTCTTGTCGCCTTCGGTGATGTTCACGTGAACACGGACGGTGTCCCCGACGCCGGGCGGCTTCTTCGGCTTCTTCCCGCGGAGTTCTTTCTCGATCTGCTGCACGATGTTCATCTGAGGTATCCTGCGATTCGTCCCACACAGACGAAGCCCGTCCGGGGGAGGATGAAAATTCGGTGGCTCAGCGCTTGATGGTTCCGTGGTCATCACGCCACAGACACTACAGCGCCGAATCTGGTGGAAACTATTGGATCTGCCCGGCCCTGTCAAATACTTCGCCGAACCGGCCCTACTCTTCGAGCAGATCGGGACGAACCCTGCGGGTCAGCGCCACCCCCTGCGCTTCACGCCACGTCGCGATCCGCCCATGGTGGCCGCTCAACAGCACCTCAGGCACTTCCCAACCCCGATACGCGCGCGGACGGGTATACGGCGGCGCTTCCAACCGGCCATGCATAAACGACTCTTCGACAATACTGTCCGGGTTCCCCAACACACCGGGCACCATCCGGGCCACCGCATCTGCGATCACCATCGCCGGCAGCTCCCCCCCGGTGAGCACATAGTCTCCGATGCCAAACGCCTCATCGACCAGGTGCTCACGGACCCGGCCATCGATCCCCTCATAGTGACCACAGACCAGCACCAGCTGCGGGTAGGCCGCCAGACGCTTCGCGTCGGCCTGGGTGAACCGGGCGCCTGCGGCGTCCATCAGCAGCACCCGTCCGCCCTCATGACGAACCGCTTCGATGGCCTGATCGACCACATCGACCCGCATGACCATCCCGCTGCCACCGCCGTAGGGCGTATCGTCGACGGTGCTGTGCTTCCCGATGCCATGGTCCCGAATGTTGTGGATGCCGAACGCAATCAACCCGGCGTCCGCCGCCCGCCCCAGGATGCTCACCGACAGGGGACCTTCACACATCTCCGGATGAAGCGTCAGGATATCAAACCGCATCGTTCACTCCTCCCCGTCGATATCATCCGCGTCGATATCATCCGCGTCGCCATCGCTGACAACAATCAGCTCGCCGGGGTATACCGCGATGATCTCATCTTCGATGGCGGGGATGTAAAACTCCTGATCGCGGCTCCGCACGAGCCAGATGTCCACATCTCCCGATGAGAAGATCTCTCTGAGGTGGCCGAGCAGCTCACCAGAGGGGGTCTGAACGGGCAGCCCAAGGATCTGGTGATGATAGAAGGTGTCTTCTTCGAGCGGCGGCAGATCGGCCTTCTTAAACAGGATGTCTGCACCGACGAGGGCCCTGGCCTGTTCCGGGGTCGTGACGCCGTGGATGCGTCCCAGGATGCGTTTCCCTGCGCCGGGGCGGCTCTTCAGGCGAACCGTCCGAGTGGCCCCGTCGTGGCGTAGCACAACGTCCTGTTCCTTCCGAAGCAGCGCGCTGCCTGGGTTGTACAAAAACAAGCGGACTTCGCCCCGGATGCCGAAGACCCCGTTGACGCGGCCGAGGATGACGACGTCGTCGGGGGGGCTGTTACTCTTCGTCTTCGGACTGTCGGGCGCCACGACCGGACTCGATGAGATCCAGGATGGGCTTGCGGGCGCCGCCCGCGGCGGACAGCACCTGCTGGATCGCCCGAAAGGGGGCGCCGTCTTCGCCACGAACCCGAGCGAGGTCATCTGGATGCACCCGCAGCTCCAAAATGACCGAGGCGTTGCCATCGATCTGGGTCACCTGGACGTCATCGGGGTGCTTCGTCAACGGCTTGACAATGTATTCGACCAGTTCACGCATCTGAACTACTCGCCAGAAGCGACGTCGCCAGCCTTATCGGCGGCGGCTTCGCTGTCGTCTGCGGCGGCTTCTGGCGCAGCTTCAGGTTCCGGTGCGGCTTCTGGTTCCGGCGCAGCCGCGGTCTTCTTCGGCTCGGGCTCCCCCTCAACCGCGCGCTTTTTGGCTTCCTGAATCAAAGAAGCGACGGTGTCAGAGGGGCTGGCGCCGACCGAGAGCCAATAATCCACACGGGGGATGTCCATGCGGATCTCATAAGGGTCGACCATGGGGTTGTAGTACCCCAGAACTTCGATGTGACGGCCGTCGCGGGGAGCGCGCCGGTCGGCGGCCACGATACGATAAAAAGGCCGCTTCTTGCGGCCCATGCGCTTCAGACGAAGTCGGACGGACATTGTGGGAGAGTCTCCTGAATCCTTGAGAACCGATATGAAGGTTCGTTTAACCGACCGCAATTACCCGAATCACTCGCGTTCGTCAACTGCCGGTCCGAACCCCTTCAAATTCCTCTATCGAGTCTACCGCTCCCACACAACGAAGAGTTCTCACAAGGGAATGTTGCCATGCTTCCGTGGCGGGTTGCGCGATCGTTTCTTTTCGAGCGAATCGAAGGCCTCGATCAGGCGCTGCCGGGTCACCTGTGGGCGGATGATCTCATCGATGTAGCCAAGCTCTGCGGCGCGATAGGGG
>JBCBLB010000945.1:0-2667 GCA_038520555.1 Myxococcota bacterium | reverse complement strand
GTTCAGCGCGTCGTTGGCGTGCCTGGGCAACGTGGGTCCGGGGTTTGAGGCGATCGGACCGATGGGGAACTATGCGGGATTTCGGGCACCGACGAAGATGATCCTGTTCGTGGCGATGTGGATCGGTCGGCTGGAGATCCTGACCGTGCTTGCGCTCTTGCATCCCCATGTGTGGAACACCCTGCGGCTGCGTCGAAGCTGAGGGCGGTGCCGGTGGGTGGGGAATAGTTGGGTTTTGAGGAGCCCCTTAAGGCAAATTAGGTAGTGCCATTGGGCAAGTGCGGTATAGTTTGAGTGTGGAAGGGAAAAAAGATGTGACGATTCCTTCGCGAATCGTTTTCGCCCTTGTTTTGTCAAGAGTCAATCTGCGCTTGAAAACACTCGCTTCAACTTCAGGACGCGACACTTCAGACGATGGGGAGTGTGGATGTCTCGGAAGCGAGAGGATTGTGCTCGGAAAGCGGGTTTCACCACTCGCAGCGGAACCATTCTCAAAATCGGAAACGGCTATATATTGCATGTTTGGCGGAATCAGTCAAGCATCTAAACGGTTGGAGCCTGTGCGGGCCCAACCAGGGAGACAGCACGCATGATCGTCAACGACAAGGACAACGCCGAAGGGACCCCCCAACAGCACGAATCTCTGATCGACCTCATCGCCTCGATGCAAGACGTCAAGGCTTATCAGGACCTCAATTGGGAGGGCTCCTTCGCGGCGTACCTCGACATCGTCCGAGACGATCCCTCAGTGGCGCGAAACGCCTATCAGCGCCTCTACGACCTCATTATGTACTTCGGTACTGAAGAATATACCGAATACAAGAAGCGGATCGTCCGCTACAAGTTCTTCGATGACCCCTTCGACAACGGCAAAGACGCGGTCTTCGGTATCGACGTTCACCTCGTCAAGCTCGTCAACGTCCTGAAGTCCGCGGCTCTCGGCTATGGGACCGAGAAGCGCGTCATCCTCCTCCACGGTCCGGTCGGCTCGGCGAAGTCGACCATCGTCCGCCTGATCAAGAAGGGTCTGGAGTGGTACTCCAAGCAACCCCATGGTCGGCTGTACACCTTCTCATGGAAGATGCCCGACGGCGAAGTGATCGCCTCGCCGCTCAATGAAGATCCGCTGAAGCTTATCCCCATTGAGATGCGGCCCAAGGTGCTGGAGACGCTCAACGCGGCTGGGCAGGGCCGGTATCCGATTCGCCTTGAGGGCGACCTCGACCCGGTCAGCCGCTTCGTCTATCGGGAGCTGATGAAGACCTGTGATGGGGACTGGACCCGGCTCATCGAGCATGTGGTGGTCCGCCGGATGATCATGAGTGAGCGGGACCGGGTGGGCATCGGGACCTTCCAGCCCAAAGATGAGAAGAACCAGGACTCGACCGAGCTGACCGGCGACATCAACTACCGCAAGATCGCGGAGTACGGCTCGGACTCCGATCCGCGGGCGTTCAACTTCGACGGCGAGTTCTGCGTCGCCAACCGCGGCATCATCGAATTCGTTGAGGTTCTCAAGCTCGACGTGGCGTTCTTGTATGACCTGCTCGGCGCCAGCCAGGAGCACGTCATCAAGCCCAAGAAGTTCGCCCAGACCTATATCGACGAAGTGATCATCGGGCACACCAACGAGCCTGAGTATCGCAAGTTGCAAAGTAACGAATTCATGGAAGCGCTCCGGGACCGGACGATCAAGATCGACGTCCCCTACATCACCAAGCTCCATGATGAGACGCGGATCTATGAGAAGGACTTCAACCGCCGGCGGGTGTCGCTGCATATCGCGCCGCATACGTTGGAGATGGCGGCGATGTGGGCGGTGTTGACCCGGCTTGAGGAGCCCAAGAAGCACAACCTGACCCTGCTGCAGAAGCTCAAGCTGTATTCTGGCAAGACGCTGCCCGGCTATACCGAAGACAACATCAAGGAGCTTCGGAAGAGCGCCCGTCGGGAAGGGATGGAAGGGATCTCGCCGCGATACATCCAGGACAAGATCTCCAACGCCCTTGTCCGTGAGGCGAACTCGACCGCGATCAACCCTTTCATGGTGCTCAACGAGCTGGAGAGCGGGCTGCGGCACCACTCGCTCATCATCGATGAGGAGCGGAAGAAGCATTACCGCGACCTGCTCGGGGTGGTCAAGAAGGAGTATGAGGACATCGTCAAGAACGAAGTCCAGAAGGCCATCGCCGCCGATGAGAACGCCATCGCTCGTCTGAACGCGAACTACATCGACAACATCAAGGCCTACTGCCTCAAAGAGAAGGTCAAGAACCCCTATACCGGGGCCTATGAGGCGCCCAATGAGCGGCTGATGCGCTCGATTGAAGAGAAGATCGACATCCCCGAGACCCGCAAGGACGACTTCCGCCGCGAGATCATGAACTACATCGGTGGTCTCGCGCTGGAGAACAAGAAGTTCGACTACCGGATGAACGAGCGGCTGTACCGGGCGCTGGAGCTGAAGCTGTTCGAAGATCAGAAGGACAGCATCAAGCTTACCAGCCTGGTCAGCTCGGTCGTCGACCCCGACACGCAGGCCAAGATCGACATCGTCAAGCAGCGGCTCATCGACAACTACGGTTACGATGAGCAGTCTGCCACCGACGTCCTCACCTTCGTCGCCAGCATCTTCGCCCGCGGTGAACCCAAAGAGCAGAGCTGAGC
>JBCBLB010000514.1:0-7222 GCA_038520555.1 Myxococcota bacterium | reverse complement strand
GCGGTTGCTGCGGTTCTGGACGCTGCCGTCGGGGGACTTCATCTCGAAGCGGACGAGGTCGAACCGTGCGGTCAAGTCTGGCATCGAGATGGGCGCAGCGGAGTTGTTGCGGGCTTCGACCTCGTCCGCTTCGAGATGAAGTCCCCCGACGGCAGCGTCCAGAACCGCAGCAACCGCCTGGAGGCGCCAAGCGACGCGCAGTGGGAGATCCCGCCTCGTGGCATGCGCGAAGTGCTGCTGGAGATGCCCAGCAGCGGCGCCCTGAAGCCGGGCCGCTATGAGTTGGCCGTACACCTGGATCTGGAGCCGTCCGACATCACCATCGGTCCAGCGACCCTGCAGATCGTTTCCCCCCAGCCGGTCGCCGCGGATCTGCGCTTGCCCGCCCTCCACGGCGAACGAACCCAGGACACCGTGCTCTGGCTGCACAAGGGCGCCGACGGCTATGACCTCTACCTGATCGATGGCATCGTCCAGAAGCCCGGCGCCTATCGCGGGCAGTATCACCTCGCCCGGCTCTCTGATGCCGTCTCCCCGATGCTCACCGCCACCCGCAGCGCGGACAACCGCAGCCGCTTTCTGGTCTGGATGCACGACGATCGCACCCTGGGCTACGCACGGCTCCAGGATCATCGGCTGCGCACTCCGCCGCAGCGCCTGTCCGTGGCGTGGCCCCGGATCACGCTCGCTGCCCGGGGCATGACCGCGCCGGACGGCGCGCTGTATCAGCCCATCTGGATCCCGGCGCCCCGCGGTGACGCCGGCGAATTGCAGATGATGGTCCTCTCTGCCGCGGGCCGCCCCACCTACCGCCGCATCGGCCGCTATAACGCCCAACCTGGCATCATCCGCTCAATGATCGATGACAGCGGATCGATGCATGTCCTCGTGGTCAACGACGGCGCCATCGACATCCACACCGTCCGTAGCGGCGACACCGCGGGCGCAGAGAAGGGGCTCCCCATTGGCGGTCGGCGGATGCTCGCGAGCACACCAGACCAGCCCCTCGTCGACGCTCGCTTCGGGTTGCTGAACGCCGACGGCGACAACCCAGGCGGGCTGTCTCTGGTCATCCTCCAGCGAACCGCCGACGGCGCCGCGGTGACACCGCGGTGGCTCTCCCTGGCGGGCCGCGAGCTGAAGACCCTGCCGCCCATCCCCTTGAGCCCCGATGACACGATCGTAGACATGATCCCCGCACCGTCGGGGACCGTCGGCGTCCTGGCACGCTCCCCCCAGGGCCGCGCCCGGTTCATCGAAGACGGCCGGTACCAGAACCTCTCGCGGCTCGCGGAAGACGTCGCCCTGGACCGCGACAGCCAGGGCAAGCCGTTCCTCCGCTCACTGGAAAAGCCGGCCTCGGCCCAGAACCTCGCACCGAAGACTGCGCTCCCCGCAAACTAAAGCGCCGTCCCGGATGGGACGGCGCTCACGACATCGAATGGGGCTCACGACATCGAATGGGGCTCACGACATCGAATGGGGCTCATGACGCCAGATCACGGCTCATGGGTCGCAGCACTTCCCGGCTTCATCGCAGTAGACATCGCGAAGCTCTCCAGCGTTGCGGACGTCATATTCGTCGAAGATCTCATTGCACTGGATGTCCGTCACGTCTTCACCGCACATATCGGGATGAACGCAGCAGAAGGTGGCCAGCTCGCGGCGCTCGCAGAAGGCCGCCTCAAGCTGAGGAGTGCATTCTTTCGGCACATTGTCGAAGTCAAGCGACTCGGCCAGAAGCGTGCATTCGTTGACATCCGAGCAGCGGCCGCTGACAAGCGCGACGCCATAGGAGACCACACCGTCGTTCAGCGGCACCGACCACGTCTCAAGAACAACCGTATGCTCAATGCCTTCGGTATTTGCGGTGTCGATCGTGCAGAACTCAGCAGTGCCCCGCCCCGCACGTGCGATCGTGTCGTTGGAGCCGTTGATGGTACACAGGCCGTACTCGATCTCCGTCTGGTTGCCCAGGCTGTCCGTGTAGAACCCCCTGAAGTTGCCCAGCTCGATGCCCGGACTGCCGGTATAGTACGCCGACAGACCGGCGAACAGATCGATGTCGCCGTCGTCTTCCTCAAGCTCTGGGTAGGAGTACTCGATCCGCGGGCTCTCCCGGGCGACCGACTGGTTCCAGTAGACCGTCTCCGGATCGACGATGAGGCAGACCGCAGCGCCGGTCCCCTGGAAGGTGAAGGTCGCGCCGCCCGTCTCACCGATCTGTGCGACGCCGAGCTGGCCGTAGTGACAGAGCTTGTTCCCGTCCGCCTGCAGCCGGTCGCCGACCGACTCTCGCGGAAGATCAGCGCTGCTATCGCACCACTCCGAAGGCGCCGGCGTCCCCCCATTGCGGATGGTGCTCCGAATCTCATCCTGCATCGCGGTGAGCTGGGTAGACGTCATCACGTCCAGCTCGCCCAGCTCGACGACCGCAGGGAAGTCGTCGTTCTGTTGCGGCAGCTTGTCTGCGCCGCTGCGATCGCAGCCCAGGATCATCGAAGAGGCCAGAAGTAGACTACTCAACCACATAATGAAACCCAAGCTCCAGTTCGAAGTCTTGACCGGGCTGGTTGATGATCGCTCCTTCTTGTGCGATCCAGTCACCCGAGTCGATATAGTTTCCAGGGAAGTTCAGCAGGTCAATATTGTTGGTCCCCGCCCGGTAGGTTTCAGCGTAGTAGAGGATGTTCTCGCCCTCAGACTCGTTGCAGGTGCTGAACTGATAGCTTGGGGAGGGCATATCCATCCACGCCCAGACCACCATGCCTTCGTTGTAGATGACGTGAGGCAGCTCAATCTCTGCTTCATAGAACTGCCCATCGCTGCTGACCGAGAAGTCCGTCTCCGGATCGACAAACAGCAGCTCCTGATCGCCCGTCATGAACAGCACCTCGAAGCAGCGCTCCTGGAACGCGGTCCCGCTGGTGACGGGAACGCCTTCCGCGTCTGAGACCGGGTTATTCAGGACGTTGGCGAAGTAATCCAGGAGATCGTCGTACGAGGAGAACCGACCGGTCACCACCTGACAGATCATCTGCTGGTAGCACGCCCAGTCGAACCGGCCGACCGAGGTGCCTCCGTAGGGATAGGTGTCGCCGTCGCGGGTGGGGTTGAGCACCGGCCCGAATTCCGGGTGGGGGAATTCATAGAGATCGTCCTGGATCGACGGAAATGCACCGACGTAGACCGGGCCCAGGCCGCGCGCATCGTCGACGACACGAGCTTCGCCGGTCTCGGGATCTTCGTAGAGGAACTGAGAGGCTGCGATGGGCAACCGGATCGTCCCGTTGAGGTCCGTCTCAGGGAGTTCCTCTTCATAGGCACACCCAGCGGCGAGAACCGACAACAGAAGCGCGGTTCGTTGAGTCACGATGATTCTCCTAAAATTCATAGCGTCCACCGACGGTGAGGCGGATGGGATTCTGGCGCTGGGTCACAATCCAGCGGTTGTCGAAGGACAACCCCGCGACCTGACCGCTGCGCCAGTTGGTGATGTTATCGACAGAGGCGACACCAAACAGCTGCCCTTTCCGAACCGGGACGGCCTGCTGAATCTGAACGCTGGTATCCCACCATGTCACTGTCCGCGCGTAGCTGCCGACCGTCTCCTTCAAGATGATGGTCGAGCCGCCGATGCCGCCGACGTTACCATTGCTATAGACACGCGTGATGGGGTAGCCACTCTCCAAAAACATCAGCAGGCCCAGCCGCGTCGTCCATGGATCGTTGGGCACATCCCAGGAGACCCCCGCGGAGATGTCATGGCGGATGTCCGTTCCCAGGAAGCTGTTCAGGTAGAACTCGGTCTGCTGCGGAACCGCCAGGAAGCCGCTCGGCGTGCCAAGGACCGTACCGCGGCTGGAGGTAAAGGAGTAGTTGATCTGGGCTTCCCAGCGGTTCGAGCGGACCTTCTCGACGATGAGGTCCCACCGGTAGTAGGTCCTTTGGCCAATGTCCGGTGTACGGAGTCGGCTATAGGGAATGAACGTTCCGTCAGAGCTGCCGATAAGGTTGTAGCCGTCTGCGTCCCACATGAGGTTGACCTCATCGAAGGTCCACAGGTTACGGGTGAACTTTCCATTGAAGAACGTCTTCACCGCGAGATCTCGGACCACCTCACGCTCGATCCCGACCAAAAACTCGTCCGAGCGAGGGATGGTGGTCTTATCGTGGAGGAAGTTGGTGTTCTCGATCGGCGAGTAGGTGTTGACGTTGCTGGAATCTGACGTGAAGTCGTCGAAGAACTCACCGAGTATCAGCTTGGCGCCCAGATCACCCTGAGAGAGGAACGATGCGATCCCGATGCGGCCGGGGTTGTTGAACCGACCGACGCTGGCTTTGATCGCGGTCCGTGCGTCTGAGAACGGATCCCAGATGATGCTCAGTCGCGGCGCGAAGACGCCGACGTCGATGATCTCTTCCCCCACGTCGTTCCGGAAGGTCGCCCGGTCATATCGGGTGCCATAGCGGAACGTCAGGTTGGGGACCGGCTGATAGATGTCCTGGACGAACAGACCGAGCTGGTTGGAGAACGAGCTGTAGCTGAGGGGGTTGCTGTACTCGACCCAGAACCAGTTCGTGTAGGTGTCGGGGTTGAACGACAGGTTGTTGATGTCGTTGTAGTACATGTTCCCGTTGGCGCCGAAGATCTGATTGCGCCACAGGACATCGACGTTGATGCCGACCTTCACATCATGCGTCCCCAGCGCTTCGAGCTGGAGCAGGCTGATCTTGCTGCCGAGGACGAACCGCCACCGGTCGTCGAAGTTGAAGAAGACCCGGTTGCCGCTGTCGAAGGCCTGGTTTGTCCCCAGACGACCCGCGGTCGTGTAGTCGATCGTGTTCTCAAGCTCGTCCGGCTCGCAGGGGTGGTAGCCGAGGTCCTGGTTGTGGGTGCAGGGCACCGAGGAGGTCTCGATCCAGCTCTTCTGGACCGTGAACTTGGTCTCGGTGAACACCTCCGGGCTGTAGAACCAATCCCACTGCCCGGTGGTGACGAAGCCGCCCTGAGCCTGACGCCCCTGCGCCTCAGGAGAGACGAACCGATCGGTCTGGTCGATGTTGTCGATGGTCGTCGGATCCGACTGAAACAGGAGGGACAGCCGATGCGCTGTCGTCGGCTGCAACGTGATCTTGGCATAGATCGAGTGCTCTTCATAGTCCCGCGGCAGATCGATGCCGGTCTGCGCGATGATCGATCGCGCGAGCTGGTATGACGCCGCGAACCATGCCTTATCCCGAACAATCGGCCCAGAGACGGTGGTGTTGACCAGGATCGTGGTGAACGACCGATCGAAGTCAGTCGGCGCGAGCTGCTGGCCGTCCGCAGCGTAGGTGGTGTCCAGCTTGGGGCCCCACTCTCCGTTCGTATACCGGACGTCCTGCGCGAACTCGAAGGTGTTGCCCCCCGAGATCGGGATGAGGTTGATGACCCCGCCAAGGTTCTGGCCATACTCGGGGTCAAACGCCGAGGTGATGACCTGCAGCTGTTCGATCGCGTCGAAGTTGAAGTTGAGCGAGAAGGTGCCGGTGACCGGGTCGGTGATGTTGACCCCGTCCAACATGTAGGTGTTCTCATCGCCAGATGCGCCGCCGATGTTGGCGTTGGCGCCACCGGTGACGCCCGCGGCCAGCTGAACGGCGGACTGATAGCTTCGGCCTGCGGGCAGCCGCTGCAGGAAGTCTTTGGTCAGGACGCTGCCGCGGTCGCCGGACTGGGTGTCGATGACCGCCCGACTCTCCTCAATGATCATCTCGTCATCGGCGCCATCTTCCGCGCGAGACAGCTTGATGTTGATGATCGTGTTCGCGCTCGCGTTGACCTGGATGCGCGTCTTCTTGACAGGAACAAAGTTGTTGCGGGTCACCACCAGCTCATAGACGCCCGGCGGCAGCTCGCTGAAGAGGAAGCGGCCGTTGGCGTCGGTCTGGTCCTCACGCGCGCCCATCAGGTTGGGGGAGGTGATGGTGATCATCGCGCCAGGAATGGCCAGGTCGCCGTCGTCGACGACCGTCCCTTTGATGACGCCTTTGGTCACGGATTGGGCTGCTGCAGTCCCGGTCATCGCGACCGAGAGCGTGAGCAGCCGGAAGAGGGTTGACATCAGGTCATGTCCTTGACGAGCTCATCAGGCTCGGTTTGCTCTGGGAGAGGTATGGGATCTTTTGGAATCAGTCCCTGCACCAGGGGTAGTGTGGGCGAGGATCGAATTTGCAAAGCAGTGGCATGGTTAGGTGATGAAGGCCTGAAAGTCAAGACCCTGTCGCACCGGCGTCCCGCGAGGGTGTTTCGCGCTCCGGCTGTTGGAGTGTGAACAACTCGGCTTGACGATCGCTCTATACAACCGCTAGGTTAGCTGACTGAACAGCTCACGGGGCTTCTGGGTCCTGTGACACCAAGAACTTGCTCCTGCAATTCTGAGGAACACATGCGGACTCCCTTGCTTGTCGCAAGCCTCGCCATCGGGTTGGGCCTGTCTGGCCAGGCCAGAGCAACATCCCTGTATAAGTTATCGAACGCCCAGCTTGTCGATGCCTCCGAGCTGATCGTCCGCGGCACCGTCACCGAGGTCTGGACGGAGAAGGACGAACGCGGCGTCTGGACCCATGCACAGGTTGAAGTGCAGCGTGTCCTCAAGGGAGACCCTTCGACCGAACTCATCGTCCTTGAGCAGATGGGCGGCATCTGGTCGAGCGAAGCCACCCTGGTTGAAGGCGTCGCACGCTTTGACGTCGGCGAAGAAGCCTACTTCTTCGTGGAGCACCTCAACAGCAACCGGAGCGTCCCGGTGGGCATGTTCCAGGGCAAGTTCAATGTCCTGATCGACCCCTACACCCGTGAAGAGATCGTTCATCGCTACCATGTCCCGGTGCGCATGGACTACGACCATCGCTTCCTGCCGTTGCCGGCAGAGGCGGATCGGGTCGAAATCTATGACTTCGAAGATCAGATCCGTGAGCGGATGCTTCTGGGGTGGGATGGCAACCCGATCCCCGGCGTCAGCAACGAGAAGCTGCGCCGCATCAGCCCTGCGCAGACCATCGACCTTGAAGGAGCGTCCCGATGACCCCTATGTTGACGATGCTCCTCCTTGGGAGCGGCGACGCGATGGCCTGGAACCATCTCGGGCACGTCTGGCAGCGGGAGGACTTCCCCATCGAATGGTATGTGTCGGACTATCAGGAAGACTCTGTGCCGGAGAACTACCATATCGAAGTC
>JBCBLB010000048.1:0-23474 GCA_038520555.1 Myxococcota bacterium | reverse complement strand
GTCGGTCTCCAGGGCGGCGATGGCGGTCTGCGCGTCGGCGAGATCGGAGCCGAGGGTGTCGAGGTCAGCGGTGTCGAGGTCGTCCTGGATGCTGGTGATGTCGTCCTGTGCGGTCGTGAGCGCCGAGTCGAGGTCGGTGATGTTGGTCTCTGCGGCGTCGAGGTCGGTCTGCAGGTCGCTGATGTCGGTCTGCGCCGTAGCCAGGTTGGCCTGCAACGTGGAGATGTTGGTGCCATTGGTGGTGATGGCGGAGCTGTTCGCCGTAATCCCGGCGGTGTTCGCGGCGATGCCCGTGGCGTTGGTGGCGATGCCCGTGGCGTTGTCTGCGATGCCCGTGGCGTTGTCTGCGATGCCCGTGGCGTTGTCTGCGATGCCCGTAGCGTTGGTGGCGATGTTTGTGGTGTTTATGGTGACGCGGGCGTCGACGGCGTTGAGTTGTGACCGGGTGGCGTAGCCCCGCTCGCTGACCCAGCTTTCGGTGGCGTAGGGGGCGTCTTCGATGGCGGCAATGCGATCTTCCTGATCCTCGGTGTTCTCTTCCAAGGCGTCGACGGCGGTGGCGAGGGTTCCGACGTCGGTGTTCTCTTCGAAGGCGTCGAGCTGGGCCTGGAGTTCATCGACGGTGGCTTCGAGGTCTTCAAGTTGTTGGCGAAGATCTTCGGCTTCGGCTCGAGAGAAGCCACTGTCGTTGCCTTCATCATTCCGGCATGCAGTGAGGGCGAGTAAAAACAGCAGGTTCATGAGGTCTCTCCGGTCTGTCCGCCCCGTTGGAGCGAGGGGGGATGTGAGGATAGACCTGTTCGCCCGGTTCGCCTGTGACGTCTCTGCGCCCTACGATGTAGAGTTCATGGAAGCCTTAGGTCAACCGCGACATATGTGGCGCATGGGACGGACACGCGTTGCATGTGCGGAGGGCTCTGTACCTCCGATCAGGAGGGGCATCCGGCGTGCTGTAATCCAATGAAAGTGATGGTTATTGGCTGTCTGGGTTCATCAGGTGTCCAATGCATAGAAAGCAAACTGACCGATGGTGCAGAAGAAAAACCGGTTTTCCTGACGCGGTTTTCTCTTGCACTCCGTAGTGAAGAAGCAGACCCTACTCAAGGGCGAACCCCAGGGAGAGAATCTATGCTCATCCAATCGGACATGCTCCGCCTGCTCCTTGCCATCTGCATCGCCATGCTCGGGGAGTGCCTCTGGCTCCAGGGCGAGTCTCCGTCCAATGACACGTCAATTGCCCAAATCCAGTCTGAGCCCGGGGAGATGGTGCGTCGATAACGACGGAGAGACCACAGCGACGGAGAGACCACAGCGACGGAGAGAGCACAGCTGCGGCTGCGGTTATGGCTGCGGATCGCAGACATCGCCGATTCCGTCTCCGTCGGTGTCTCGCTGGTCATCCACCCAGAAATCGGGTTCAAAGGATACTTCCAGATCGGTGATCGGCTCGTCGGCGTCGTCCAGGAACCGGGCGATGACGCCCCATCCGCCCCCGTTGTCGCGAATCTTGATCAGCAGCGGCTGCCATCCTTCCTGGAGGGTCACGGGGTATCGGAACTGGTCGACGTAGACGCCCTGGCATCCGGCGCTGAATCCGAGCGCTTCGCCGCCCAGCCAGGCCCGGTGGCCGTCATCGGCGCCGATGGCGACCTGGGCGTCCCGGGTGGTCGGTGAATAGATCCATGTGAACACATAGGATTCCCGTGGCGCGGTGACATTGTAGAAGTCGAGGAACGACACTGTTGCGCTCACTTCGATGTTCGTCAAGGAGGCGATCCAGTATCGTCCGCTGACGATATCTCCACCGAGCACGGGCTCGGCATCGCCGTCAGGCATCGCGGCGAAGTCATCGACAGACGGCTCACAGTCGCCCGGCGATGCGCCGGTGGTGAACGGGCCGAGCGACATCCACTGTCGGATAAACCCGTCCTCTGCAGTGTTGAAGGGATAGTCCATCCCGGCGCCGTTCGGGGTCTCCGGGCAGTTGTCGACGTCATCGTTGACGCCGTCGTTGTCATCGTCATCATCGCAGACGTCGGCTGAGCCGTCCCGATCGAGGTCCTGGGTGGTGTCCGGCGTCAGGGGCGCGAGCTCGTCGCAGCTGTCTGCCGTGGACGCCGACAACGTATAGGTCGGGGCGTCCTGGCCGAAGACGCCCCGCACACAGAGGAAGTACTGCCCTTGTGGCAGATATCGGGCGAAGGTCTCCTGGTTGGCGTCGAGCGATCCGCAGCCGGTCTCCGGATCGGGGAGGCCAGCTGCGATGCGTTCGCCGTCTTCGTCAAACAGCTCCACGACGAGATCTTCGGCGCACGACGTCTCATCGTCGGGCAGCAGCAGGCCGGTGACCGAGCCCTGCTCGGCGATATCGACGGCGTAGCAGTCGACATCGTTGATGCGAAGGTTGCCGATGATCGTGGCGGGCAGGCTCAGGGGGTTGGCGTCATCAACGTCATCGTTGGGTTCCCCTTCGACGTCGCCGGTTTCGGTGGAGCACGTCGGCGAGCATCCGTCCGCCCCCAGGAGGTTGCCATCGTCACAGTCTTCGCCCTGTTCGACGTTTCCGTTACCGCACGCCGCGGCGGCGCCCGGCTCATCGGCGCCATCGCCGCAGGCGGACAGGACACTGAAGATCAGCAGCACAGGCAGCGAAACGCGCATTCCTTTTCTCCCACCACGTTTACACGGTATCTTATACGCTGATGAACCGATGGGGTGAATGATGCGGTGGGTCTTGCTGCTGGTATCGATGGCAACGGGATGCGATCAGTCGGACAATGAAACCGACAAACCGGAGGAAACCGAGACCGAAACCCTGTGCTCAGAGGACGATCTCCCGGCGATCCCGCTCAACCGTGACGGGCAGTTCGGCGATGGCCGGCGGGATCTGGCGGCTGACTTCACCCTCCCCACCGATCGGGGCGAGTGGCGCTTCTTTGAGGCCTTCACCGGCTGTGACAACTATGTCTTCGTCACGGATGATCGGGTCCTCTCTCCGATTGAAGATGAGCCCCTGATCTGGCGGGTTGACGATATTGTCAGCCTCACTGAGAAGAGCCCGCGCAACACCCATTACTTCTTTATCGCCGACGATGACGATGGAATCGAAGCGTTCGTTGAGACCACCCGCGACGCCGTCGATGCTGCGCTCGGACAGCTCGACGACGATGTGAAGGCACACTTCGACGCGCACATCCACGTGGTCACCGCCGGTCGGCCGGATCTGGAGGACTGGGTCAACGACGCCCTGGTCCGCCCCGATGAAGGATTCGCCATTGATCGCTATCAGCGCATCCGTGAGCTGGGACAGCTCGCCGATGTGCAGCGGTACAGCGCGACGTTGAACAACGGCGGGTATTGGCCATGGCAGAACAACCTGTCTTATGCCGCCCATCCGCCCATCTACTTCAACTTCGAGCGGCAGCGCGAAGCCCGGCTCGAACAGACCGATTGGACGTCCTACTATCTGCTGGTGGATGAGGACCTGGCCGGGACCGGGCGGAACCGCTTCACCGTCGACCTGCCCGACGCCGAGACGATGGCGGGCTATGACACCATGCTCGTCGATCTGACCCACCTCTGCGACACTGGCAGCCAGGAGTTCGGCAACTGCGACGCCTGGGACGCCATCCAGGATCTCTGGCTGTGCAACCCCGACGATCCCACCGACTGTGGCGATCTGGAGCTGGCCCGCTACATCACCACCTACCATCGGGAAGGGCGCTGGCTCGCGGACGCCAGCCCGATGTTGCCGCTCCTCAAGGACGGGGGGCCGCACACCATGCAGTTACGGGGGGCCCGCGTCGGACACGACGTCACCTTGCGGCTGCTGTTCGGCAACGAAGGCAAGGAAAAGATCCCGCTGGGCATCGAGCCGCTCTGGCGAGGGGGGTCGTTCAATGAGAATTATGAAGCCAACCACCCCCCGATCCAGGTCGACGTCCCTGCAGACGCCAAGACCGTCGAGTTGGTGGTCATCGTCACCGGACACGGCTTCGGCTCCGGTGACAACTGCGCCGAGTTCTGTAACCATGAACATGACTTCGCCATCGGCGCAGAGACCTTCAGCGCCACCCATCCGGACATCGGGGACCAGCTGGGGTGTCTCAACCAGATCGGCCAAGGCACCGTCCCCAACCAGTATGGCACCTGGTGGTTCAACCGCAGCAGCTGGTGTCCGGGGAAAGAAGTGGACCCCTGGGTCTGGGACGTGACCAGCCAGGTCACCCCCGGCCAGACCGCGACGATCGAATACACCACCAACTACGGGCAGGTCACCGGTGGCTCCATCGTCCTCAGCAGCTACCTTGTCTTCTGGAAGTGAGTCGGTTGTGTTCGGCTGCCCACCAAGACCGCAACGGTCTCACGGATGAGGTTGTCATGGCTTTTCGTACGTCCGACGATGTCCTGTCTGCAGCCCTCTTCACGCTGACCGCTGCGGTCGCGTTCAATGCACACCGCTCGCAAGGTCGGCAGAGCGTTGCCTTCACCTCATCTGCTGTGCATGGTGAGCGGTGAGCCGCTCAATAGGCGGCGAACGGCGCGAGCAGGTACACCGCGCCGGTGTTGGTGCTCCGCGCTTCCGCGCTGATGAGCACATCGCTGATCCCGTCTCCGTCGACGTCCGTGGCGCCGCTGACGGCGGATCCCGCCTTATCACCGGTTGAGGTGCCCGTGACGGCGACCCTGGCTTTGGACAGGGCGACCGATCCGCTGTCGGCGTTGTTGCCGTAGTAGAGGTAGGTGATGCCGGTGTCGGTGGAGTGTCCAGGGGCACCGACGGCGATGTCACCGTAGGTGTCGCCGTTGACGTCGCCGACGTCGGAGACGGCGCTTCCGACGAGGTCGCCGGTGGAGATGCCAGTGAAGGTGATGTCTGCGGCGCTCAGGGAGAGGACGCTGCTGGGAGATTTGCTGCCTTTGACCAGATAGGCGGCGCCGGTGTTGCTGGTGTGGCCGGGGGCGCCGATGATGAGGTCCGCGTAGCCGTCGCCGTCGAAGTCTCCGGCGCTGGAGACCGAGGCGCCGACCTTGTCGCCGGCCGTGACGCCGGACATCCGCATGCTGGCCTTGGACAGCGAGAGGGTTCCGCTGACGCCGCCGAGGGAGACATAGGCGGCGCCGGTGCTGCTGCTCACCCCGTCCGCGCCGATGATGACGTCTGAGAAGCCGTCGCCGTTGACGTCTCCGGCGCCGGAGACCGACACGCCGGCGCCGTCTCCGGAGGCGGTCCCAGTGAAGATGACGTCAGACGCTGAGAACGCCAGGGTGCCGCGCACGTTGCCCTTGATGATGTAGGCGGCCCCGGCGCCGCTGCTGGCGCCAGGGGCGCCGACGATGACGTCGGCGTACTTGTCGCCGTTGATGTCACCGGCGGTCGAGACCGAGTAGCCAGCCTGATCGCCTGCGGCGACGCCGGTGAAGGTCGCGCCAGCGCTGGACAGCGACGCGCTGGTGATCGACGTCCCGCCCATAACCAGATAGACGGCGCCGGCCTTGTTGGCCCGGTCCGGTGCGCCGATCAGGATGTCATCGTAGGTGTCCCGGTTGACATCGCCGGCGTTGTGGACCGAAAACCCGGCCCGATCGCCACCAGAGATGCCGGTGAAGTTTCGGCTGGCGGCGGAGAGGGTGAGGGTGCCTGAGATGCTGCCGAGGTACAGGTATGCGGCGCCAGCCTGGCTGCTGATCCCGTCGGCGCCGACGAGCACGTCGCTGAAGCCGTCGCCGTTGAAGTCACCGGTCCCATCGATCGAGGCGCCGGCGTAGTCGTTGGTGGCGGTGCCGTTGATGATGCTGGTCGCAGAGGACAGCCTGGTGGGGAAGGCGGCGCGGCAGCTGCCCAGGGCGGCGAGGGGCTTGGTGTTGCAGTTGTTGACCCGTCCGTCCCGGCAGACCTCGGTGGCTCCGGGATAGCGCTTGATGTCGACGTCGTCACAGTCGGTCTTGTTGTTGACGTAGCCCGAGGGGGCGGCGCAAGCGGTGATGGGGAAGCGGGCGGCGCCGAAGCCGTCGCCGTCGATGTCGATGTGCCACACCGTGGCGTTCGATGCGTTCTCATCGATCGAGCCGTCACAGTCGTTGTCCAGGTTGTCGCAGGTCTCCGGCGCGCCGGGGTAGCTGATGACCGAGGTGTCGTTGCAGTCGGTCTTGTCGCTGACGTAGCCCGAGGGTTGGGCGCAGCCGGTCTGGGCGGTGGATCGGTCTCCATAGCCGTCTTTGTCGGTGTCGGCGTAGAAGGTGAGCGGATCTGTGGGGTTGTTGTCGACCTGGGCGTCGCAGTTGTTGTCGACACCGTCGCAGACCTCGACGCCGCCGGGGAACGCGGTCGGCTCCAGATCGTCGCAGTCGGTGTTGTTGGTGACAAAGCTGCCGCCCGGGGCGACGCAGGCGGCGACGATGAAGGACTTGCCTCCGAAGGTGTCGCCGTCGGCGTCCAGGTAGAAGGTGGTCGGGTTGGTCGCGTCGCCATCGATGTCGCCGTCGCAGTCGTTGTCGATGCTGTCGCAGAGCTCGGGGGCGGTCGGGTAGACGATGTTCGAGGCGTCGTTGCAGTCGGTGCTGTTGTTGACATAGCCGGAGGGCTGGGCGCAGCCGACCTGTGAGGTGGCGGTGCTGCCGTATCCGTCGTTGTCGGCGTCGATGTACCAGGTCGCGCTGTCGATGGCGCTGTTGTCGATGGTCCCGTCGCAGTTGTTGTCGAGGCCGTCGCAGACTTCGATGTGGCCGGGGTAGGCCGCCGAGGCGTTGTCGTTGCAGTCGGTGCTGTTGTTGACGTAGCCGACAGGCTGGGTGCACGCCGCTGAGGTGTAGACCTTGTTTCCATAGCCGTCGTTGTCGGCGTCGGCGTACCAGGTGATGACGTCCTTCGCCTGGACGTCGACGGTTCCGTCGCAGTCGTTGTCGACGCCGTCACAGATCTCGTTGGCGCCAGGATAGACCTGGGCGTTCTTGTCGTTACAGTCGGCGGGAGCTTCGATCCCGTCCCGATCATCGTCGGTGTTGGAGAAGAGCGCGCAGGAGATCAGCGAGAGAAGAACGAGCATGGCGGCCTCGGGGTTGTGTCAGGGGAAGGTTGGGGAAAGCGGGGTCCGGGCGGTGCCCGCTTCAGGACGCGCGCCGTCTGAAGGCGACGAATCCGATGAATACGAGCAGCACGAGAGGGGCGAGTCGGTCAGCGTTGGGCCCGGAGCGGATCGCGCTGGCGCAGCCGGCCTGGGTGCAGGGCGCTTCGCTGCCGCCGCCGCAGCCGAAGCCCGTGCCGACGAAGCATCGCGCGCAGGACGGATCGGCGCAGTCGATGTTGCCGTCGCAGTTGTTGTCGATGCCGTCCAGGCAGAGGTCACAGGAGCCGCCGCCGTCGAGGAACAGACTGACGATGTCGTCCGGGCCTTCGGGGCGGTCGCGGTTGGCGCGGCCTCTCTTGTCGTCGCACTCGCCGCCCACGCTGTCGCTGAGGGGCGTCGAGGCGTCGGTCGGATCGCCCCAGCACTCCATGACGGTGCCACCGCTGATGGCCTGGGGGGTGTATCGGCCCAGCTCCAACCACCACACCGTGTCCGCTGCCAGCTTCTGCTCGGCCGAGGCCATCGAACGCTCCCAGCCAACCTGGAGCTGTGAGGTGCTGGAGATCTGGGCGCAGGGCACGCCATAGAGCCGGTTGCACTCCCACTCCACGACGGTCTTGCGGGACTCGAGGATGCGCTCCTGGCGCCACACGGTGCGGGTCAACAGCTCCTCTTCGGCGTCCTCGCAGGCCTCGGTCATCCGGTTCCGATCGCCGATGTACTCGTTATAGAGCGTATCATCGGCCTCTTCGTTGAGCGAAATCCGGATCAGGGCGCACTGGCCGTCGGTGCGGCTGCAGATGTTCCGGATCAACAGCTCAGCGGCCCGCTGGTCGTTGGCGGCCATCAACTCGCGGAACTGCACCGGGTCGATCAGCATCTGGAGCTGCGCGCTGAGGGGCTCGTCGCAGGTCGCGACTGCGCCGCTCTTCCGGACACGTGGGCGGAGGAGCGGGACCAGCTCCGCCTGGCTGATCGCCCCCGGCGGCAGGTTCTTCACCGTCGCGATGTTCTGGGACCGCGCCTGCCCCCGCTGGGCGTCTGCCGCTTCTTCCGTGAGCCCGGAGTCTTCCATGCCCATGTCCCCAGAGTCCCGGATGCCGGTGTCCCAGCCGCCAGAGTCTTCCTCGACCTCATCCTCGACCTCATCCTCGTTCTCATCCTCATTGGACGGCGGTGCGGCGGTGCGGCTGGTGGCGCGGCTGTCGGTGCTTGAGGTGGGCGCGTTGTTGAGGAAGACGACGACATAGGCGTCTTCGACCAGGCCTTCGCCGGCAGGGGTGCTGAAGTAGCCGCACTCCTGGTGGCCGTCCAGATCCCGATCCTGGCCCTCCATGTCCTCGCCGCCGCAGATGTTGAGGAAGCCGTCGCAGCGCTCCTCCTGATCTTTGTTGGAGAGGAAGCAGAGGTTGGAGCAGTCCTGAACATCGGCGGCGGCCGGGGTGCAGGACTGGACGCTGAAGTGTTGCTGGGGGCCGGTGATGATGGTGGCGCTGCCGCTGCTGGGGTTGGTGCACTCCATCGCGCCGTCCCGGTCGAAGTCCAGTTCGCGCTTGTTGATGGTGCCGGACACGGTGCGGGTCGGGTCCATGGAGTCCGGCAGGCCGTCCTTGTCGGAGTCGACGACGGTGACGCCAGAGCAGTCGTTGTCGATGCCGTCGCAGACCTCGGGGGCGCCAGGGGTCCGCAGCGGGCACTGGTCGTCGCAGTCGCCGGCTTCGGTTCGGGAGGGGGTGGTCTGATACGTCCGGAGGCCGGTGGGATATCGACCGCCGTATCCGTCATCAGAGGTCCGATACTGCAGCCCCCACAGGCCGGTCTCTTTGTCACAGGCCATCCGCACCGGCTGGTCCCAGCAGTCCACATCGCGGAATCCGGTAGAGTCGGTCGTGCAGGTCTCCAGGCCGACGTCGCTGGCGGTCACATAGTTGGTCGCCAGCCCGGCGTTGATGCCGCCAGGGAGCTGGGGGCGGGCGCCGTCGTCGTCGCAGTCCAGCTCGATGGCTGGGATGAAACCGTCGCAGTCGTTGTCGTTGCTGTCGAAGAACTCCTGGGCGATCTCGACCCGGGTGCCATCCTCAGAGCGGCCGGCGATACAGTCCGGGTCCAGCTCATCGATGCCGTCTGCCTTATCGGGGTCGTTGTCGATGCCGTCCGCACAGCTCAGCGGCTTGATGTTCTCGTCGGAGTCCACGCAGTCCATCGACGAGATGACATAGAACTCGCCGGCGCGCTCGGGGTCCTCGACCCGGGCGTTGCCCGTGGGGCACACACAGCCCGGCAGGTTGACGTTTCCGTAGCCGTCGCCGTCGTTGTCCCGGTACATCGTGACGCAGCGATCGCTGCCGAGGATGTCGATCGAGCCGCTGCAGTTGTTGTCGATGCCGTCGCAGGCCTCCTTGGCGTCGTGGTTGACGGTGCTGTCTCCGTCGTTGCAGTCGACGTTTCGGCTCGAGTAGCCCGGCGCGTCCTTGTCGCAGACCTTGACCGGGAGCTCGCCGGTTCCCGCGTAGCTGTCCCCGTCCCGGTCTCGGTAGGACTCACCGTGGACCGTCGAATCCCACCCCTCCAGCTCGGTGACCGTCGCCGACGAGTTGACGTCGCCGTTGCAGTCGTTGTCCTTCTGAGGACCGGGGTTCTCACAGGTCTCGGCCCGGTTGGGGTGGACGGTGTTGTCCTTGTCGTTACAATCGGTCCCCACGACCACGCCGGTCCCCGCCGCGGCGTTGCCCCAGAAGTCACCGTCCTGGTCCTGGGTGCAGGCGAGCGGTGCGTCGAGGGCGCCGGCGCCGGGGAAGGCGGTCGCGTCCGCGTCGTCGCAGTCGATGATCTTGCCCGAGAAGATCGCGCTGAGTCGGGTCTGCCCCGCGACGACGGCGTCGCAGGCCGTGGGCTCGCACGTCGTGCCCGTCTGGTCGACACAGCGGCTCGGCTTCCTGGCCATCCCGTTGGTGCAGTCGGCCCGGGTCGGGCAGTAGCACTCCGTGGATTCATTGGAGGACCCGAACAGCCGGTTGGGTTCGGGCAGGGTCGTCCGGTACGGCTTCCAGGTCACGCCGATGGAGCGCTCGCAGGTGACCCAGCCGTCTCCGTCGACGTCGATCTCATCGCTCGGCGCCGAGAACTCGGTGTAGTCCTTCCCAGAGCAGTCGTTGTACTGGCCATCGCAGAGCGTGTCGTCGGCGCCCGGGTAGACCACCCGGTCGGCGTCGTCACAGTCGCTGCCGCCGACCACCCGGCCGTCGCCCACCCAGCTCGTCGCGCCGTAGCTGGTGCAGGTCACATAGCCGTCGCTGTCGCCGTCGGTCTCGTCGTTCGGCGCGCCGGTCGGAGCGTAGCTGGAGCTGTCGCAGTCGTTGTACTGGCCGTCGCACAGCTCCGTCGCCGCGGGGTAGACGACACGGTCGGCGTCATCACAGTCGCCGCCCCCCGAGAAGGGCTTGGGCCCGGCCCAGGTGGTCGTCGAGCTGTATGTACACTCGACGTAGGCGTCGGCGTCGTTGTCGGTCTCATTCAGCGGCGCCTTGGTCGAATCGTATGCGCCGCTGCTGTAGGCGTTGGCGTCGCTGCAGTCGTTGTACTGGCCGTCGCAGATCTCGTTCGCACCGGGGAAGACCACCCCGTCGTTGGGATCGCAGTCCAGATACCCCGTCGTCGGCAGCGCCGTGCAGCTGCTCACGCTGGAGGCGGTGTAGCCCGAGCAGGTCGACCCCGCCGGAGTCACACAGTTCTGGGTCGAGCCGTTGTGTAGACAGCTGCTGTTGTCGCAGTAGCACCGGGCCGTGCCATAGTCGGCCACATAGATCGTCTTCGGGGTGTTCTGGATAAAGGCGTAGAACGGGTAGGGACGGGTCTTGCTCTGCCAGCCGGTCGTCGAGTCGACTGTGCAGCCGACGAAGTTGTCGGCGTCGGTGTCCAGCTCCAGCGCCGGCGCGCTGTTCGCAGCGTAGCTGGAGTTGTCGCAGTCGTTGTACTGGCCGTCACAGACCTCGTTGGCGGCCGGGTAGACGAAGCGGTCGACGTCGTCGCAGTCGTTGCCGCCGATGACGCTGCTGTCGCCGGCCCAGACCGTGCTCGTGAGGAGGTTGCACTCGACGTATCGGTCCCCGTCGTTGTCGGTCTCCGCGAGGGGAGCAGCGTCCGACGCGTAACTGTTCAGAGAGCAGTTGTTGTACTGTCCATCACAGATCGACGCCGCGCCGGGATAGACCGCCGTGTCTGCATCGTCACAGTCGCTGCCGCCGGAGATCGGCGGGCCGTTCCAGTTGCCGCCGCTGTAGGTGCATTCGACGTAGCCGTCCGCGTCGTTGTCGGTCTCGATCCCCGGAGCAGAGCTGGCCGAGTAGGTGGGCGATGTGCAGTCGTTGTACTGGCCGTCGCAGGCCTCGGTCGCCGTCGGATAGACTGTGTTATCGTTGTCGTCGCAGTCCTGGCCGGTCACCAGCGTCTTCGTGCTGCAGCCCTGGAGGTTCAGGTCGCCGCCCTTCCAGGTCAGGCTGTTGGCGTCGCAGCCGACGTAGCAGTCGTTGTCTTTGTCCTGCTCATTGGTCGGCGCGCGCGGCGAGATCCGGCCCCCCGTCGGCGAGCAGTCCATCCGCGTCAGCATATCGGTGAGCGGAGCGTCTGCGGTGCAGGTGAAGCCGTTGAGGTCGACGCAGGTGCCCAGCCCGGTGCTGCTGTCACACCGGCAGTCGTTATCGTTGTCGACGTAGCGGTAGGGGGTCACCGACAGCGACCCGTCCGTGCTCCGGGGCGCGCAGGAGGTGCCCGTGATGTCCACACAGTTCCGGGAGCCTCGGCTGTCCTGGCAGAAGCACTCCCCGGCGTCGTCGACATACACCAGCATCGATGACACCGACGTCGACGGCGTACACACGTTGTTGTTGCTGTCCACGCAGAAGTCGTTGGGCCCGGACGTGCTGCAGGTGTTCGCTGTGCAGAAACAGTCCCCGGTCGCGTCCGCGTAACGGTCCGTCCAGGTGTCGCAGCTGTTGTAGACGCCGTCACAGATCTCAGCGGCGCCCGGGTAGATGGCAGAGTCGTTGGGCGCACAGTCCGAGCCCACGTTCAAGGTGAGGCTGGGGTTCGCCCAGGGGCCACCGCTGTAGGCGCACTCGACGTACTTGTCGTTGTCGTGGTCGATCTCATCCGAAGGCGCGGCCGTCGACGAGTACCCCGTCGCGGAGCAGTCGTTGTACTGGCCGTCGCACACCTCGGGCGCGTTCGGGTAGACCGCGAGATCGGTGTCATCACAGTCGTACTGGTTGAACGCGCTGAACCAGTCCGGGTTGATCGGGGCGCCCTGGGTACAGGTGCTCGAGATCGATACCGTGCAGCTCTCTTTCGCCGGGTTCTGGCAGCCCTCGGTGCAGCGTGAGGACGGGCAGGTGCAGGTCACCGACGCCGCAGAGATCTTCGTCAGGGCGTCGTTCACCGTGGGCGAACAGGTCCGGTTGTTGACGTCGTAGCAGCCCTTACGCGTGTTGTCCGGGCAGAAGCAGTCGGCCTTTGTGTCCCCATCCAGGTCCGCCTCGTAGTACTCGTGAGACGTGACCGCGCTGTCTGCGCGGATCGTATAGCGGGGGTAGGCCTTGTAGTTGGCCGAGGGCGGGGTCGTGCCACAGCTGATCGAGACCTGGTTTTGCTGGCCGAAGTTGTCGCCGTCGCTGTCGAGGAAGAACTTATTGGCCCCGATCAGGCTGGCCTGGTTCGGCTCCTTCTCGTCGGCGTATCCGTTGCAGTTCTCGTCCACGTCGAAGGGATCGCACTGCTCCAGGGCGCTGGCGTTGGCGAGCGCCGAGGCTTCGTTGCAGTCCAGGCTTGTTCGCGACGTCACCCAGTTGCTCACCCGGACGTTGCCGCTGCTGTCTTTGTAGTTGGTTGAAGGCGGGAAGTACTTGATCGACGGGGTGTTGACCCCCGACTTGCCAGGATCATCGCACTGCTGGAGCACGCTGGGGATGCCCGGGTGCGTCGCGCCGTCTCCGCAGACACCGCCCACGCAGCTCCGCTTGCAGGCCTGGTTATCGACAGGGACGCAGCTCTCGGTGATGTACGCGCCTGCGTCGTTGTGGGTGTAGGCCACACAGGCGGTCAGGGTGCCGCAGTCCGAGGCGCAGTGGCACATCTTTCGGCCCGTCGAGTCGGGGATCAGGTATGTGCTCGATGCCGCGTTCGTCGCGGTATACCCATCTCCGTCGACGTCGTTGTACCAGCGCGTCTGCGGGTTCAGCTCGCTGGGGGTCAGCCGCTCACCCGCTGTCGTAGTGACCGTCGTGCTGTCTTCACAGTCATCCTTCCGCAGCGAAGACTGCGCGGGCTGGGTGAGCGTGCACGCAGCCAGCGCCTCGCCGCCGACCGTTCGCGTCCGCTCCGTCGCGCTGCCATAGGTGTCTCCGTCCTGGTCGATGTACCAGGTCACCCTGGTCGTGATCGCTGAGGCGGCCAGAGACGTCGTCCCATCGGTGACCGTGCCGGTGTCCAGGCAGTCGAAGCCCCGCCAGTTGTCGGTGTTGACCTTGTTGAAGTCCTGTGGGATATGAATCTTGCTGTCGTATCCGGGAAGCGCGGTGACATCGCCCGAGCAGGAGATCAGATAGGCCGACGCGTTGCCGTATCTGTCGCCGTCCCGATCCTCGAAGTACCCCGTGCAGGCGTAGATGGTGACGTCATCGGTGGAGGTGTTTCCAGCGTCGTCCGTCACCGTCAGCCGGACGGTGACCCGGGCGTTCGGAGAGGTGGTGATGTAGCTGTCGTTAAAGATCAGCGTCGGTGTGGCCGTCGTTTTGTTGGTCAGGTTCACATGCGTGGTGACATTTTCGGGGATCTCCCCGGCTTTGAGCAGCTCCCAGGCGTACGAGGTGATCGAGCCGTCGGTGTCGGTCGAACCCGACCCGTCGAGCTTGATGCTGACGCCGACGGGGACATCTCGATCGGCGCCGGCGTCGGCGAAGGGCTTGCCAGCGACGATGGTGACCGTCTCCGTCGCCGTCACGGTGTCTTCAGAGGGGGTCACCGACGAGCAGTTGTCGGCGTAGGTCATCGACAGCTCGACCGTCGTGGTCGCTGTTGTGCGGAAGCTGAGCTTGCCACAGGTCAACAGGTCCGCACACACCCGCCCGCCGCTCGGCAGGCCGACCGGCGCGCCGCTGCTCTCTTTCCAGGTCAGGCTACAGAAGCGGTCGGTGTTGTCGACGTCGGTCGAGGTGGTGGGATCCAGCGTGACCGAATAGCCGGCGCCAGAGACCTTGAGATCCTGGGAGATGTTGATCGTCGGCTTGTCGTTCTTCGACTCGACCGCGATGGTCGGTGTGATGGCCACTGCGCTGAACGCGGTCGTGCCGCCGGTGGTGCTCGCGTTCACCCGCTGACCTGCCGTCTGCGTCGTCGTGCGATCCCAGAGCCGGAACGTCAGGCTCGGCGCGGTCGTCTCGCCGTTCTTTCCGTCCGGCGCCCATCGCACACAGTCCGTGTTCTCCAACAGAAGGGCCGAGCTGTCACTGAGCGGAGGGGTCAGCGTGCTGACATCGCTCCAACGGGTGCAGTCGGTGGAGTACTGCCATTTTCCGTTGCTATCGGCGCTCGCTGCGGTCACCGCGACCCCGATGTTCGTGGTGCCGTCCGGATCGGTGACGACGTTCGTGAGCACCCCACCGCTCGATACGTCTGACGTCAGGATGCTCGAGATCGTGTTGCCAGCGTTGCCCTGGTCATCCTCGGTGATCTTCGTCAGCGTATAGGTCAGCCCCACCGTCTTGAACTGGGGGGCATCGTTTTGTCCGCGGACCGCCACCGTCGTCTTGGTGGAGGTGGTGTCGTTGGCCTCGTCGCGGTCGTCTGTGATGGTCCAGGTCAGCGTCCGGGCGCCGGTGTTGGGATTGTTCTGGTTGGTGTTCTCGTAGGTGACGCTCCGGAGCACCGTCGTGTAGTTCGACAACGTGTCGGCCCCCGTCAGCGTCAGGGTGCCTGAGGATGGGTCGAAGCTCTGCGCGATGCTACCCGTGACCGTCGCCGCCAGGACGTCTTCGCCGGAGACACGGCCGCTGGTGAGCTGGACCGTCGCCGACTTGATCTGCGTCGAGTCCACATCCACGATCTGTGGATTCACATTGGCCTGAACCGCGCCGGAATCCTCGGTATAGTTCAGGTTAAAGTTGTACAAAGTCAGGTTCGGTGCGTCGTTGACGTCCTTGACCGAGATCTGGTACGACTGCGCCTCGCTGTCGACCACTCCGTCGTTGACCGTCCAGCTCAGCTGGCGCGTCGTCTCGGAGGGGTTGGCCGTGTTGGTGTTCTGATAGGTGACGCTTCGCAGAACGGTTTGGTAGTTCGCCACGCTGGAACGGCCGCTCAGGCTCAGCTGACCGGTCGTCGAATTGAACGAGACCGTGATGCCCGTATCGCCCGGCGTCGCCGTGAGCTGATCCTCTCCTCGCTGGAACGAGCCCGATACGAATGAGAGTCTTGCCGAGCGGAGCTCGCGATGGTCCGCATCGGTGATGGTCAGAGACGGAGCCAGCTGGGCCGCTTTGTCCCCCTCCTTGTATTCTGGGCTCAAGCTCGATGCGCCCAGGGAGAGGACCGGCGCACTGTTGCGATCCGAGACCGAGACCGTATAGTTCTGCGCCGTACTGGTCGCCCCATCCCCACTGTCGACCGCGTCGGTGACAGCCCATGTGATCGTCCGGGTCCCGGCAGTGGGCGTCGACGAATCCGTGTTTTCGTAGGTCACCGTCTTGAGGACGGCGACATAGTTGGCCAACGTGTCTGTCCCGGTCAACGTCAGGGTCAACTTCCCGCCGCTGGTGCTGGTCGACTTCTTGATCGATCCCGTCTCGGTCGCCGACAGCGTGTCTTCGCCGCTGACGTACCCGCTGGAGATGGTGATCGTCGCTGAGGCGATGTTCGAGCTGTCGACATCGGTGATGGTCAGCGACGGCGACGAGTCCAGGATCGCCTTGCCGTCCCCTTCGGCGTAGTTCAACGATGTGGTGCCAAGGGTCAGGTTGGGCGCGTCGTTGACGCGTTTGACCGAGAATGAACGCTTGACGGCGGTGCTGTCGGCGTCTCCGTCGTTGACCGTCCAACTGATCGTCCGGGTACCCTCGGTGGGGTTGGAGGTGTTCTCGTTCTTGTACGTGACATTGCGGAGCGCAGTGGCAAAGTTCGCCTTGGTGTCTGAACCCGTCAAGGTCAAGATGCCCCTGCTCGCATCCCAGGCGCTCAAGATCCCAACCGGCAGGCTGGTCACGTTGAGGACGTCCTGGCCTGTGACAAAACCAGAATCGAACTGAATGGTCGCCCTGTTGAGCCGGGTATCGTCCACATCGGTGATCGAGGACGTGCCGACCAGCGTCTTGACCCCTGCACCCTCCAGATACTCCGAGAACAACACGGCACCCAGGGTCACAGAGGGAGCATCATTGACCTTAGAGACGTTAATGTCGTATGCAGCGCTCGTGCTGGTTCCAACTGGAGTACCGTTGTCTTTGACCACCCAGCTCAGGGTTCGCCTTGTGGCTGTTGGGTCGGAGGTGTCGGAGTTCCGATAGGTGACCGAACGCAGGATGTCCCGATACTGCGTTAACGAACCGGTACCGGTGATTCGCAGGACTCCGTTTGCCTTGTCGAAAGTGTCCCGAATGGCTGCAGACGGATCCGAGTCATACGGCGTCGTTGCATCCAGCACGTCCTCATCGCGATCAGCGCCAGAGGCCGCGATCGTGATGGTCGCCTCGGTGATGCTATCGCTCTCCGGGTCGGTGAGCAGCACCCCAGACGCAAGCGTCGATGCTGCAGCACCCTCCGAATAAGTCAGCGAGGTTGTTACCAGATTGACCGTTGGTGCATCGTTGACACGCTTGACTGTGAACGAGCGAGTCACCGCAACGCTGTCAGTGTCCCCATCGTTGACCGTCCAACTGATCGTTCGGCTGCCTTCGGTTGGGTTATCGGTGTTGGTGTTCGTGAATCTGACGTTGCGGAGCGCAGTCGCGTAGTTTGACTTCGAACTGGAGCCCGTCAGCGTCAGGATGCCTTTGCTTGCGTCCCAGGTGCTCAAGATCCCGATGGCCAGGCCGGTAACGTCAAGCACGTCCTGGCCTGTGACGAAACCAGCGTCAAACTTAATAATTGCAGAATCGATCTGTGTATCGTCCACATCGGTGACGGAAGATGTGTTGACCAGCGCTTTCGCGCCATCACCTTCCAGGTACTCCGAGAAGAGGACCGGGCCGAGGGTCACAGAGGGAGCATCATTGACCGCGGCGATGGTCAAGGTGTAGTTGACCGTCGCCCCGGTACCCGCGTCGCTGGTTGCTGTGAAGGCGATCGTGTGGGTGGTTCCGCTCGGCGCGTCTGAGGTGTTGGCGTAGTTCACCGAGCGCAGGGTGCTCTGCAGGTCTGAAAGCGATATCGCGCTGGAGGTCTTTTCCAGCTTCAACGTGCAGGTGCCGACCGTGTAGGTCTTGGTGATACCGCTCGCCACCGATGTGGCGTCCAGGGTATCTTCGCCTGAGGTGCAGGGGCTCAGGACCAGCGTCGCGTCATCGAAGGCTGCCGCGCTGGGGGCGACCAGCTCCAGCGCTCCGTCTAGCGTCGTCGCCGCATCTCCTTCGGTGAAGGTCGCAGCGGTCGAGGCCAGGTAGATCGTCGGTGTATCCGTGACGGCGATCGTGATCGAGGTCGAGCTGCTCGATGACATGGATCCCGAGCCGTCATCCAGGGTCACCGTCAGGGTGCGGTCCTTTGTGGTGAAGCTCGAAGTTCCGGAGTGATTGTACGTGAGCGCCCGGAGAAGGGCCTGGGTATCTGCGACTGTCGCGCTGCTGTTGAAGGTGACCTTGAGCTTCTGCCCGCGCCCGTCCTCAAGGCTTGCGAACGTCCCGATGGTGGTTGAGCTTCGCAGGAGCGTCCGCGCGCCGTAGTCGAGGACATAGCCACTGGTGGAAAGCAGGCCAATCACCTCTTCAGTCGCGTCTTCTGGCGTAAAATCGACCTCCAGATAGGCCGATCCGGAGGTCAGCGAGGACGCGTCCCCGGTAGCGTTGCCGCCATCGAGCAGGATCGTTTTGTCTGTGGTCAGGTAGCCTGGCGTCGATGACAGCGAAGAGGGACGGTAGAACGGTAGGCTCGAAACCTGAGCATGGATGCCGCTGTCGCTGCTGTCCGGGCCCATATTCGAGAAGGTCTTCGCCCGTGAGGGATGACCATCGAAGAAGACATCACGTCGTTCGACAGATTCGGCCCCACAGCCAATGACAAAGAGGAGGAAGAGCACTCTCAGCAGCAGGAGGTCCCCTACGAAGGGAAGATGGTGCTTGAGAAGGGAATGTAAACGTTCTATTTTGCTCATCTGGGTCGCTCCAGCAGACGTACTGCTCCCAAGGGTCTGGCCGAACAACGCAGACCTGGGTTCATTTGTGAGTACGAAATTTTGACAACTGGCATGCCAATAAAAATGAAGCGCGCCGGTCAAAAAATCAGAAGCGCATATGATCTGAGACCAGACTGGGTTCGGCCCTGTTGTGATCCACGATGATGGGCCGGATCTTGAACCGAAGAGAGGAAAAAAGCCGGGTCCCTTCCTGCAGACCGCGGTTCAACGTGTCTGATCGGAACGCACACGGACCCACTGCAAGCGAGCCGCTGCTCATTGAGCAGCGGCTGATCCCGATCCTCGGCGTAGGGTTCGGTGTTGACCTTCACCATGGGCGACCATCATGCGGTCACCTCTGGGATGGGGGCTTTCGACACATCTGGGACGAAAACAAACTATGGATGCTGTTTTCTGTGGGGAGACAGGTGTATTGTCTGTTTGGATTCAGTCGCTCTCGCGACGCTCGCGCTTTCGCTGATTCCGCTTGATAATCCAGCTCTCTTCCAGGGCTTCAAGGGAGGTTTCGAGGGATTGGGTGGTCTGCTCGAGGTTGCTGAGGGTTTGTTCGAGGTCTTCTGCACCGGACTGGCTGTGCATCAGGACACCAAGAGGCGTATTGGTGTCATCGGTGGCCGCTTGAAGGGACGCGGCGGTTTGTTGGATGCTGTCGACGCTGGCGGTGAGGGCAGGCCATGTGGTCTGGTCATTTGCGATCTGGTCGATCAGGCTGCCGTCTTTGTTCAGGCTCCTGCTGACCGTGGCGATCTCACGGACGGCCACTTCTGCGTCGACGGCGGAGCGCTGCAGAGACGCCGTGGTGTCGTTGAGCCGTTGGTACAAGGTGTCTTCGGCGAGCAACTTTCCGATCGTGCCTTCCCCAGCGGATAACCGACCGGAGACGACCTTCAGGTCGGTGGCGATCTGCTGGATCTGTTCGTTGGTGGTCCGGACTTCGGCGATGAGCTGTTCCGCGGTGAGGGTCTCATCTGCGTCGATGGTGCTCCCATCGACGAGGCCGGCCTTGTCTGCGGAGCCGCCCTTGAGGACGACGATGGTGTTGCCGACGAAGCCGTCGGTGCTGATGTATGCGCTGGCGTCGGCGGGGATCACCCCGGCGTAGTTCGGGTCGATGTTCATGGAGACCCGAACGTCTGCCTGCCCCTTGAGTTCGAGGGTCCGGACGGTGCCGACGGGGACCCCCGAGAACCAGACCGCGGCGCCGCGGGTGAGGCCGTTGGCATCGTTGAAGGTGGTGCCGACGGTGATCTTCTGGCTGAAGCCGGATCGCAGGTTGGTGACGGCGAACAGCCCAAGGACGAACACGATCAGCGCGCCTGCGGTGACGATCCCCAGGACAGCGGCCTGCCGGGTAGATCCACGGCTCATCAGAGGCTCCTATCGTCGGTGAAGTTGTAGTCGTAGAATGCTCGGACCCGCGGATCGTCGGACTCGAAGATCTCATCGAAAGAGCCGCTTCGGAATACCTTCCCGTCGAACAGCATCAACACACGGTCCGCGATGGCCTTGGCCGATGCGAGATCGTGAGTGATGACGATAGAGGCGGTGTGGTACTCGTGCTGGACCTGCACGATCAGATCGTTGAGGTCCGCAGCCGCGACGGGGTCCAGTCCTGCGGTCGGTTCATCGTAGAGCATGATCTCAGGCTCCATGATCAGGCTCCGGGCGACGCCGATCCGCTTGCGCTGTCCGCCGGACAGCGACGCCGGCATCTGCTTGCGGGTCTTCGGGAGGCCGACCGCATCCAACACAGCGGTGACGCGCTGCGCGATCTCGGCGTCAGACAGCTCCGGCCGGTTCATCTCCAGCGGGAAGGCCAGGTTCTCTGCCACGGTCATGCTGTCATACAGGGCGCTGTGCTGGAAGGAGAAGCCCATTCGGACCCGGACGGCGTTTAAGGCCTTTCGCGGCAGCTGGTGGATGTCTTCCCCGAAGACCCGGATCTCACCCCTGTCGGGGGTGAGCAGGGCGACGATCATCTTGATGAGGACGGACTTGCCGGTGCCTGAGGGACCCAGGAGCACCAGGGTCTCGTCGCGATGCAGGTCAAGGCTCACGCCGCGGTGGACGTGGTTGTCGCCGAATGACTTATAGACGTCTCGGACCGAGACCACCACTTCGCCCTGCGCGTCGCTCATACGCCGGCGTCTCCCCGGATGGCGTTGAGAAGCTGCACGATCATCATCTCTTCAATGAAGATGGTGACCATGGCCTGGACGACGGCGGCGTTGGCGGCCCGCCCGACGCCCCGGGTGCCCTGCCCGGCATAAAAGCCCGCCATCGAGGCGATGATGCCGATGGTGAAGCCATAGGTGAGCGCGCGGAACAGCGCCCCACCGACGTCGACCATATCCGTGACCGAAAACGCCGCCTGGTTAAAGGCGATGAGGCTCATGCCATCAACAACCCGGACGTTGACCCACGAGCCCAGGTAACCAACAATCGCGAAGTATGCAGTTAGAACCGGTATCATCAGCGTGGTTGCCAGCGTTCGGGGGACCACAAGGTAGTTATACGGATCCACCGCCGACACTTCAAGCGCTTCGATTTGTTCCGTGACCTTCATCGAACTCAGCTCTGCGCCGATGCTTGAGCCGACCTTCCCCGCACACAGCAACGCCGTGATCAGCGGCGCCAGCGAGCGGACCAGCGAAGTGGTCACCAGCGAGGGCAGCCAGGACTCAGCGCCGAAGGTCGCCAGCGACGGCCGGGACTGTTGGGTGAACACCAGCCCGGTGATCGCCCCGGTCAGGGTGACCAGCGGCAGCGTCTTGACGCCCAGCTCAACACACAACCGGATCACTTCGGAGATGTGATAAGGCGGCCGGACGACCTCCAAGAAGAACCGCCCGACGAATTTGCCGGTCTCACCGAGTCGCGCGAGCGGTGCGTCGATCCGGGGAGAGATCAGTCGATCGGGTGGTGAGTTCTCTTCCATCCAGGCTCCAGGCTCACCGAGTAACCGCTCACCGGAAATCGTGACTCCGAAGAATTGGACCCGGGCGGATTCAACGCGTTCACCGCAGACCAATCGACATCGGCCAGTGATTGAACGGGTGAAAACGATTGGCTACACATCACGATAATAATAATGATTGAACCTTTATTTTCGCAACAAAAACCTGTCCGGTTCGTGGACTCAGACGGACGATGAGAAGACGGAGATGAGGCGCGCTTGGATGATGGGCATGACGCTCTTTTCACCTTTGTTGAGCGTGTGTGGTGCATTGACGACACATGGGTCGTTTGTCTACACTCTCCCACCAAGGGATATGCGACCGTCCAGGATGGGCGTCTGTTCGTGGACGATGCCGTGTTTGTCTGGTGCAGAGATGACATCGACGCCGGAGAGGCGCCGGCGTTGACGGTGGGCGGCGCCCGTCACCGCCCGATGTGAGATCGATATGGTCTGGCTGGCTTCCGGAAGTCCGTCCCGCGACCTGGATTGGGGAGCACCGATCGTGTGCGGTGCCCTTCGCGATCGATCAATAGGCTTGGATGAATGGCATCTGAATCATCGAGGATTGTTTCTTTTTAAGCTCTTCGTGTGCGTTCGCATCTGAGACGTCAACATAAGGCGTCGGATCCAGGTTCAGTTTCTTCAGGCGGGCCTTGATCGCTTCGTCGGTCCAGTTCTCGTGCTCCTGGTAAGAGTTGGTCATGGGAGAGAATTGGACGGTGTGACCGTATGCTTCAAGCCATTGTGTCCACATCCCGCGCTCGAAGTCTTCAGAGAACTGCGGCTCCATGCCCAGGATCTCATCGGCGGTCGCGGCGACCGATTTCCCATTGATGACCATCGCTTCCTGTACGACCGCGAACGGATCGAAGTCTCTGGAGAAGGTGGGATCTTCTTCGATGACCCGCTTGTCCCACTCGTTGAGCAGATGTAAAACCATCCGCTTCTCCTTCAAGACGCGCTGTCTCATATGGGAAGCCCATTTATCTGGCGCTTCTGGCCGAGAAGAGAACGCCAGGCCCCCCGAGAGCATTTGCTTGCTGATCGGACCGTGCGCCTTCTTGGAGCCATACTTGGCGAGGTCTTTGATGGCGTCGTTGAGACAGCTGCTGTCTGAGATGGGCTTCATGAAGCTGCCGACCCACCCTCCAATCCCCCCGGTCGTAAACGCGAACGCAGCGTTGAGCAGAATCTCTTGATCGAGCCGGGCTCGCGCGCCTGCTGTGTTGAGCGCGTCGGTGTGCCGCTGCCACGCCTCCCCATACGCGCGGCCCACCGCCTCAGCTGCAGCGGCGAAGGCTGTGTATTGGCTGTCGGCAAGCCGGTGCGCCGCCGCCATCCGATGGAGGAATTCGTCTCGGGGGAGACCGACGGTGATCGACAGATGTGTCATCAACTGTGGCTGATCAGGAGTGGGATTGCCGAAGGCCAACGCGAAGATCGCTGCGGGGCTGGTGCCGAGTGTGTTCGCGGTGAATTCCACCCGGTAGACTCTGCCTTCGATGGCCTGCTCGCTCAGGGAGAATCCTTGGAGACCGGTGGTGGAGAACAGGTGGCGGTGCATCGCTGCGGGATCGATATCATCGACCAGACACTCCAGGATCATGGTGTCACCGATCGCCATCTGCTCGACGGCGTCTGGGCCCTCGTGGAGTTTGCCGTCGGCAGCGCGTTTCTTTACGGTCCACCGACCGGTGTATGGATTGACCGTCACCGGAGACGTCGCCGCGTTCCACAGAATCGTCTTCTGTTGGCCCGGGATCTGGTGGACGAAGTGCGCCTGTGCTTCCGTGTCTCCGACACCCACCGCCGCACCGCCCAGCGAGAGTTCGTCTGGTGAGGATTGGTACTCGACCACATCAACACCGTTGAAGCCGCCGCTGATATACATCTCCGTGTCCGGGTGCGCATCCGATGCGTTGGGGATCTCATAGAGGAACTCGACGTCATCGCCAAGGAGCGCAAAAATCCGGTCCGGGTTGGAGACGACCTCTGGGATGAAGGGCTCCGCAGCCGCGCTCCCCCCGTTGGCTTGAGCCATCTGTTCCTGCAG
>JBCBLB010000302.1:0-10979 GCA_038520555.1 Myxococcota bacterium | reverse complement strand
GACTTCTGGCGCAGCAGCGCGATAAGTTCGACCGCGTCGCTTAAGAGCGCCGGCGTGGTCGGCGTCAGCGCGCGGTCGGTGGGGGCGGGGTCCAAGGTCTTCGCGGGGGAGAGGATGCTCAGCATGGCCTGCCTCTAACCCCCGCCGCCTGCATGTCCGTCACTGTGTCAGTCGAGCAGGCCCTGCATATGGAGTCCCAAAACGATGATCACCGTCAGCACGTACAGGATGCCCGTGATCAGGATCGGCCGATCGCTCAGCAGCGTCTCGTCCGGGGCGTCCCCCTCCGCCTGGACGCTGACCAGGTAGATGTAGCGGAAGATCCCGTACAGCACATACGGCAGGGTCAACAACATCCATGGCGTCGGTGAGCCCAGCACACAGTACAGCGCGTAGCTGATGATCGTGCCGGAGGTCGTGATCGACTGGAACTCGACGACCAGCTCCGGCGTGTACTGACGAAGGTTCTTGCGGGTGACCGCGTTGCTGCCCTGCTGGCGAAGCATCAGCAGCTCCCCCCGGCGCTTGTTGAAGCCCAGAAACAACGAGATGAACGCCGTACAGGTGAACAGCCACGGGCTGATGGCGACGTCGATGGCCACCGCTCCGGCAGCGGCTCGCCAGATGTAGCAGGCCGCCAAAAACATCACGTCCAGAATCACGATGTGTTTGAAGTAAAACGAGTAGCTGATGGTGGTGATGAAGTACAACATCGCCACGGCCAGAAACTGCGGCGAGAGGGCGTAGGCCAGACCCACACCCGCTGTAAAGGTGATGGCCATCTCAAGGTAGGCCGCCCGCAGCGGCAGGCTGCCGCTGGCGATCGGGCGCTTGCGCTTCTTGGGGTGCTGTCGATCGGCTTCGACGTCCCGGGCGTCGTTGAACAGGTACCCGGTGCTCGCCAGGAGACTGAACGACGCGGTGCCGATGAGGGTCTGCAGCCACGCGGTCGTCTCTGTGAATTTCAGCGAGAAGATCAGGGCGGCGAACAGAAACACGTTCTTCGCCCACTGCTTCGGCCGCAGCGCCTTCAGGGCGCCGACAAGGAGCGGATCGACCTTCTCGGGCAGGTTCTGGGTCTCAGCGGTTGTGCTCAACGGTGGCCTCTCTCAGCGGTTGGCGTCTGCGGCCGGCGCAGCCGCTTCGACCCGAAGGACATGGCGGTCGCCCTGAAGCTGTACCGACCCAGAACGCTGTAATTCGTCGTCGAGATACAACTGGACTTCATCCGGTATCTGCAGCTCTATCTCGATGGCTGCGGAGGGGGCGACCCCTCTATCGGCTGTCTGGCGCCCGACCATGAACCCAATCAGCAGCGTCCCCACCATCGCCCCGACGCTCAGCGCGGTGAACAGGATCCACAGCGACCGCTCGCTGGCTGGGCTGGCTGGGCTGGCTGGGCGCGGGGCCGGACCCAGCGTCGCTGTCTTCTCATCGTTGAACCCCGGCGCCGGCGGAAGCCGCGGCGGCGGCGGCGGTATCACCGGAGCCTTCGTCACCATCGTCGACGAACGCGTCGCCTCCAGCGCCTCCGCGGGGGGGGATTTGGTCGGATCGGTTCGGATGAGCGTCTGCGCCTCTGCCCATGCATCCACCCCCGACTCCACCATCGTCTGATCGTCGTTGTCATCGTCGACGATCGGCTGGGTGTGCTGGGTGAAGGTGTCCGCGATGGGGAAATGCTCCCGAAGATCCATCTTCTGCGGCGGGCGGGTGATGCGGGTCTTCGCCTCCGCCAACAGCTCCTCAGGAAGACGGTCCAACAGCCGGGTCTCCTGCTCTTCGAGCGCCTGCGGACGGAGGTGGTGGGGGTTGGGGAACAGCCGCTTCAAGAACCCCGCCAGGGTGTTCTGTGTGAAGATGAACCCCATGTCCTGAAAGAACCGGTCCAGGCCCTCCTTCAGCGCGCTCGCCGACGCCGGCCGCTGGCTGGGATCCGCCCGCAACGTCTTCGACAGGATCTCATCGAGCCGAACCGGGACGTCGCCGTTGATATGACTGGCCGGAGCGGGCTCTGGCCCTTCTGGACGACGGCCGGTCAGCATCTCATAGAGGATCACCCCGCAGGTGTAGAGGTCCGAGCGCTCGTCTGCCTCCCCCCGGGCCTGCTCGGGCGCCCGATAGTGTGGGTGTCCCTCTCGGTCCGGGTTGGCGAAGTCGGTGAGCTTTACCTCTCCCTGGACGCTCAGAAGCACCTTCTGCGGGCTGAGGTTGTGGTGCATCGCCCGAAGCGTCGAGGGATGGTTGCCCCGCATCACCTGGCGGGTGTGGGCGTAGACGAGCCCCTTGAGCATCTCCAGGCAGATGAACACCGCATGCGGCACCGGCAGCGTGATGCTCTTGACCCGGCATCTCTCCAGCACCCGCGCCAGGTCGGGGCCGTCGACAAACTCCATCGCAACGAACCACGCCCCGTCGATCTGCCCCAGGTCGATGATCTGGATGATGTTCGCGTGCGACAGCAGGCCCGCCCGGCGCGCCTCTGCGACGAACGCGTCGACGTAGGCCTGGTCTTTGTTGCGGTGGCGCTGGATGCGCTTGATCGCAAGCTTGCGCGAGAAGCCCCCGATCCCGCTCAGCCGCGCCTTATACAGCTCGGTCGCTTCGCCGGCGGCGATCCGCTCCAGGATCTCATATTTGCCGAACGCTGCTGAACTCAACGGGCCCTCACTTCCCAGTTTGGACGTTTACGGCGCGACGTCTGCTCCGGCGTCATGATAGCGGCTCAGGTCCGCATCAACATCTGACGGCCGATAACCGTCCCCATCGCCATGGTCGTCAATTGTGGATTTACCCCGAGCGAAGAATGGAATACGCTGGCGTCTGAGATGAACAGCCCGGGGAGACCGTGGGCCTCCCCGTCGGGGCCGATGACGCCCCGCTCGATGCCTGCCCCCATCCGGCACGTCGACATCGGATGCGCCGCATACAGGGTGAAGTCTTTGATGTCCCGATCCTTCAGGGCGTCCGCCAGCTGTCCCGGACTCTGACAGGAACCCACCCCGTTGACCGGGACGAACAGCTCGCCCGCGCCGCCGGCTTGAAGCACCTCTGCCACCATGACCATCCCCCGCTTGATGAGCGCCACATCGCCGGGATCGAAGTGATACGTAAGGTTTGCCCTTCCGTCTGGGAAGGTGCGGACCCGCCCGGCGCCCTTGTCAGAGACCAGCAGGAGCATCCCGCTCAGGTTCGGAAGCAGCGCCAGCCCCGCCTGCCAACGCGACCCCACCAGACCCGCCGCGACCAGGCAGGCCTCCGGCGGCGCCGAGAAGGTATGTGGGAGCACCCCCGGCAGCGATGGGTGCGTAAAGTATGCCCCCTGCGTCGCGCCCTTCCACATCTCGACCGGGAAGTCACAGGCCCCCAGCACGGTGCTGCCCGGATGGACATGCAGCCCCTCGCCGACCATGGGGCCGAGCGAACGCGCATGGCCGCTGCCCCACAGCAGGCGAGGCGTCCCGATCGCCCCCGCTGAGAGCACCACCCGGTCCGCCTCGACCCGGAGCTCGCCGCCCGGTTCGTTGGTGTCCGGGTGGATGGCGACGCCTCGGACGCCGACCGCACGGCCGCCTTCGACGAGGATGTCGGTCACCCGGACCTCAGCCTGGATTCGAGCGCCCGCGTCGACCGCTCGTGGGAAATAGGTCAGGTCTGTGCTGGCTTTGCCCCGAGACGGACAGCCGTAGTAGCACACCCCGCAGCCCACACAGCCCGGCGTCGCGCGAGGCGCCAATCCGCCGGCGTAACCAAGCTTTTTGATCCCACGGACGATGAGCCGGTTGTTCTCGCCGGCGATCGCTTCGCGGGTCGTCGCCACCCCGATGATCTCACACACCTCATCATAGATGGGCTTCATCGAAGACGCCGATAATGCCGGCGCGTTCAGCGCTTCAGCCCACCCGTCCAGAACGGCGTCCGGCGCGCGGAAGCTGATAGCCGAGTTGATCAGGGTGCTCCCACCGACGCCTTTGCCCGCAGCGATGGGCATCAGCGCATCGCCACGGGCGACCATCGCCCCCGACTCCTGCATGTGGTACCGCGCGACATGGGCGTAGTTGGGACGGAACCGGCTGCTCGACGGCCCCTCTTCGATCACCAGGACCCCAAGCCCGCCTTCTGCAAGGGTGCGCGCGATGCTCCCGCCCCCCGGCCCGGCGCCGACCACGACCACATCGACCCGCTCGCGACGGCCATCGCCGACATCATCGAAGCCCATCGCCGGCGCGGGGGCCCGAAGGATCTCCCGACCAGGGACCATATAGGCAGCGTCAGGCGTTCTATCGTCCATATCCACACCGGTGCCACTGGCTCATCAGCGGAGCCACCGAAGGGTGCGTCGTATAGCCCATCCCCAGCAGGACGATCAACGAGTCGACCGCGTTCCGAACCGCGACCACGCGGCTCTGGCGCAGGGCCTCCAGCTGCTCTTGCTGGATCTGTCTGCGTAACGTCGTATACCGCGCGCCATGGGTGAGCATCGTCTCACCATCGAGCGCCTGAATCAGCAGCTTCAGAAGATTTCCGGTCAGCGCAGGCATCGCGGCGAGCATGGCGTCGAAGAAACGGTCCAGGTCCGCGTCCGACCCGTCCAGGGCGATGACCGCGCCGCCAGGAAACGCAGCGCCGCCGAACGCCCGAACGAAGGCCGCTTCGTGTTCAGACAGCGCCTGATAGCCCACCCCAGCGGGCTGGTCCCACCAGCGGATCGCGATCCCTCCCGCACAGACGGTCGCCGCAGCGGCCGATGCTGACGTCAACGCGAGCAGATGTCTTCGGGTGATGCGCACGACTTCGTCTTAGCCCGCTACGCCTCTTCTCACGAATGCGGTTATCCCTGTATCCTCGCTGCTCTGGGGGCGACGTGCCGTTTTTGCCGCTCATCCTGTTTGCCATCGCTCTCGTTGGAGGGCTCGCCGTCCTGGTCGTCGTTGGCGTCATCCAGCTCCCTGGGCTGCTCAATCCGTCTGCCCGACCCGCCCTCCCGGATGTTGGCGCATCGTCACAGAGCCCGCCCACCGTGACGAAGACGCAAACGCCGGCTGCGCCGGACTATACAGAGGGGGAGGACCTGCTCCGATACCCACGGCGTCTCTCTGAACTCGAACAACAACTCAGCCAGAGCTTCCGGAGCGCACGCAACCAGATGGGCCTCCTCAAGGATCGGATGACGGGGTTGCAGGGCAAATCCGGCCGAGAAGACATCGCGCTTCGCTATCAGCGCGACTTCGAACTGCTCGAGCAGCGCGGCAAGAGCATGCAGCGCGTCCTCGGGTTGGTCTGGCGGACCCGGGCCATCCTGGAGATGCGGGCGCATCTGGCCATCACCGCCCGGCGCCGTCCCCAACTCGAAGCATTGCCTGACACCGACATCGCCCACGAGCGCTTGCCAGAGGCGGTCGACGCCTATGAAGGCGCGGCCCATGAGGTCCGGCGGTTCGTCGGCGACATCCGCAATCGGGCCGACGAGCTGCCCCTGGCCATCCCCGGAGAGCCCGTCGATGCAGAGATCAACGACGCGCTTCGAGAAGAGATCGCCGCCGAGCGCGTTCGCGTCCGAAAGACCTACGATCAGCTCCATGAGCGCATGGATCATCTGGCGGACACGCTCTTGTATCTGGCCGATCGGTGCCGCACCCGGCAGGTGGTCGAGGGGTCGCCGACCGCAATTGATGCCCGCGATGCCCACGGCGAAGCCCTCATCGATCAGGTCAACGGGGCGCTCTTAGCGCTGAACGACCTCGCAGAGGTCGGTGAGATCCATCTCGCCGACTCGACGCTGGACGCCCTCGCAGAGGATATCTCTCAGCTGGAGCGCGCCGGTCTAGAGGTGCAGGCCGAAGCCGACGCCGCGATGGAGGTCGCCCGGCTGTTGGAGCAGTTCCAGACCCCCAGCTGACCCCCACCTCAACGCTCAGTCTTCGGGGACTTCGAACTCGAAGGCGATCTCTTCGCCCATCTCTTCGGTGAGGTACGCGCGCAGGCGGCGTTTGATGCGGGCTTCGACCTGACGGATGCGCTCCTTGGAGACGCCGAAGGCTTCGCCGAGCGCAGAGAGGCTCTCCGGGTCGGCGGCGGTGAGCCGTCGCTCCCAGATGGCCCGCTCGCGGTCGTCGCGGAGGGTCGTCTGGGCGAAGTTTGCGAGGTGATCCCGAACGACCGTGCCCAGCTCGCCGGAGGCGGCCTGATCTTCAGGGCTCGCGGAGAACTGGTCGGGGATGACCTCAGACAGCGGTCGCCCGTCCTCACCACCGGTGGGGCCATGGATGGACAGCGCCGGCGCAGAGAGGTGCTGATCGACGTTGATGACTTCCTGCTCGGGGACGTTCAGCGCCTCGGCGAGCGCCTTGGTTGAGGGCTGGATGCCCTGCTCAATCAGACGGTCCCGCTCCTTCTGGAGCTGAAAGAACAGCTTCCGGCCGTGCCGGGTGCTCCCCAGGCGAACCATCCGGTAGTTGTCCATCAAAAAACGAAGGATCATCGCCCGGATCCAGTACTGGGCATAGCTGGAGAACCGGATCCCCCGGTACGGATCGTATCGCGACAGCGCCTCCACCAGGCCGACGTTGCCTTCCTGGATCAGATCCAGGACGTTCGACCACTGGCGGTGGTATTGGAAGGCAAGCTTGACGACCAGCCGCAGGTTGGCGGTCACCAGTCGCTGCGCGGCCTCTGGATCGCCCGTTTCCTGGTAGCGGATGGCCAGCTCTTTCTCTTCTTCCGGCTCGAGAAGCGGGTACCGCCGCACCTCGGCGAGGTAGTACGACAGCAGGTCGCCCTTGCGCAGGGCGGTGCTGGTCGGCGGCGCGAGGACCGGTAGGTTCGAGGGGATGGGGTTCTTGCGGGGATCGGACTCGGGGTCGTGGCCGATCTCCGGCTCGGTGCCGTCCTCCTCATCGCCGATCGGGAGCCCGTCGGCGTCGAGGACTTCGACGCCCTCTTCGTTGGCCCCGTCCTCTCTCGTGCCGTCTTTGGGGGCGTCGGCGGGCGTGTCTGATGGCATCTTCAAGACCTCATGTATCCGTAAAAAAGCGCAGGCGATCGGGTTGGAGCAGATACGCAACCACCGCGGGGTTTCCTGCGATGAACGCCTGTCCGCTGTGGGCGGGGATGGAGAGGGGATCTCCGTTGAAGGTGCGCGCTTCTCCGCCGACACAGTCTAACAGCGCCATCCCGCAGACCACGTCCCAGGGCTTCCAGCCCCCTGGAATCAGCGCCCCTGCGGCGCCGCCGGTCGCCACCAGCGCAAGGTGCGCCGCGATCGAGCCCAGGTTCCGCGCTTTGCCGGGCCAGCCCAGCCGAACATAGGCGTGCAGCCGAGAGGGGATATACAGGATCCCACGTCGGGTCGGCGCTTCCACCGCTATCTTCGGCAGCGGCTCTTCGTCCCACCACGCGACCCCCTCCTCCGCGTGAAAGTAATCACCGGTTCGTGGCCAGTAAAGCGCCCCGTAGATCGGAGCCCCTTCGTCCAACAGCCCCACCGTCGGGCCCCAGTGGGCCAGCCCCTCCAAAAATGAGCCGGTGCCGTCGAGCGGATCGACCATCCACTGCCGCCCACCGGCTCCGGTCGCGCCCATGCCCTCCTCCGAACGGATCGCATCGCCGGGGAACGCCGCCTCGATCCCTTCGACCAGGATCTGCTCGGCGATCAGGTCTGCTTCCGTCACCGGGGAGCCATCTGCCTTGTGCCGCGCCCGAACATGTCGGAATCGTTGAAGAGCTTCCCGGCCAGCCCGCTGAAGCAGCGGCCGCATGATCGCGTCGGTTTCACCACTCATGCTCCGCTGCTAACGTGACCCTCTCCAGAACACATCCATTCAATCGCGTATGCTATCCCCCCTGAGGATTTCCCTGTGGAGAGGCGATGCGTCGAGCGATCTGGCTGGTACACGTGCTGTTGCTGTCCTGTTCGGGAGACAACCCGCCAGCAGAGCAGCCTGTCTACACCCCCCCGCCAGAGCTTGTCGCGCCCGAAACGCCCAAGGTCGATCCCATCCGCAAGATCCTCGCCCTCGCCATCAACGGCCAGCGCGACCAGGCCCGGCAGGACGCCGCTGGCCTCGACATCGCTGGCCTCAACAGCGCTGATCCCCGCCTCTCCGCCCTGTTGCGTTCTCCCACCACCCCGCCTGCCGCGGTCATCCAGGCCCGCGCGGTGTTGAACGGCGCCATCGCCCCCGATCCGGTTCCCCCCCTCATCGCCTGGGCGATGGCCGAAGACACCGCCGCCGCCGAACCGTTTCGCGAAGATGCCTTCGCCATTGAGGGGGAAGACGCCGCCATCTTCCGCGCCGAGATCCTCACCGCCCGTGGAGACATGGACGGCGGCCTCGGACAACTCTCCGGCGACTCTGCTCGCGCCGAGCTGGCCCGGGCACGTCTGATCGGCAGCGCCGAGGCCGCGATGGGCCATGCCCGCGCCGCCGCGGTGACCAGCATCGCGGAGGCCGATGGGCAGACGCTCAAGGACGCCCTCGCTATCCTCCGAACCCGTTCGCTCGAAGCCTTATTGGAAGACGATGGCTTTGAGCAGACCCAGACGCTCTATGAACAGGTCGCCAGGGATTACGGCGATGAGGGGCTCGGCGTGGTGGGCATCGCCCTGGCACGGATGGCACTGTCGGTGGGGCGGCCGGGCATCGCCCAGGACGCCGCCCAGAGCGCCCTCGACGCCCTGAAAGAGACCGACACCCTGAAAGAGACCGACACCCTGAAAGAGATCGACGCTGCGGACAAGGCCCGATGGCTCGTTGCCCTCTCCGCGTACCGGACCGGAGACGTGGGCACCATCCGGCAGGCTGCGGAGCGGGCGAAGGGAAGCGTCCTTCAGGGAGCCCGCGCCCTCGAAGAGCTCTCCATGGGGCTGCCGACGTCCGGCGCGCTGCCCGGCCTCAACAGCGCGCTCGAACCCGAAGACCTGACCGGGCTGTACCTCGCCGCGGGTGAGGAGATGCTGGCCCTGGAGGCTGCGCAGCAGAGCGGATCTTCAAGGCTGGTGCTGGTCGCTCAGCTCTCCCGGGAAGCCGATCTGCGATCCCGCGGACTGCTCGTTGAGGCGGCGGCCCTTCGCGAGGAATTGCGGGACGGCGCATCGCCGGGGTTGTTGGCGGAGCTACAGGTCCGCGATCTGCTCTCTGGCTCGTCCCATGCCGCCGTTGAGGCCCCGGGGGCCTGGGGGGCCCTCAACGCGGGCCAGATGATCCCTACAGATGCGAAGTCCTGGGCACCGGGCGTCAATCGGTGGGCTTCCGGGCGCGCTCAGCTCATGGTTGATCCCAGAGCCGCTGGGGAGATCTTCCTGGCGGCGCTCGGCCATCTGCCGCTCCATCGCCGCGGGCCGTTGGGGCTGGGGACGGTCCTCGATGGATCGGATGGGGTGGGCTCCGCACGAGACCTGGGCGCGGTGACCGGGAAAACCGAAGAGGCGGCGTTGGACGTGGCCATCGCGATCCATGAACTACACCATCGCCGGGGCGTCTGGCGAGAGGACGCGATGCAGGCGCGGGATCCGACCGTGGGCATGCCGCTGGAGACCCGGAAGACCCTGCTCGCCGCAACCGCCCGCGCGCGCGCCATGATGCACCGCTACCACCGCGGCGGCGGGTTCCCCGAAGATGCCCTCAAGGCGCTGGCCGATGCCGAGCTGGCTGCGGCCCGATATGCTCCCTTCGCCAACGCGCTCCCGGTGCCTGGCCGGAGCCTGAGCACCCTCCGCGAGGACAACGCGGAGCGATGCATCCTGTCCTACGCAGCCATCGGGGACAGGCTCAGCGGCCTCGCACTGACACCAAGGGGGGGCGTGGTCAAGGACCTCGGCGCGGCGGTGAAGATCCTCGACGATGCCCGAATGCACCGACAGACGCTCTCTCAGGCGGCCCTTGAAGACGACACCATCGCCAGACACGACATCGGCGATCGCCTGCGAGCGGCGCTGATCGATCCGTTCTCGGAGACCCTCCTCGGGTTCGGGCGCTATGAAGTCATCGGGCCGACCCCGCTGCTGGATTTTCCGATGAGCAGCTTCCCCGAGCAGGCCTCCGGGCTGCGGTTCCTGGCGGACATCCGCATCGTCGCCCAGATGCCCACGTTCGCCCTCAGCCGCGCTGCCCGTCAGACTTCGGGGTTCTCCACCGAGCTTGTGGGCTTCGCGGCGCCCCGGCACGCCAGTGAGACGGCTCCGCCTCCCTCGGTGCAGGATGAAGGGGAAGACAAACCGTTAGAACCCGATCCGTCTCCGCTCCAGATCGTGTTGAACGATATGCCGGCGATGCTCGCGGCGCTGGCGCAGCACCAGCAGTCAGAAGATCGGCTCATCGGGGTGGGGCCCAACGCGAGCCGATCGAACTATGCAGCGTTTGCGTCCGGCGCGCGGTACCTGCATCTGCATGACTTGAAGGCCACCGCGGACGGGGGCTTTCTGTTGGCGGACGGGCCGATGAGCCTTTCTGAGGTGCGGGCCAGCCCCCTCGCCGCGGAGATGGTGCTGCTGACCACACAAGGCCCGCCAGGCGTGCAGGTGCGGCGGGCTCGGGCTCTGCTGGAGGCGGGGGCCCGAAACGTCATCGTCTCGCATTGGCCCATCGCGGATGACGGACTGATCGCGTTCTCCGACACCTTCTTCAGCGCCCTCATCCGCGAGCGGCCGGTGACCCTGTCCTTGCGAGACGCCCGACTCGTCCTGCGACGAGCCAACGCAGAATCGAACCATGGGGAGGACAGCAACAATACACCTGATCCCGGGGTGTGGAGCGCGCTGTCGATGTTCGGCGCCCTATGAGCCTCTGACGGGTCTGAATTGCGTCGGAAGGACAGCCGGTTTCCGGTTTTTCTTCGGATCGGGTTTGCGAGCTTGGGAGAGCAGACATATATGTCTGCAGTCACGTGGTGGGTATAGCTCAGTCGGTTAGAGCGCCAGGTTGTGGCCCTGGAGGTCATGGGTTCAAATCCCATTACTCACCCCACCCATTTGGGCCTAT
>JBCBLB010000957.1:0-2416 GCA_038520555.1 Myxococcota bacterium | reverse complement strand
CGACCGGTCTCTGCGATCATCTCCAGATCGAACAGGGTGCGCTCTTCCAGCCGTTGGGCTTCGACAAGCTTGTTCTGTGACTGAAGCTCGGCGAGGCGCTCGACCAGCTCAGTACGGATGCTCTCCATCGCCCGCTCCAGCTGATCCCGGGGCGTGACATAGTGGCTGGCCGGGTAGATGGCGACCTGCTCGATGGTCTCAAGGCGCTTGCCCCGCAGCGGATCGATGATCGACAGCCGCTCGACCTCATCGCCGAACATCTCGATCCGGATCGCCCGCGAGTCCTCATGCGCCGGGAACACCTCGATCACGTCGCCACGGGCCCGGAAGGTCCCCCGGCTGAAGTCGATGTCGTTGCGCTCGTAGAGGATGTCGACCAGCTTCTCCAAGATCTGGTCGCGGCTGACCTCCTGACCTTCACGAAGCAACAGCAGCATCCCATCGTACGCCTCACGGCTGCCGAGGCCGTAGATGCACGAGACGCTGGAGACGATGATGACGTCGGGGCGTTCGAGAAGCGCCCGGGTCGCCGAGTGCCGCAGCTTGTCGATGCGTTCGTTGATCAGGGCGTCTTTCTGGATATAGGTGTCCGACGACGCCACATAGGCTTCAGGCTGATAGTAGTCGTAGTAACTGACAAAGTACTCGACTGACGCATCGGGGAAGAGCCTCTTCAGCTCCCCATACAGCTGCGCGGCGAGGGTCTTGTTGTGAGAGAGGACCAGCGTGGGTTTCTGAACCTGGTTGATGACCTGCGCGACGGTGTAGGTCTTGCCGGTGCCGGTGGCCCCGAGCAAAACCTGATGCGTATCGCCACGGCGGATGCCGTCGGTCAGCTCGCGGATGGCATTCGGCTGGTCGCCGGCCGGATCAAATTCGGTGCGGATCTGGAACCGCGTCTCTGCGCCCATCGTCGTTGAACCGCCATGGAGAGAGGGGGACTCTGTTTATAGCGGCCTGAACCCAACACGCCGGCCGACCCCTGACGGCATCTGTCATCAGCACGCATGGGGGACACCCATAAATTGGTTCAACCACTGTAACAGAAGGATATACAAAGAATATCCACCTCTATCCTGATGGATGAGAGGGGACATTGATCGGCTGGGGATGGGTCGGATGTCAATGGATGGGACTGCGATAAGAGAGAACTCTTCGTTCAAGCCATAGGGGATCGGATGTCAACACTCCCAGTGGAGCCGGATTCTATCGATAACACGCGATGGAACGTGATCATTTCGGTGGTCTCGGCGGTTCTGATCGGTGCGGTATTGTTCTTGATGGAGGGCCCACGGCCGGAGGGGATCCGCGGCGCGGTGGATGTCAGCTGGATGCCTCATCTGAACGGGTTCTTGAACACGGGGACGACGCTGGCGCTGATCCTTGCGCTGGTGTTCATCAAGCAGCGCAACATCCAGGCGCACCGGAACGCGATGTTGACGGCGTTCGGGTTCACGACGCTGTTCCTGTTGTCGTATGTGACGTATCACTGGTTCAAGGTGGGGCCGGTCGAGTACAGCGGTCCGCTCCGGCCGGCGTACCTGTTCATCTTGATCTCGCACATCACGCTGGCGCCGGTGGTGGTCCCGGCGGCGTTGTTCGCGCTGCACCGAGCGCTCACCGGCCAATACGCCCGACATCGTCGGATCGTGAAGTACACATATCCGCTGTGGCTGTATGTATCGGTGACGGGGGTGCTGGTCTATGTGGCGCTGTATCTGCTCAGTTCCACGTGAAACACCGATCGAGAGGCGGCGTCATTGCTGTCTTTTGGATGGTTTTTGGAGATGCAGATCTGGGATGGCGGGGTTCGGTGGGGAACGCGCTATATTGGTTCAACCACTGAACCAATCAAGGGTGAGTTGTGCAGGCGATCCGAGCGCAGCGGATGGTAGATATAACCGCTGATCGGCTCCGTAAGGAGATTATCAGAGGTGGATTTCCGGCGGGCACGCTTCTTCCGCCGGAGCGCAAATTGGCTGAGACGCTCGGGGTCAACCGTCTGACCCTTCGTGCGGCGCTGTCCCGGTTGGAGGCTGAATTTCTCATCGCGCCCCACCAGGGTCGCGGGATCAGCGTCCTGGACTGGCGTCTGAGCGCCGGGTTGGGGATTCTCGCGCACGTGGACGCGCCAGAGGCGATTTCGGAGACGTTGATGCTTCGCCGCACGCTGGCCGCCGAAGCGATTCGGGCGGCGTGTATCCATGCTGATCGCGACCAGATCGAAGTCATCAACCAGGCGATGCAGCGCCAGCTGCATGAAAACGATCCATACCGTTTCTTCGAAGGAGATCTGGCGTTCACCCAGGCGTTGGTGGCGGCGTCGGGCAGCTTGCCATTGCAGCTGATGTTCAACACCCTGGCCCGGATCGCCCAGGCGCATCCGGAGCCGATGATGAAGCAGCTGTCCAACCGG
>JBCBLB010000231.1:0-12791 GCA_038520555.1 Myxococcota bacterium | reverse complement strand
TCGGGCCTGGGCGCCGCGATCGCGCAGACGGTGAGCGCGTTCGGCAAGATCGACATCCTCGTCAACGGCGCAGCGGGGAACTTCCTGGCGCCGGCGGCGACGCTGAGCCCCAACGGGTTCAAGTCTGTGATCGACATCGACACGCTTGGCACATTTAATGCGTCGAAGCTCTGCTTCGAGCATCTTGCGAAGAGCGGCGGTGTGATCCTCAACATCTCCGCGACGCAAGGCTTCATGCCGACACCGCTGCAGGTTCACCCTGGCGCGGCGAAGGCGGCGGTCGACAAGCTGACCCAGGACCTCGCGTTGGAGTGGGGCCCCGCCGGCATCCGCGTGGTGGGTCTCGCGCCCGGCGGTGTCGAAGGCACTGAAGGCATGAAGCGGCTGATGCCCCCCGGGATGCGCGAGAAGATGCTCGCCGCCCTCCCTCTGAAGCGCTTCACCACGGTCGACGAGATCGGACAGGTCGCGCTGTTCCTTGTATCGGACGCCGCCGGCTACATCTCCGGCACCACCCTCGTGGTGGACGGTGCATCGGCGATGCCGATCAGCGGTGTGTTCTGGATGATCATGCAGCAGGGCATGGGCTGATACGGAATTGAATCGTCCCCGCCGTTGATGCATGATCTCTCCACCAGCAGGCCGGAGAGATCGATTGGACGGCATCAAGTGGGAATGGATCGGGAGCTTCGTCAAGGTCGTCGATGCAGGGAGCACGCGGCTCGCAGCGTCGCGGCAGGTGAGCCAGGCCACCCTCAGCCGCCACATCAACGCCTTGGAAGAGCACCTGGGCTACGCACTGTTCGATCGGTCCGCCCGAGGGATGACCCTGACCCCGATGGGCGCACAGATCTTCGAGCGCGCCGCGGCGCTGTGCCATGCACAGGAGGACTTCCTCGCCCAGGCACGGGGCGCGCTGGGGAACCTGGACGGCACCGTGCGCATCGCGATCTCGGGGTGGCTCGCGATGTCGAGCATCCACGACTGGCTGGTCACGTTCCACAAACACCATCCCACGATCTGCGTCAACCTCCTGATCCAGAACGCAAACACGAACCTGGTTCAACGAGAGGCAGATGTGGTCCTCTCGACCCTGCCACGCGATGACCTCGACGTCGCGTCTCGTCGGGTCGGCAGCCTGGCGCTGGGCTTCTACGCGTCACGCGACTATATCGCCCGTCGCGGCCTTCCGACCATGGCGACCTACAGGGAACACGACCTCGTCGGCTGGGACAAAGACGCGCTCTTCATCCGCACCGCGCGCCGCTTCGGGGTCCGGCTCACCCCAGAAGACTTCGTGTTGCGATGCGATGACAGCAACGTCCTGTACCATGCCGTCGAGCGCGGAGTTGGGGTGGGCGTGATCTGGAAGCCCCTCGCCGACCGCAGCGCGGAGCTGGTCGAAGTGATCTCCGGGTTCACCCTCCCAAGCCCGCCACTGTTCCTGGTCTGCCGCGCCGACTACCGCACCATCCCACGGCTCTCAACCACCGTCGCATCGCTCTTCACGTTCTTCCAGAACGAGCTGGCGCCCCCTGCACGCACGACGGAATGAGGGCGTCAGGAAACGCTCAGAACCAGGGATTTCACCATGGCCGACAGGGTGTTGATAAAGAACCATAGCGGCTTTGTGCAGAAGATAGTGCCGAAGGAACCCAGCTCCTTTATCGAACTCAACCAGATGGGGGCTGCTTCTCCAAGCTCCCCCTGATGCCAGCGGCCGATGTACCAGATACACTGCAACCACTCGACACAGCCGTACATTTCATCGCAGAGACAGCGGTCGACACACCCATCACATCAGCCCCGGTGCTGGTCGTTGAGGACAACCAGACCAACCAGTTTGTGGTGAGTATGTTCATGAGCCATCTCGGGTACGCATTCGACATCGCATCCAACGGTCAGGAAGCGGTGACGCGCTTCCGCGAACAGGCGGGACGGTACACACTCATCTTAATGGACTGCCAGATGCCTGTGATGGACGGATATGAAGCGACCGCTGCGATCCGCGCGCTGCCGAACGGCTCCACGATTCCCATCATCGCGTTGACCGCAAACGTCATGAATGGCGATCGTCAGCGGGCACGCGATGCCGGGATGGACGACTATCTCTCCAAGCCGCTCTCCAGAGAGACCCTGTCCGCCATGTTGGAGCGGTGGCTGGCGGACCCGACGCCCCAGACCAAGCCCCTCAAGGGACACCCGTAACAGTCGTATAGAACGCATACGGGTCGATCTGAACCGAGGCACCATCCCGGATATCGTAGGCCTCTACTTCGTAATCATAGAGTTGCCCGTGCGTCCCTGCGTCCCAGCTCCGAAAAAAAGCGTGGTAAACCACGACCTGCCCGCCCTCAAGCGTGTGGAGCCCGATGCGCGGTGGGTGATATGCCGGCTCTGTGTAGAGCGTCTGGTCAAAACGGCCAAACCTCATCCCGGCAAACATGCCCATGTGGGGAGGTTTCGTCTCCGCATTTACCCGCTCGCTCCACTCAAACCGCTTCTCCCAGTCGTTGACGAAGTGCTCGAAGGTCTGCAGCGCGTCTTCGGGGCGCTTGCCACCAGTACGGGTCCAGCCGCTCCGGTGCGCGACCAGCTTCTCCAGGACCTCAGAGGATTTGCAGGACTCGCCGACGACAGTCAGCGATGAGATGGATGACATCATGCCGCGGTCATGGGCAAAGCTGCTGGTGATGGTGACCGACACTTCGGGGAAGCGATCGGACAGGACACCGCTGCTCATGCCGGGACTCTCTACAGGGGGCAGGTCGCGCAATGGTTCTCCTGAAGCAGGTGGGGGGCTTGAGTTCAGACCCACACACCCAAGGGATACCAGGACCAGGACACCAGGCAAACCAGACACAGAACCACCCCCATCAGCCATCGGGAGATGATGATACCCCTTCTGAGGGCCGCGGAGAAAGCAGACCCCAGAATTCTATCCCCGGTGATGAAGTCAGGCTGAACATCGGCCGACGACTCCCCCCCATCATCGACCTGCTGCGGTCCAACCGCGACCAGGCAACGAGACCATCTGGAGGAGGACGTTCCCGATTGTCAGCGGCACCGAGCATCTGTCATCCCAATGATAATTTCATGTGTTCTTTCATCATGAACATCTGAAGATTCCTCAAAAGAAAGCAACAGAATCGATTCCAATACCGGCATTGTAATGCATCTGATAAACAGCCTTAAAAGCGTTATCTAACATAGATAAGCTTCTAAGCTATTTATCACCCCAATAGACGCATGTAATTTAAGATCGGTGAAAAAAATCCGGCCCCTTCAAATTTAAGAAAGGTTTCAATTTATTAAGTTTATAAGTGAATAATTTCGATATGTATTTATGACTTATTCGTGACACTGAGATGACATAAATGCACCCGGAATAGCATGTAATGGGATTCATGTGTATGTCTTCAACATGCATACTGAACCTGTCAAATCCATTCTGGTGGTTGGTGGGGGCTCAGCTGGTTGGATGAGCGCCTGCTATCTGAAAAAAAGCTTCCCTGACATTGACGTCACTCTGATTGAGGCACCAACGGTACCTCGTATTGGCGTTGGCGAGGCGACGATTCCGAATCTGCAGACTGCTTTCTGGGACCATCTCGGGATCCCAGAGGAAGAGTGGATGAAGAGCGTCAACGCATCGTTCAAGATGGGGATCAAGTTCGTCGACTGGTCACGGAACCCCGATCCTGACCGGGATGACTACTACTACCATCTCTTCGGTGTCATGCCTGAGTGTGACGGTGTACCATTGTCACACTACTGGGTGAAGAATCGTCTCCTGGGCGGTGAGGGCGAGCGGCTCGACTACGCATGTTACAAAGAGCCGATGATGACTGATGCTGCGGTCAGCCCTCGGTATCTGGATGGTCGTCGAGCGGCGCACTACGCATGGCATTTCGACGTTCAGAAGATGGCCGCTTTTCTACAGAAGGTCAGCGAAGACCTGGGCGTAAAGTACCAAACCGGGTATGTCGAATCGGTCTCTCAGAATGAGCGCGGTTTCATTACCGATGTCAAGACGCGAGATGGTCGGACGCTCTCTGCCGACATGTTCATCGACTGCACCGGGTTCCGCTCGGTCCTGCTCGGCAAGATGCTCGGCGAAGAGTTCATCGATATGAGCGACCAGTTGTTGTGCGACAGCGCGGTGGCGACCCGGCTGCCGTACAACGAGCGTAACACAGGCCCGGTCCCTTACACGACGGCGACTGCCCTGCGGGCTGGATGGTGCTGGAATATCCCGCTGCTCGATCGATTCGGGACCGGCTATGTTCACTCCAGCGATCACACAACGATGGACGAGGCGGTCGAAGAATTCGCCGGTCACCTTGGGGTGGATCCGGACAAGCAGGAGTGGCGGAAGATCCGGTTCCGGGTCGGTCGGATGAAACGCTCATGGGTGAAGAACTGCGTCGCGATCGGTTTGTCCTCGAACTTCCTTGAGCCGCTGGAGTCGACGTCTCTGTATCTGACGTATGGGGCGCTGTATCAGCTCTGCCGTTTCTTCCCGGATCGTTCCTTCTCGCCTGCCCTGGCGGAGCAGTTCAACAATGAGATCGCATACGGGTACGACGACTGCAAAGACTTCGTTCAGATGCACTACATCACCACCCGTCGGGACGACACATCGTTCTGGCGGGCCTGCCAGACGGACTTGAAGGTCTCCGAGCGGTTGCAGGAGAAGCTCCGGATGTACAAGGCCGGGCTCCCGATCAACTCGCTGTCGTCCAGTTCGAGTCACTACTACACCAACTTTGAGCTGGAGTATCGGAACTTCTGGACCAACGGCAACTACTACTCGGTGCTGACGGGGATGGGGGTGTATCCCGACTCGGTCTACTCGCGGCTGCTGTACCGCAGCCGCTCCGAGGAGCAGGCCTCGCAGATGTTCAAGCGCATCCGGGCGCAGGGTCGCCAGCTGGCCTCCAGCCTGCCGCCCAATGACGTTTTCCTGCGCGCCCTCCATGCCAAGGACAGCCGCATCGTCTTCACCAACTGACGGCCGATAGTCATGCAAGAGGACGGGTTCATCGCCCATCGCTCTCCTCTGGAGATCGATGGGCCACGCCTGCAAGCGCTGCTGGGCATGGTGTCGGAGAAGCTGTCTCCATTTCTGGATACGCTCCCCGACCAACCCACCATGAGCGCACCTGCGGCCGCGACGGGACATCGTCCCCCCGAGCCGTGCCCAGAGGATGGTGCGCCGTTCGAGTCGCTCCTCTCAGAGCTGATGGGGGACATCTTCCCACAGGGGTTCAACACCGCCTCACCGGGATGTATGGCGTATGTTCCCGGCGGTGGCCTGATCCACACCGCCATCGCGGATCTGTTGTCCGGGGTCGTCAACCGATACACCGGGATGTGGGTGGCTGCGCCCGGGCTCGTCGAGCTGGAGAGCGCGGTCCTTCGGTGGATGTGCGGATGGGTGGGGTACGGCCCAGAGGCCGGCGGGGTCCTGCTCAGCGGGGGCTCGATGGCCAACCTCAGCGCGATCATCGCTGCGCGTCAGCAGTGTTCCGATTGGTCACAGGGCGTCATTTACACGGCCGCGCTGACGCATCACTCGGTCGCCAAGGCCGCCCACATCGCGGGCTTCCGCCGTGTGCAGGTCCGACAGGTCGCCCAGGACGATCGCTTCCGGATGTGCCCGGAGGCCCTCAACGCCGCCATCGCCGCCGATCGCGCCGCAGGACGATCGCCGATGATGGTCGTCGCCAGCGCTGGCAGCACGACGGTCGGCTCCGTCGATCCCCTCCGCGCGCTGGCGACGGTGTGTCAGGAAGAAGGGATGTGGTTTCACGTGGACGGCGCCTACGGCGGATGCTTCGCCCTGACCGATCGTGGCCGCGACGTCCTGGATGGGATCGCGCTGGCAGACTCCATCACCCTCGATCCCCACAAGGGGCTGTTCCTCCCGTATGGGACCGGCTGCTTGCTGGTCCGCCAGCGGCGTCATCTCCACAGCGCCTTCTCCAGCGACGCCGACTATCTGCCCGACGCTCAGGATGGCGGCGCTCGATGGGACTTCTCGTCGCTCGGCCCGGAACTCAGCCGCCCCGCCCGGGGACTGCGCCTCTGGCTGCCGCTGAAGATGCACGGTGTATCGGCCTTCCGGGACGCACTCGACGAGAAGCTTGACCTCACCCAGGACGCCGCGACGCGGATCGCGGCCCTCCCCGGGGTGCGGCTGGTCTCTGAGCCCGCCCTATCCCTGTTCACCTTCCGGATCGAGCCTCCTGGCGCCACCGACGAAGACGCCGATGCGCTCACCCGGCAGGTCCTTGAGCGGATCAACGAACCGCGGCGGGTGTGGCTGAGCGGCTCACCGGTCGAAGAGAAGGGAACGGTCCGATTCTGCATTCGCGTCTGTGTGCTCTCGTTCCGCACCCACGCCGAACAGATCGACATCCTGGTCGACACCGTCGCCGATGCGATTCGACAGGGCTGAGCTCGCGCCCTCATCGCGAATCCCCAGAAGACGTCGCGGCATCTCTGATGCGCATATGCTGCGGCTCTCCTTCGTTGATAAATGGATGTGATGTTCGCCGCGATCCTGTTGTCGTTGTCCGTCTGGGCAACCCCGCCTCCGCCGCCACTGCCACGGGATGAGCTGCTCGCCGACCTCGATGCGATCGTCAAGGTGATGGAGGTGTATCACCCCAATCCCTACTACAGCCGCAGCCCAGCAGAGATCGCCGAGGAGCGCACCGCGCTGACGGAGACGCTGCCAGAGCAGGTCCCCCACCTCGATGCGTTTCGGGTCGCGCATGCCTTCGTGTTGAGCTTCAACGACGCCCACACCCGCCTGTACCCCACCGACGCGATCGCAGCGCAGCGGGACGCGGCGCCCCGTCTTCCACTGTCGATCGGTGTCGAGGACGGAGTGCTGGAGATCCTTGCGTCTGAACAGCCGGCGCTGATCGGCGCACAGATCACGGCCCTCAACGGCGTCGCATCACCGGTGCTGGTGGACAGGCTGGCCCGACACGTCAACCGAGAGACCCGAACACTCGATGAGGCTGTGCTGTCCCGAAGCTTTCCATACTACCTTTGGCTGGCGACGGGGTGGGAGGGGCCGTTTGTGGTGACGCTCTCGGACGGGCGCGTCCACACCCTCGATGGTGTCCCCGCCCCACCGCGTGAAGCGCCTGCGCCATCCCCCGCGGTCCGCCATCAGATCCTTGACGGGAACGTGGCCTACCTACAGATCCGGGACTTCTATACGGGAAATCGGCGGACCTATCGGCGCGCCTACGCCGAAGCGTTCCGCGCCTTCCGGGATGCGGGGGCGCAGTCGACGCTGATCGTTGACATGCGCGACCATGACGGGGGCGATCATCGCTATGGCACAGACCTGATCCGCTATTTGACCGACGCCCCGGTCGCGAATTTCGCCTATAGTGAATGGCGGGTGACCCCCCGATTCCAGGAGGTCTTCCGGAACGTCTATGTACCACGAGGGCTGCATTGGTCCATTCCCCTGGTGAAGTGGTTCCACCCAGACCTACGGGCGATCTATACCGCAGCGGACCACACCAATGGACGCGTTGAGTATCCACCAATCAAACCTCATAATGCGCGAAAGCGCTTTCCTGGAGAGGTGCTCGTGCTCAGCAACGAAGACACCTACTCGGCGGGGACCTGCTTTCTGGCCCTGATCAAAGACGGGGGCCTGGGCACGATCATCGGTCGTCCCAGCGGCAACGTCGCCAACTTCCACGCTGACGCGCTGTTGCGGTTCGAGCTGCCCGGCGTCGGGGCGCGCATGCAGATCTCCAACAGCTTTATCGTCCGACCCAGCGGGGATCTGCGCCATGCACCGGTTCAGCCGGATGTTCTCCTCCCGCGGGGTGCTGACGCGCTGGCAGAGGCGCTACACAGAGCGAACACGACGCAACCGTAACCCCTTGGGTTCTCTGGCGTCCATCATCCACGCGTGGCGAGAACACAACGGTCGCGTGTCCCCGCAGGCACGGGAAACCGGATGGGTTGACATTGTGATTTCGACCACCGTTTAGGGCACCACAGCCTGGATCGGGCTGAAGGATAAGGAGGAGGCCGAACAATAAATCCGCTCTCCCCCCGTTCTGAGGAGCGACCCGGAGAGACCATGAAACGATCGTTTGGAATGCTGATGCTGGCTGCAGGGTGTGCGACCGAGACTGTCCCCGCGGGCGTGTCGGAAGTCGACGGGCCGACCTGGCACGGAGAGATCGCCCCGCTGCTGGCCGAGCACTGTGGGAGCTGTCACACCGAAGGGGCCCTGGCGGGTTTCCTGCCGTTGCTCGACTATCCTGTCGCCGCGCCGATGGCAGACGTCATCGCCCTCCAGGCTGCGACCCGTGAGATGCCGCCGTTTATGGCGGACGATGGGGCAGACTGTGAGAACCCCTGGGGGTTTATGCACGATCCGCGGCTGAGCAACCAGGAGATCCAGCTGCTCGCGGACTGGGCGGCAGCGGACGCCCCGTTGGGGGACCCGCAGACCGCGGCGCCGCTCCCCGCACCACCTTCGTTCGGCCTCGAAGACGGGAACCAGGAGCTGGTTCCCCCCAATCCATACGTCACCAGCCTTGAAAACGGCGCAGATGAATTCATCTGCGTCACCCTGGACCTTGGGCTTGAGGAGACGGGCTATCTGACCGGGATTGAGGTGGTGCCCGACTTCGATGAGGTCGTCCACCACGCCACGGTGTCCATCGATCGGGACGGCAGCACGGCAGCACTCGGCGGCGACGACAACATGTACCCCTGCTTCGGGGGCACCATGAGCGGCGCGAGCACCTTCATCGCGGCCTGGATCCCTGGCGCGCCTCCGACCGTCCCCCCACACGGTGCCTCCTGGGTCGTCGAGCCCGGCGCACGGCTGGTCGTTCAGCTTCACTACCACCCCACAGGCATCGACCAGGCCGACCAGACCCGGTACCGGTTGCGCTGGGCGGATGGGCCCACCCCCGACCGCGCCAATGTGACCCTCATCGGAAACGATCAACGTCAGATGCCCGATGGAAGCGGGCTACAGCCCGGTGAGGCGGATGACGGCGGGCCACGGTTCCTCATCCCGGCCAACAGCCCCGACCACACCGAGCGCATTCGCTGGGATGTGCCCGACAACATCCCCGAAGCTTCCGTCTGGCTCGTCCTCAACCACATGCACTACATCGGCGCTGGGATGAAGGTCTGGGTCGAACATGCCGACGGCAGCGAAGATTCATGCCTGCTCAACACCCCCCGCTGGGACTTCAACTGGCAGCAGGGCTTCTACTACGACGCTGCGGCCGGCGCCGCCCCGACCCTGAAGGGTGGAGACACCCTGTGGTTGGAGTGTTCCTACGACAACACCCTCGACAACCCCGGGGTCCGCCGCGCCCTGTCTGAGAACGGGCTCGAAGACCCCCAGGACGTCACCATCGGGGAAAGCTCCCTCGACGAGATGTGTATGGTCGGCCTGGGCGTCGTCTTCTGAAGCAGCCCAGGCCGGCCTCAGCGATGCGCCACGCCGACGTTGATCGCGGGCGTGGCAGCGTTGGCCTGAGCCGTGAGCACGCCGCCCATGCTCGCGACCAGCGACAACCGCTCCCCCAGCGGAACGCTCAACCCGGGTTCAACACCGATATAGCGGGTTGCTCCCGCCCCAGAGATGTTGAGCGCGGTCACTGGCTCCAGCGGCTGAACCGTCGACAGCTGCAGGCTCACCCCCAGCCGTTTGCCGGTCCACCCGATGCTGGCTGTGCCCAGGATCGAGACCGCCGGAAGTTCCGCGGCGCTCTGCCAGCGGCCACCGACCGAGGCCGCCGCCCATCCCCAGGGCAGCCCCACCCCCGCCTGGATCTCCGCTTCCGCCTGGGCGGTCGGAACCGTGGTTTGCCAGAACCATCCCTGCCCAACGTCCGCTGCCAGCTGCTGAGCGCCCAGCGGCGGGACCCCACCCGCCCGCGCCTCCGCCGCAAGCTTGAGCGCAGCATCGGAAAGCCTTCGACGAACGCCGACAAGAGAGGTCCCACTGTACCACCCCGAGCGACTCTGAGTGGCAGTTTCCACGTATCCACGGCCGATGGGGGTGCTGGTGATCACGAGCGTCCAGTCGTCGGTCACCCCCCACTCCCCATAGATATTCATCGTAAAATCAGAGTATCGTCCACCATCAAGGTCGAAGGTTTCACCGTCAAGGTCGAAGCCTTGATCGCCGATGAGGGTCCGCTGTGACACCTTCAGATAGTGGGCGCCAGCCGGCTGTGTCCAGCCACCAGCCGCTGCAGATGCCACCAACCAAAGCCAACAACTGATCATTCGAAGGTCTCCCGCCCGAAGGACCGCACCGTGTGAACCATCGATGCGTACCCCTCACTAACCGGCTATGGCCTGGTGTTTCAGGTTCTACCTGCCAATAGACTCAGATCCCTCAAATACCCGGCGGTGGCATACGCCCGTATATAGAGCCGGATCCGTCGGTCTTCGATCCGCATCACCATCGCTTCTTGACGAAGATCGGACCATGGCCTGGACATGAAACGCGTGACCACATCCAGATGGGGATTCAGGGTCTCCCGACGGCATCGCAGATTACGTAGATTGCTGGTCCATGGCACGCAGCACCGCCGCTTCAGCGGCGAGTCTGGCTCCCAATAGACGGTAGCAGGGCATGACATCGGCCGCGTTGGCGGCCAATCCGGCCACTTTATCGGTCACATCTGCGGAGATCGGCAGATAGTCTTTCGCGCTTTGCGCGATGGTGTCGACATAGGGGGCGATCGCATCCACCGCGGTCTGCATCCATCCGGTCAGATGCTGCAACATCCCAGCGGTGTCGCCCAGACTCCGCCCGGCCGCGAGCTGGCTGAGCCGGGCGAGCTGGGTCTCGACCTGATCCCCCAACAGACCATCCATCATCTTACCACCGGCCAACAGGGCATTGTCTGCGAAGGGAAGGCCGACCTCAATCGCGGCAAAATAGACCAACAGGCCCTGTCCGGCGGGACTGGCCGCGAACCGCTGGGCGCGCTCTGCCACCGATCCCGGGAACGCACGGTGGGCCATATATGCGATCGCCAGCGCCTTGAGGATGGCGTCGTTGCGTTGCTGGGTGTCGGTCTCCAAGGCCGCGAGCCCAGCCTCCCACGCCGATGAGCCCTCTGTTTCCGGGGGGATCGCATCGGTTTCGTAGTCTTCGAAGGTCGACGCGAAGTCATCGCCAAAATCATCCTCTGGCATCGATGCCCAGGCCGGCCCCTGCCCCCGCGCGCGCGGTCTGCGTCGACGTCCCCGGCGACCAGGCCCCCCCGGGAATCGGGGCGGTCCGCCGCGCCCCTGCTGGATCGGGCGGCGTGTTGGTGTGGGGAGCCCCGATGCCTGACGTCGCTCGACCTCCTGGCGGATCGCCTTCTGGAGGAAGCGAAGCTCCTGGCGCTCCTGTGGGTCCAACCCCCCTTGTTGATGGGCGCGGAGCAGCTGCCGGTACCGGCGGATCTGATGGCGCCACTGGCCCTTGTAGTAGCCCTTCGCGCGCCTTCGCTGGTGTCTTTTCCCCTGCCCCTTCGCCCGACCTGCGGCTTTGCCCTGCGCTTTGGGGCTCTGCGCCGAGGGCGGCTCATCGTCCTCGTCTTCGGAGCCCCAGAACATCTTCACCGCGCTGGAGACCCCGGTGAAGATGGCATACCCCTTGTCCCCGGTGTCCACGATCCGACTCATCCAGAGGATGTCCTGGAGCGCCGGCTCGGTCATGGCGATCTGTTGGGCGAGGACCGTCTGCGAGACGCTCGCGCCGAGCCGTTCAGCCACTGCATGCAGGTTCGGATCTGGCGATAAGGGCTGCGCGCCTGGAATCAGGCCAAAAAACCCGTCGATCAGTCGATATGTGTTGTCTTCCGGCGAAAATTCTGCGAGTCCATCCGCCACTGTCTTGCTCATCCTGGCTCCAGTGAAAAAGAGGACCACAGGATACCGGCCCGCCTTGTGAATTCGGGTGAAAAGCATCGGGTCTGATCCGTTTTCTGGGCCCCGGCCGTTTGAAAAGCTGGGACGCACCTGGCCGCTGCTTTCGGGATGGCACGCATGGTCACCCCTACACTTCAAGACACTGCGGATGCGGTGTCTTCCCTCGCAGCCGGTCAACGCGCCTGGTTCTGGGCATCGCCAGCGTCGGCGCAGGTCTGGAAGCTCTTCCTGCCCTCACCGGATTCTCCACAGCACAACGCGCTGAAGGCGGGCATGCCGGTGTATCTGGAGCAGAACTGACAGCAGACGCCTGCGGTGTTGCCCAGCGTTCTGTGTCCTGAATCATCGTCTTCGGGAGATCATCGTCCCCGGTACGGCTCGCTGTCGATCCGAATCGCAGCATGATGGTTGCGAATGATCCCCATGGCTGCTGCCAGACATCACCTACTCATCGGTATTCTATGTATGGTACAGGCACGCTTGACCCGGCATGTCTTTTGACATATCGGTCAAGCGCAGTCCTCCTTCTTCAACCGATGGTGAACAGATGAGCGACACCGCGCCAACCCACAGCGTTGTCACTTTACGCCGTGGGTTCGCACTTATCGGGGGCTTTGCGGTTCTACTGTCCGCCTTCCTTGCGTTCAAGCCTGATTGGATACGACCCTATACACCATTTTCGGTGGAACTTGATCACAGCTTTGGAATCCGGGAAGGGATACCGGTCACGGTATCGGGCAGGGAGATCGGGTATGTGAAGATGATTGAGCTGACAGAAGACCGCGTGGTTCGCATGCATCTGGCTGTCGACTCTCGGTACCGACATCATATACACCGAGACT
>JBCBLB010000885.1:0-3239 GCA_038520555.1 Myxococcota bacterium | reverse complement strand
CCAGTTCCAGGACGGGGTGTGCAGCTATGACTTCCGTGAAGGGATCCTGATCCCGGTCTTCAGCGGCAAGCCCCCGGTGAGCGAGCGGATGATCGGGATGGTCTTCGTGGGCAAAGGCGATCTGGCGGTCCGCTTCCCGGACCGATCGGATGCCTGGCTGTTCGCCAACCACATGACCAACAACACAAACATCGATCCGGACCGGCTCAAGCCCATCCTCCGAGGCGATCCGTTCACGACGTTCATCGATCGGGGCCTGATCCTGTCCGCCGATCCCAACACCCTGAAGATGCTGTACAACCTGGAGCCGGTCGGCTCGGGCGTCATGATCAGCGAGGGTGAGGACGGCGTAGACGAAATCTTCGTCGTGACCGAGAACCGGGGCGGTCTCCGGGCGAAGGTGGTGGGCATCAACCTGCTGGCCAACCGGACCCGACAGATGCAGCGTTCAGGTCTGGATCCGCAGGTGATCATCCGTCAGGACCGAATGCTCCATGAAGAGCTCCGGTTCCCTGGCGATCAGCTTCGGATGGTGGCCGACTTCCGGACCGATGTGGGCTACCGGGTCGCGGAATTGGAAGGCCAGGTCGTGGGCAGCAACAACTACGACCGGTGGATGACCTGCTACCGCGACGGCCAGGACCTGTCGGACACCGGGTATCGGACGATGGCGTTCTCGCATGGCACCGACAGCGATCAGCGCCGGCACTTTATGCGGTTCTCCGGAGAGCGGTTCCACAAGCTGGACTTCCAGAAAGAGCTGCAACCGCCGGTCCGGATGGTCCCCGTCTCGGCGACCTCTCAGATTGAGATTCGCCCCTTCCGCCGTGGCCTGGAGCAGCGGGGCGACGTCTCATCCACGCTCACGCTTCGGGCCCAGGGCGCCGACCTTCAGCACATCGCGATGCGGCTGCCGACCGGAACGGCGCTCCCGCGGACCTGGACGATGGATTCGCTGCGGCTCAAGGGTGGCCCCGAGCTGGCCTGGGTGGGGATGGCGGCGGGCCTCGCGGGCGACAACCTCCAGCTGCTGCGCGTCAACAACACACAAGACGGCATCGCGGCCAACGGGGACGCCGAAGAGACCACGTCGCAGCCGGGATCGGCGAATGACGCCATCACCGCGGCGCAGCCAGGGGGCGGCAACAACAACGGGCTGAGTCAGGGGGATGGTGAGGACGCCGCCAATGAAGGGACCGGGCTGGTCGGCTCATCGGAGAACGCCGCGCTGACCGAGCGTGAAGCGGTCATCCGGCGGCGCACCCGCTTTGAGATTCTGGTGATGCTCCCCGAGACGGTCCCCGAGGGGGAAGAAGTCACCATCGAGATGAAGTGGCACGGCAACTGGCCGTTCGCCAGCTTCACCGTGAGCGAGGGCCTCGGGCCGGATGGCACGAACGTGGTCCGGAACCTGGGCAACTCGACCGGCCCGCAGCCGTTCCTGCCGGACATCCTCCCCTCTCCCGGGGGGACGGCGTGGAACCATGAGACGACGTTGGGATTCCCGACGCCGCTGTTCCGAAGCATGACCGGGGCCATCTCCGGTGACACCGAAGAGGCCTGGCTTTCTGAGGGCGACGGATGGAACTGGGTGCGGGTGAAGGGAGAGAACCAGCGCAACCCCTCGCTGATTCTGGGCCGTTGGTACAACTACGAGGAAGGCCCGGCGCAGGACCTCCCGGGCGTGAAGGTCAACCTGTTCCCGAAGTACGACGGCTACCAGGTGCAGTTCCCGCCAGAGCTTCGCCGGATCGTGAGCTTCTATGAGCGGTTCTTGCCGGACTTCCCCGCAAACGAGATCGAGGTGTATCAGGGGCCCAGCCAGACGCTGGCGCGCGCGCTGACCGGCGCCAGCGAAGCCGCAGGGCCGGGGCTGGTGGGCATCGAGATGGTGGCGACGACATCGGTGACTGGTGGTAGCGCGGTCCGTCGGGAGAACCCGTATCTGACCCAGCATATGATCGCCCGGCAGGTGGCGGCGCAGTATTGGGGGCAGCAGCTGAAGCCTGCGAGCAGCCGCGAAGCGTGGCTGTTCCAGGCGCTCTCCGATGCGTACGGCTACTTCTACATCCGCGGCGCCTTCGGATTCGACGCCTATGCCAAGGTGATGACCGAGGTGCGGGAGGACCTGGAGAGGCCCTATGAGATCAGCGTCAGCCGGGGCGCGGACAGCGACTTCCGCAACAAGTCGGCGCTGAGTCGGGCGCTGGCGCTGACCACGCCGCCGGGGCTCACCGACATCCCTGCACGGATCCGCAACGCCTACGGCGTCTATGTGATCGCAGAGATGCTCCGCAACCGCATCGGCGACGCCGTCTTCTTCGAGGCCATCGACAAGCTCGCCCAGGAGCGGGCGGGGCAGCGGCTGACCACGGAGATATTCCAGACCATCATCGAAGAGTCGACCGGCCGGGACTGGTCGAACTTCTTCGACTACTGGGTCCACGGCGGGTTTTTGCCGAGCATCGTGGTGAGCGTCCCCAAGGACCCGCCGGAGGGGACCTTCCGTGGCTGCATTGAGACCGACATCCCCTACGGCGCCATCGACGTCCCGATCCGGATCGTCGATCAGGACGGCGAGCGGATGGTCGAAGCGTTGGTCGATGTGGTCGAGGGCCGGGGCTACTTCGAGGTCTCGCAGCGAGACGGCAAGGTCGAGGTTGAGGTCGATCCATATGGGATGGTGCTGGCGGCGAAGCGAACGGTGAAAACGGTCAACACGCTTCCTTGTGAGGACGTCTTCGCCGCCGATGCGGAGACCGCTGATGGGGAGCTGGACCGCGCAGACACCGCAGATACAGAGGAGACCGAGGCGGGGACCGCGGAGTAAATGGGTGGGTAAATGGGTTGAGAAGTGCGGGTTGTCGGATAGTAGGGTGCGGTAAGCTCCCCCCTGTACCCTTTTCTGAGCGCGAGATGGAATACGAGGTCGGACAGAAGGCGGTCTACCCTGGACATGGCGTAGGCGTGATCACGGCGGTTGAAAATCTGGACATCGAGGGCGTCCAAGCCACCGTGTATGTGTTGAAGATCCTGGACAACGGGATGACCATTCGCGTCCCGCTCACCAACGTGGAGACGTTGGGGATGCGCCCGGTGATGACGATGGAGCACTTCAAACGCCTTGTCCACCTGCTCCATCGTCATCACCGGGCGCATCCCCAACGTCTCCACGTTGGTGAGCGGGACGCGAATGGTCATCCCGTTGTCCAGGATCTTCAACACATACACGGTGGCTT
>JBCBLB010000936.1:0-2793 GCA_038520555.1 Myxococcota bacterium | reverse complement strand
GGTGTCCGGAGAGGGCACACCCAGTTGGTCGGCGTGGTTCAGGATGTCGACATAGCGCACACCGGGCTCCAGCAGCGGCGCGAGCTGCGGGTGCATCTCCTGGTACCGCTCGTTGCAGATCTGAAGTTCACCAGTCTGGGTCCAGGCGGCGAACCCGACCGGGATCGCATCGAGCGCTTCATCCAGCTGTCGCCGCGCCTGCCGCGCAGCCTCCAGGGCGCGCTGGAGCGCCTTGTTCTGGTCGAGGGCAGCGAAGGTCTGGCCGAGCTGCCGGAGCAGCGGAAGGTAGACCAACAGCGCTTCGAGGAGCAGCGTCATCAGCGTCGCCAGGAGGATCAGCAGCTCCGCGGTCTGGAGATGCGCCACGTCCGCCTCTGCCGCGGCCTGGTGCAGCATCACCGCGTGGTTCAGCCTGACCAGTACGGTCTCTGAGCGTTTCTGTAGCAGTTGAAGCCGAGCATCTCCCGACACCGCCGGTTCAGCCACCAGCGAATCGGACAGTTCAATGTATTCATCAAACTGCGGGTTTAACGTCTCGACATAGTATTGCCGGGCGGCGTCTGAGATCTGTGCGGTCAGCCCCAGCTCATCACTCCCATACAAAATGGCTTGATGGCTGGTTTTGAGCTGCTCAACCCCTCGCCGCATCTTCTCCTGTGCAGCATCGCGTGCCGCCGGGTCGTCCTGAACGGCGGCCTGGACCGCTGCGAGCGCGACTTGTTGAGAGAGCATGCGCTGCCGACCGCTGACATTGATCAGCGTCGCGTTGTCTTTTTGCGCACTCAGCAACCATTGCTGCGTCACCCACGCCAGACCAGCGAAGGCTGCGATCGCGATAAGTGCCACGGAGTAGCCGACCGACACCCGTCTGAGTATCGATGATGGATGCGATGATTCCATGTACACACTGAAGAAGAGATCGATCGAAACAGACGGTGCATACCCTGTTGCAGGCACTGCTTAGCGCTATCACATCATCGGCCCCAGGCAGGAGAATCATTAATTTATGGTGTACATGAAAGTCAATTTCAAGATTACCATCCACTCCTCTGCTCAAGTCCACGCCTAAAACGTGGGTTTTATCGGCGCCCGCTTCGACTCGGGATATCATCCCTTCCCGATGACATGAAACCGAGGCTGGGATGAAACCGTTGATCGAGTGTGTGCCCAATTTCTCAGAAGGCTGTGACCGCGATGTTATCGACGCCATCGCCGCTTCGATCCGCGGAGTTCCGGGTGCAGCGCTGCTGCACGTTGACATCGGCGAGGCAGCCAATCGGACGGTCATGACCTTCGTGGGCTCGCCTGACGCGGTCAGCGAAGCGGCGTTCCGCGCGATCCGGTCTGCGACAGAGCGGATCGACATGCGCCACCAACAAGGCGTCCATCCGCGCATTGGCGCCGCAGACGTCTGTCCGTTCATCCCGCTTCGTGGCGCCACGCTTGCGGACTGCGCGCACATCGCAGCATCGGTGGGAGCCCGCGTGGCGACGGAGTTGTTGGTCCCGGTCTATCTGTACGGTGACGCCGCACGCACCCCCACACGCCGGTCGCTGGCGCGGGTCCGCGTCGGTCAGGTTGAGGCCTTGTTGGATCGGTTGCAGACCCCCGACGGAGCCCCAGACCTTGGGCCGTCGACCGGTGCCCACATCGCACGAACCGGTGCCATCGCCATTGGGGCGCGGAAGCCGCTGATCGCCTTCAACGTCAACCTGAACACCCGCGACGTCCGCAAAGCCAGACGAATCGCCGCACAGGTCCGCGAAGGGGGGCGCGACGGGCTTCCAGCAGTCCGGGCGATCGGCTGGTTCATCGATGAGTACCGCTGCTGTCAGGTGAGCCTCAATCTGGTCGATTATGAGCGCACGCCGCCCCATGTCGCATTCGACACCATCTGTCGGCTGGCTGAACAGGTCGGCGTGCGGGTGACGGGCGCAGAGCTGATCGGGCTGAGCCCGCTGGCTGCGATGCGGACTGCGGGTCAACACTATTTGCGGAGACAGGGCGCCAGCCCGGGAGAACCCGATGATGTCCTGATTGAGGTCGCGGCACAGTCGATGGGGCTGCGCAGCATCCGCGACTTCTCCGCCAATGAACACATCCTGGAGCGCCGCCTGCGCAGGGATGGCCCTCTGGTCTCCGCGACAGTCCGGGAGATGGTCGATCGGGTCTCTTCTGCGACACCGACGCCTGGTGGCGGATCCGTGACCGCCCTCTGTGGCGCGATGTCTGCAGCGTTGGCGTCGATGGTCACAGGCCTCGCCCGAAACGCAGGCAAGGAGGATGATCTCGCCGCACTGGAAGCGACCGCCATCGAAGCACAGGCCTTGAAAGACGAGTACCTCAACGAGATCGACGAAGACACCCAGGCGTTCGCGCGCTACCTCGCGGCCCGGCGGATGCCGCGCCGTACCCCTGCGCAGATCGCACGACGTGACCATGCGCTCAAAGAGACGACGCAAGCGATCATCGCGGTCCCGCTGGCCGGGATGCGTCGCGCAGAGCGGTTGTTGCGATGCGCCGAACACGCAGCGCAGGTGTTCCCCGATGCCCTCTCTGACGTCGGCGTGACTGTCCAGCTCGCCCTCGCTGCTGCGGAAGGCTCATGGGGAAACATTGCCATAAACCGTCACTTTCTCAACGATTCCGAAGCAGCGGCACGATATCTGGCCGAGGCGGATGACCTGCTGGAGCGGATCCGAACCCATGCAGAGACGCTACGCGAGACCGTACGGCGTGCGCTGATATGAAGGGACCGGGCTGAAACCATTCAGCAGGAAACACCTCATTCAT
>JBCBLB010000453.1:0-8158 GCA_038520555.1 Myxococcota bacterium | reverse complement strand
GGGGGGGCCCCGTTGGGGTGTTCGCCTCTTTTCGCTGGGGCTGTTGGGTGCCCCCTCGGGGGGGGGCTTTGGTGCGCCCCCCCCCCCCCCCCCGGGGGGGGTCCCCCTTTTTTTTTTGGTGGGGGGGGGGGGGGGGGGGGGGGGGGGTGAGGAGCGGAGCGGGCGCGTGTCGGATACGATGGAGAGGATGATGGCTGCGATTCTCTGGTCCGTGATGGGCTGCCAATATCTTCAGGAGCTGCGCGATGACCCGGTCACCGTGCAGTGGAGCGGCAACGTCTACGCCCTCACCGAGGCAGCGGGAGAGCTTGTGCTGCTCGAAGAGGGGGGGGTGACCCTGACCGAGACCGACGGCGCGGTGATCGAGGATGGTTATCTTCCCTTCGATGATTCACCGGGCTTCTGGCGGTTCGACGCCGCCCCCACCGATCAGGAGGTCGCCATCCGGGTCGACGGGGCCGATCTGACGCCGACAGTCTGGCGCGGTCGTTCCCCGACGGGTCTGGCGATCTGGCTGTCGGGGGTCGTGTATGCCCGGGAAGTGAGCATCGTTGACGACCTGTTGACAGAGTTCGACGGACTCGGCGGGGTCTCTCCTGAGCTGATGTCGGCTGGAACCGCAGCATTGTTGTGGGGCGAGCCGCTGGAGCCCGAAGACGATTGGGCCAACGCCACGATCGAAGTGGTCGATGGCGATGGCACAGCGGCGACGGTCTGGCGGCTGGTGGTCGATGAAGACGGCACGATCCGGGAAGCGGATGCGGGCGAACCGCTGGACCTGTTCCTCGCACCGAACCTCGCGCCGGGGACGGTCACGATGACGATCGATGGGGCGCAGACCGACTACAACGCGCTGGGCGGCGACGTCCTCAGCGCGGTCTTCTATGACCTGGAGGAGTGAGATGCTGGGATGGATTCTGATGGCGGGGTGCCTGCCCGAGACCCCTCCGACGCTCATCAGCGGGCGGGTGGTCAGCTCACGGGTCGGGGGCTCTCCGATCGCCGGGGCGACGGTGGTTGTCCGCGACCAGTTCGGGGGCGTGCATGCAGAGGCGACGACGGACAACGTCGGCTTGTTCGAGGCCGACATGCCGCGCGAACAGGTCATCTATGTGGAGGTGTCCTCGACCCAGCACGTCCCGACGACCTTCACCGCCGTGGCCGGGACGGAATCGCTCCGGGTCGAAGACGGCCAGCTGTGGCTGCGCTCGGTCTCTCAGCGAGAGGATCTGTTCAACGAGTTCGCCAGCTGCGACGCCATCCTGGAGATCGAGCAAGGCGACACCGCGGTGACGAAGGTGCCCGACGAAGAAGAGATCATGAACGGCGCGGTGATTGAAGGAGAGGTGCGGCTGTTTGTGGCGGCCGGGCAGGATCCAGACACCCTGCCGGCGGTGACGACGGCGCGGCTTCAGGCGGTGACGGGAAACGGGACGATTTATCCGGCTTGTTATCTGGACGATCTGGGGAGCAGCGACCGAACGCTGGAGCGGACGGGGGATACCGGACGGTTCGCGATTTTTGGGGTACCCAACGGCGTGATGACCGTAGAGAGTCGGTATGACTATGGGGCCCCGACCGAGCAGCTCGACTTCGTCGACGTCTATGTGGCGGAGGGCGGGGTTGTACCGCTGTACCCGATGTATGTCAGCATGCCAGGCAACTGAAGGATTCGTGAAGGACGCCGACCCTGACGCGGTTTCAGGGCGTCGTTTCGTGAAAGTCGCTTGCGAAAATCGCGTCGGCGGCGTAGCTTGCGAGGGTCACAGTGGATTGACCCGCATACACCGGAACACAAAGGGAGGACACCCCAATGGGTGAGCTGATCCAGAAACCTGATACCAATCCCGTTATCGTTGCTGTCTTGAACCTCTTCCTGTTTGGTGGCGTCGGCTACCTGCTGATGGGCCAGCAGAAGAAGGGCATCATCTCGATCGTCGCCACCTTCATCGGCGCCTGCTTCGGGATCGGCTTCATCATCCCCTGGATCACGGCGTATGATGCCTACCTCCTGGGCCAGAAGCTGCAGAACGGCGAAGCGATTGGGGAGAACCAGAACGGCCTCGAATTCCTCAACAACGTCTTCAAGGACTGACGTCCCCGAGCCCCGCCCGCTCTGACTGAATCTTGTTGGCCTTCTGGCCGAAGCTGTCTGGCTGTGTCGTATGATGCAGCCAGACTTTTCTGTTAAGGACCGTCGATGAATCCTGCGTTTGCCACGTTCCGTGAACCGCACGCCTGGCTGATTCGCGGCCTGGTTGAGTACGGTTACCCCGACGTCACGCCAGACGGCGGCCGGGTCCCCCCGGGCGTCTTCGGCGGCCTCGACCTGTCCCGGTTCTCCTCAACCAGCGGTCGTGACGGCGTCACCGTGATCATTCCCGCAGTTGCCGATGGGGACTGGGTGCAGGAAGACGGCGCCTATTCCTTCACGGTCCGCCTGACGCGAAACGATCAGGGACAGCTGGCGTTCGTGGTCCGCAGCCCGGACGCCAACTACATCCAGCAGTTCGACTTCGACCCGAGCCAGCCCACCTACGCCGCGGGGTTCATCCATCAGGCGCTCCAGGAGTATGTCCCGGAGTTCGTCCGCTGGCGGCTTCAAGGCAATGAGGTCGGCTGGTCCCAGCGGGATGGGCTGCCAGAGTTCCCGGGGGAGCCCTGCTCGACTGGTCTGGCGCAGTTCATCGGCGGCCGCATCCGGACCCGGCAGCGGTTCGACGCTGGCCCACACGAGGGGTGGTGGATCGGCGACGCGCCCGCCCCGAAGCAGATGATCTATGCGACGGTTGGCCGGGCCAGCGAGAACATCCGCGATGAAGACGGCCAGATGCAGGCCGCGGACCGTGCACAGATCATTCAGACCGTCAGCGTGCCCGCCGGTGCGCTCACCTTTTTGAGCAGCCTGGGCATCCTGCAAGGGGTCTTGTGGTTGCTCAACGTTCCCTTGACCCTGGGCCTGTATGCGGGTGGGATGCTCAACCGGGAATTGACCAGCTATCTGCTCTCGCTGGTGTTCAGCAGCGTGCTCGGGTTGGGTCTTCTGATCGGGGGGATCGTGTCGGTGATGGGTGCGAGGCGGTACCGACAGCTCCGGGGGGGGATTGTGCCATGGGTCTCGATGGTCTACACCGCGTTTGCTCCGTCGATGTGTTGCCTGTTCGGGCTGCCGGTGTCGGTGTGGGCGGCGATCACCTGGAACCGGCCGGCGGTGGTCCAGGCGCGCGGTGGGCCCTGATTGGTCGAACCGGGTTATTGGCGGGCCGACAGATATCCGATGAGGCCGGAGAGCGAATGTGATGACGTTTCAGGAATTGATCCTTCGCCTGCAGCGCTATTGGGGCGAGCAGGGCTGCGCGGTGCTCCAACCGTTCGATATGGAGATGGGAGCCGGGACGTTCCACTGGGCGACGTTCCTCCGCTCGCTGGGCGAAGAGCCGTGGAAGTGTGCCTATGTTCAGCCTTCTCGTCGGCCTGCGGACGGCCGCTACGCGGAGAACCCCAACCGCCTGGGCCACTACTACCAGTTCCAGGTGCTGATGAAGCCCAGCCCGGCGAACATCCAGGATCTGTATATCGGCTCGTTGGAGGCCATCGGCGTCGATCTGCGGGTCCACGACCTTCGGTTCGTCGAAGACAACTGGGAGTCTCCGACGCTGGGCGCCTGGGGGCTGGGCTGGGAGGTGTGGCTGGATGGGATGGAAGTCACCCAGTTCACCTACTTCCAGCAGTGCGGTGGGATGGAGCTGTCGCCCATCTCAGTGGAGCTGACGTATGGTCTGGAGCGGCTGGCGATGTACCTCCAGCAGGTCGAGCACTTTTTGGACATCACCTGGGTCGAGGGCATCCGGTACCGCGATGTCTACTTTGACAACGAGGTCCAGCAGGCCCGCTACGCCTTCGAGCAGTCCGACGCGTCTCGTCTGACCGCGATGTTCGAGACGAGCTTCGATGAGTGTGAGGCGGCGGCGGCGGCGGGCCTGGCGCTTCCGGCCTACGACTACTGTATGAAATGCTCTCACCTGTTCAACCTGCTCGACGCGCGGGGCGCCATCAGCGTCACCGAGCGGGCCCGGTACATCGGGCGGGTTCGAAAGCTGGCGTTGTTGTGCGCTGACGCCTGGGTGAAGCGCAACGCGCCGATTGAGGAGCCGTCATGAGCGAGTTGTTTGTTGAGATCCGCTGCGAGGAGCTCCCCGCGGCCGATATCGACGCTGCGGTCGCGGGCCTGGCGGAGCAGCTGAAGGGCCTGTTGAAGGGCGTGCCCTTCGGTGCGGTCCAGACCTGGGCGACGCCACGCCGCATCGCCGTCGCCATCGCAGATGTTGCGGAAGGCCGCCCGATCGAAGAGAAGCTGGTCACCGGTCCTCCCGAGAAGGCCGCGTACCGAGACGGCACGCCCACCCGCGCCGCCGAAGGGTTCGCCCGCGGCCGCGGCATATCGGTCGATGCGCTGGAGATCGTCGAGGGTCCCCGGGGCCGCGTGGTCGCTGCCCGGATCAAGGAAGGCGGCGAGCGCACCCGCGATATCGTGGCAGAAGGACTCGAAGCCGCTGTGCTGGCCGTCCCGTTCAAGCGAACGATGCGATGGGGCGCGACGAGCCACCGGTGGGCCCGCCCCTTCCATGCAGTCGCCGCTCTGTTCGGTGGGGAGCGAATCGAAGCCACAGTGGTGGGACAGCCCACGGTTGAACAGACCCTGGCTCACCGCCTCACGCCCGGCCCGGTCCCGTTCACCGACAGCGTGTCCTGGCTCGAAGGGCTCCGTGCACACAACGTCGAGCCGGACACGTCGATCCGACGTAAATCGATTGAAGCGCAGCTCAACGCGGATCTCGCCGCCCTGGGCGGCGAGATCCGCGACTGGGATCTGCTCGACGAGGTCGTCCACCTTGTCGAGTGGCCCGTCGTCGTCCGGGCCTCGTTCGGCGAAGATCTGCTGGCGCTTCCGCCGCGGCTGCTGGTCGAGTCGATGAAGGTCCATCAACGGGTTTTCCCGGTATATATCAACGACGTGTTGGATCATCACTTCCTGGTGGTCAGCAACCAGCCGTTCGCCCGAGCCCCGGCGTCGGTCAAGACGATCTCTGAGGGCAACAAGCGGGTGCTCACCGCGCGATTCTATGATGCCCGGTTCTTCTACGCCGAAGACCGTCGCAAGGGACTGCTCGGCTACAGCCAGCGCCTCGCCGGGATGCAGTGGATCCGGAAGGGCGGGACCATGGCCGATAAGGCGGCTCGGGTCTCGATCCTGGCGAAGGATCTGGCGGTCCGCTTCGGAGCAGATCCCAGCCAGGCTGCCCGCGCCGGCGCGCTGTGCAAGAACGACCTCGCGACCCAGATGGTCGGCGAGTTCCCAGAGCTGCAGGGGCACGTCGGTCGGCTGCTCGCCGCCGAGCTGGGCGAGCCGGAGGCGGTCAGCCTGGCCATCGAAGAGCACTATCTCCCGCGCTTCCAGGGCGACGCGCTCCCCACCTCCCCCACAGGCCGCACCCTCGCGATCGCCGATCGGGTGGACTCGCTGGGCGGCTGCTTCCGGATGGGCCTCAAGCCCAGGGGCTCCGCCGACCCGCTGGGGCTTCGACGGGCGGCGAACGGACTGGTGACGCTGCTCCTCGCCGCGCAGGTCAGCGCGCCGATTTTGTCGCTGTTCCCTGAGGCGGACCAGAGCGACGACCTCACCGCGTTTCTGGTCGCACGGATGAAGAGCTCATTCCAGGACACCTTCGCCACCGACCTTGTCAACGCGGTGCTCGCCGGCGGGGACACCGATCCGGTCGCCCTCCAGGCCCGGCTTACGGCGCTGGATGAGATCGCGAAGACCGATGAGTTCGGGCCGCTGAAGACCACCTTCAAGCGCGTCATGGGGCTCACCAAAGATCATCCTGGGACGGACTACGCGGTCGACGTGCTCGAAGATCCCGCGGAGAAGGATCTACACGAGGCGTTCGTGGCGGTGCGGGATGAGGCGCGCAGGCACAGCAAGGCGCTGGATTATCGCGCAGCGCTGGCCAGCCTGAAGTCGCTCAAGCCCCACGTCGATCGGCTGTTCGATGAGGTGTTGGTGATGACGGAGGACGAGCGGCTGCGGACCAACCGGCTGAGCCTGCTGCGGGCCATCGCAGATGAGTTTGCCGTTATCGTAGACTTCACCCAGCTCTCAGCAGAGGGCTGAGCCTGACGGCGCCTCTCTGAGGGTACGCCGATTGATTCACGACCGGAGCCACGATGTCTGAAGCGACGAAGTATGTGTATTTTTTTGGGGATGGTGAGGCCGAAGGCCGCGCTGACATGAAGGCGCTCCTCGGCGGCAAGGGCGCCGGCCTCGCCGAGATGACCAACCTCAAGATGCCTGTCCCCCCGGGGTTCACCATCACCACTGAGGCATGCGCGTACTTCTTCGAGCGGGACGAGTCCTGGCCAGAGCCCCTCTCTGATGAGGTCAACGCCTCGCTCGCGCGGGTCGAGCAGCTGACGGGCAAGACGTTTGGCGATCCCAACAACCCGCTTCTGTTCTCGGTCCGCTCTGGCGCCGCTGTCTCGATGCCCGGGATGATGGACACCGTCCTCAACCTTGGCCTCAACGATGAGACCGCCGCAGGTCTGGCGGCGCTGACCGGCTCTCCCCGGTTCGCCTGGGACAGCTACCGTCGCTTCATCAACATGTTCGGCGACGTCGTCCTTGGCATCCACTACACCCGCTTCGCCCGTGTCGCCGACAAGATCCGAAACGGCCGCGAAGAGAAAGACCTGTCCGTCGCCGAGCTCAAGGATCTGGTCGCCGCCCTGAAGAAGGTGATCATCGACGCCCACGGCTCGTTCCCCGCCGACCCACGCGATCAGCTCCGTCTGGCGATCAACGCTGTGTTTAAGAGCTTCAACACCCCGCGGGCCCGATATTATCGGAAGAGCCAGAACCTCGCTGCGGTCAAGGGGACTGCGGTGAACGTCCAGACGATGGTCTTCGGCAATATGAACGACCAGTCGGCCACCGGCGTCTGCTTCACCCGTGATCCGAAGTCCGGTCAGAAGGTCTTTTTCGGTGAATGGCTGCCCAACGCCCAGGGCGAAGACGTCGTCGCCGGGACGCATACGCCGCTGCCGCTGCACGGCGATCAGCCTGGCGCAGAGGCGGGGCAGACCACCCTCAAAGCAGCGATGCCGGCGGTCTTTGACCAGCTGTTCACCGTCCAGCAGCGGCTTGAGCAGCACTACCATGACATGCAGGACATCGAGTTCACCATCGAATCCGGTGCGCTGTACCTGCTGCAAACCCGGACCGGGAAGCGCACCCCCGCCGCGGCCATCCAGATGGCCGTCGATATGGTCCATGAGGGTCTCATTGACAAGCGCACGGCCCTGGGCCGCATCGAGCCGACCAGCCTGGAGATGGTGCTCCGCCCCGTGCTGGATCCCGACGCGCCCCGGAACGTCATCGCCAAGGGCCTCGACGCTTCGCCGGGCGCCGCGTCTGGCAAGGTCGTGTTCCACGCCGAAGAAGCCCAGGAGCTGGTCGAGCGGGGTGAGTCGGTGATTCTGGTCCGGATGGAGACCTCGCCCGAAGACATCCAGGGGATGACGGTGGCCGAAGGCGTCCTGACCGCCCGGGGCGGCCAGACCAGCCACGCCGCCGTCGTCGCCCGTGGGATGGGCCGCCCCTGCGTGGTCGGCTGCACCGAGATCGTGGTCGACTACGGCCGCCAGCTGTTCTACGCCGGCGACACCGTCGTCCGGCGGCTGGACTGGATCACCATCGACGGCGGCAGCGGCGAAGTGATGGAGGGCAAGGTCCCCACCCTCGCGCCGCCGACCGACTCTGGCGCCATGGCGGAGTTGTTGGGGTGGGCCGATGAGGTCGCCCGGATGGGCGTCCGTGCCAACGCGGACAACGGCGCCGACGCCGCCCGGGCCCGCAACCTCGGCGCGCAGGGCATCGGCTTGTGCCGTACGGAGCACATGTTCTTCCAGCCCAACGCCCTCCGCGCCATGCGGCAGATGATCCTCGCCCGGGACGAGCACACCCGCGCCCGGGCGCTCGCTCAGATCCTTCCGTTCCAACGGGAAGAGTTCCTGGCGCTGTTCAAGGCGATGGACGGGCTTCCGGTGACCGTGCGCCTGCTCGATCCGCCGCTGCATGAGTTTTTGCCCGACCGGCCTG
>JBCBLB010000386.1:0-9428 GCA_038520555.1 Myxococcota bacterium | reverse complement strand
CCTCGGCGCCGGCGCCTTCGGCGGCGAAGGGTTCATCCTCCAGCGCCTCCAGGGCGACGGCAGGGTCTTCCTACATGCCGGCGGCACCGTCATCCGCAAAGAGCTTCGCGGCGACAGCATCCGCGTGGACACCGGCTGTGTCGTCGGCTTCACCAGAGGCATCGACTACGATATCGCCGTCGCCGGAGACCTCAAGAGCATGCTGTTCGGCGGCGAGGGCGTCTTCCTCGCCACCCTGTCGGGCACCGGCACCGTCTGGATCCAGAGCCTGCCCTTCAGCGACCTCGCCCGCCGGGTGCACGCCCTCGCCCCCCCCGCACCGTCCAAGTAGGCGGACGGGCAAAGGACTCAGTTCTTCATCGCCAGGGTGAGCCCGTCGCCGACGGGAATCATCGCCACGGTGATCCGAGCGTCCTGGGCGAGCGCCGCGTTGAACCGGCGCATCGCCTGGACGCCTTCGCTCTCATGAGCGGCGTCGAGGACGCCCCCCCCCCATGAAGACGTTGTCGATGGTGATGAGCCCGCCAGGCCGCACCAAGGCCAGGCATGCTTCGAAATACTGAGGGTACTCCACCTTGTCGGCATCGAGGAACACAAAATCAAACGGCCCGTCCAGGGTCTGGAGCGTCTCCAGGGCAGGCGCCAGCCGAAGGTCAATTTTATGGCGGACACCGGCTTCGTCCCAATAACGGCGCGCGATGGTGGTGTATGCTTCGCTGATATCACAGCAGACCACACGACCATCATCAGGCATCGCCAGCGCGACCGCCAGGGCGCTGTAGCCAGTGAACGTCCCGATCTCCAGGCAACGGCGCGCCCCCATCAACTTCACCAGCAGCCCCATCAACTGCCCCTGATCGGGTGAGATCTGCATCCGCCCCCACTCCAGCTGGGCGGTCTCCTCACGGAGACGCTCCAGCAGAGGGTTCGGTGGGACGGATGAGCCAATCACATACTGGTGGAGGGCCTCGCTCATCGCGAGGGCACGGCTGGACATCAGCGCTCCTTTCAACATCAGGCGTGGACGCCCCCCCTATCCTGTCCGCATCCCTCCGACCGCTCCCCTTAATACCCGTTGGTGACCCGCAAGGTGTAGGGCGTGCAATCGGCGCCGCCGCTGGTGCGCTTGACCCGGACATAGAACGTGTCAGACAAGTCGTCGCAGCGGTCATTGCGTGAGCCGTTGCGGCAATACCGACGATCGCTCGGCGTCAGGTGATTCAACCCGTCGCCATCGTCCCGAGCGAAACGATCGTAGCTGTCCACGTCGGACGTGGTCGAGCACTCTCGCGATGTGCAGGAGCCGCGGTAGACCTCCATCTCGAAGGTGCTCGCCCCATCGATCAGCTCAATCTCCACGTTGTGGAGGTTGGTGCCGATCGTCGTGACCGTCTGCGACGTCTCGAAGACGTACCAGTCGGCGTCGCTGGTGTCGATGATGTTGCCGACGATGTCGACGGTCACCGAGGAATCATCCGGCAGGACGACCCACTCGTCGATGGCGTTGGCGCAGGTGTCGCCGTAGGTGTCTGAGAACCCGGAGACCCCGTCGTAGTCGTCATAGGTTGCGCAGGACTCGGTGCCGACGAGGTTGGACTCATCGCTGACGTTGCCCGCAGCGTCCTCTGCGACCGCTGAGAACTCGCAGTAGTCGCCCTTGGTCAGGGTGAACGAGACCGTCCAGATCCCCGAGGGATTGACCGTGTCGGTCTCCTCCAGCTTGCCGCTGTCACAGTCGGCGATGACGGTGACCGTCGCCCCCGACTCTGCGGTCCCATCAATCGTCACCACGGAGGTGTTCCGATATTCATCGATGTCATTGATCGTCGGCGTATCCGGCGCCGTGACGTCCTGGACGATCTGGGCGTCGGTGCCCGGCGTCCCTGCCTCCTCGTCGTCTTCCGGGGTCGCCGTACAGACCCAGGTGTCGTTGTGAGACGTCCGAGACGACGGAACCGTCGCAGCGGTGATGTCGGTCGGGAAGCCGTTGACCATCCAGCTGTAGGTGTAGGTGATAAGGGCCTCGTCCTCCGCATCGTCATCCGCTGAATCTGCGGTGATGTTGCAGGTCAGCGTGTCTTCGGGCTCCGCATCGGTGGGCGTCACCAGGACCTCCGGTGCGCCAGGGGGGGTGTTCTGGATGGTGCGGGCCGTCGCGTCGAAGGCGGCCCCCGCGTCATCCCCGTCCGTCGGCGTCACCGTGACGGTGATGTCCTGATTCTTCAGCGTCTGCGATGCCGCGAGGGTCGCATCCGTGGCTCCAGAGATCTCGACCCCGTCCGCAAACCACTGGTAGGTGTAGCCCTCTGAATCACCGTCGATGTCGCTCCACCCGTCCACCTCAACAGACAACGCGGTGGTGGTGTAGGCGTTCTCAGGCAGGATGGTCGCGGATGACGCGCTCGGCGCAGTGTTGCCGATGGTGACCACGTTCGATCGCGCCCCCGCCCCTTCATCGTCACCGTCGTCGGGGAAGACGACACAGACGACGTCGTCCTCCTTGTCGAAGTAGGTGCCGGTCAGGGTGTTGGCAGAAACCCCGCTGACGATGCCTTCGTTGACCTCCCACTGGTAGCGGACCGAGATCGCGTCGCCGTCCACGTCCGCGGTCGCACCGCTGGCACAGGTCAGCGTTGAAGACTCCGTCGCCGCCGCGCCGGTGAACGACAACGTCGACGCGGCGATGGTCGGTGCCGTGTTCTGGATGGTGACCGTGTTCGAATTCACCGCCGCACCTGCATCGTCGCCATCATCAGGCGTCGCGACACAGTACACCCGATCCCCCTTGTCAAAAGAGGTGCCGGTCAATGTAGACGTGGTCGGCGTCTTCTTGGCGCCGTTGACAAACCAGGCGTACGTGACGCTGACGGTGTCCGCCGCGTCAATGTCCGTGACGGTGCCTTCCGAACAGGTCAACGTCGTCGCTTCCTTCGCAGAGGTCGGGCTGAGATCAACGGACGCGATCTCGGGCGCGGTGTTGCCGATGGTGATGGCCGCCGCCGTTCGGGACCCCCCCGCATCGTCGCCGTCGCTGGGCGTGATCGTGCAGCTGATCCGGTCGCCCTTGTCGAAAGCCGTCCCGGTCAGCTGCCGCGCCGTCTCTGCGATCGCGATGTCGTTGACCGACCAGGTGTAGTCATAGGAGATCACATCCCCATCGACATCGGTGGCCGTTCCTGGGTCACACGACAGCGTCGACGCTTCGGTGGCCGAAGTCGGAGAGATGGACGCAGACGCCAGGGTCGGAGCCGTGTTGCCGACCGTGACCGTGTTCGAGCTCACGGCGGTCCCATCGTCGCTGCCATCGGTCGGCGTTATCGCACAGGAGACCCGATCGTCCTTATCGAAGAAGTCACCGGAGAGGCTGTCCCCGGTCGACGCGATCGTCCCCCCGTTGATCCGCCAGGCATAGCGGTATGTGACCGTATCGCCATCGGGATCGAAGACGCCGGAAGGTGTACAGCTGAGGGTCGAGGCCTCGACCGGATCGGCCGGGGACAAGGTCGCCGACGTCAGCGACGGCGCCGCGTTCTCGATGTTGACCGCGTTCGAGACCACCCCAGCGCCCTCATCATCACCGTCAGCCGGGGTGATCACACAGACCACCTTATCGAGCTTATCGAAGTAATCACCGGTCAGGGTGCTGGTGGTCGCAGCGATGGTGACCCCGTTGACCCGCCAGGCGTACGACACCGTGACCGTGTCCCCATCGTCGTCGTCAGTCGCCCCAGCGGCGCAGGAGAGCGTGGCCCCCTCTGTCGCGTCGTCGGGGGTCAGGCTGGCCGACGCCACAGTCGGCGCCGTGTTGAGAATGGTGACCACGTTGGATTCAACCGCATCGCCGTCTGTGAAGCCATCGTTGGGGGTAGCGATACATACGACCTCATCATCCTTGTCAAAGTCTTCCCCATCGAGTGTCGCCCCGACAGCGGTGATCGCCGCTCCGTTGACTTCCCAGGCATAAGACACGGTGACGGTGTCACCATCAGCGTCCGTCGTGCCCCCCGCGGAACAGACCAGCTCAGAGCGTTCCCGGGCATCGGTCGGAGCGAGGGATACATCCGCGAGAACGGGCGCCTGATTCTGGATGGTGACCTCGTTGGAGGTTTGAGACGCACCATCATCCTCACCATCGCTGGGCGTCACCACACAGGCAACGATATCGCCCTTTTCAAAGTCATCACCGCTGAGCGTGCGCGTCGTCTCCTCGCTGAGGACGCCGTTGATCTCCCACCCATAAGATACCGTGACCGTGTCACCGTCGACATCTGCGGTGGTGCCTGCGGTGCAGGTCAGGATGGTGTCTTCATCCGCGGTGGTCGGGGTCAGGCTGCTGGCCGTCACCGTCGGCGCGGTGTTCTGGATGGTGACGACATTGGACGCGACCACATCGCCGTCATCCGTACCATCATCAGGGGTCACTTCGCAGACGACTTCATCGCCCTTGTCGAAGTCCGCTCCATCGATCGTTGCCGAGGTCTCGGAGAGGGTGGTCCCCTCGACCTTCCAGACATACGAGACGCTCACCGGGTCACCATCGATGTCTGTGGTGGTGCCCGGCGTACAGGTCAGCGTGGATCCTTCCTGGGCATCCGTCGGAGAGAGGCTGACCCCGTCCAGCACCGGCGCAGTGTTTTCGATGGTGACCGCATTCGACTCGACTGCATCGCCATCGACTGTGCCATCATTGGGGGTAATGATGCAGACGATCTCATCATCCCTGTCGAAGTGCGACCCATCAAGGGTGTTGTCGGTAACGGCGATCGCGGCTCCGTTCACTTCCCAGGCATAAGACACGGTGACGGTGTCGCCGTCCTCGTCCGAGGTCGTCACTTCCGTACAGGTCAGCGTCGAGGACGCACTCGCAGCGGTCGGCGTCAGCCGTGCCTGAGCCAGTTCGGGAGCGGTGTTCCCGATGATGACAGCGCTCGATCGCGCAGCGTCGCCGTCATCTTCACCATCGTTGGGCGTAACCAGGCAGACGACTTCATCATCCTTGTCAAAATGGTCGCCGTTGAGGGTCTTGGTGGTCTCAGAGATGGCGATCCCGTTGACCTCCCACCCATAAGAGATGCTCACGGTGTCGCCATCCGCATCTGAGGTGGTCCCGCCGGCACAGGTCAGCGTCGAGGACTCCACCGCGGAGGTCGGCAACAGAGACGCAGCGTCGATCTCGGGCGGCGTGTTCTGGATGGTGACCGCGTTAGAATCGACCGCATCGCCATCATCATCGCCATCGTTGGGCGTCACGACACAGACAACCTCATCCCCTTTATCGAAGTCATCTCCGTTGAGGGCGCTGGCCGTCGTCGTGAGGGTGACACCGTCGACCTCCCAGGCATAGGTCACCGTGACCGCGTCACCGTCCACATCATCGGTGTCCCCGGGTGTGCAGATCAGCTCAGCGCCTTCCTGTGCGTCAGCGGGGGTCAAGCTGACCGACGCCAAAGTGGGCGCAGTGTTGCCGATGGTGACAATGTTGGAGTCTACGGAATCGCCGTCCTCAAAGCCATCGTTGGGGATGGCGGCACACCGCACCGCATCGCCCTTGTCAAAATCAGCGCCGGTGAGCGAGCTGGCCGTCACCGTCAACGCAGAACCATTGACAGCCCACGAATAGGTGTACGTGATCGGGTCCCCGTCCGGATCGGTGACCGCGCCAGGGGCGCACAAGAGGGTGTCTTCTTCTGCCGCGGGATCAGGAGAGAGAACCACCTCCGAGAGAATCGGGGCGCTGTTGCCCACGGCCACTGAAGTGCTGGCGGAGGCTCCGTCGCCGTAGCCGTCATTGGGGGTGACCGTGACGGTCCAGGTGTCGCCCCGTGTGGTCTCTGCAGCGGGCACGGTGGCGGTGGTGAGCGCGGTCAGCGTACCGTTCACTTCCCAGTTGTAGAAGTAGGTGATCGCATCTCCCTCAACATCGGTCGAGGGGGTCGTCACCGAAACCACCAGCTGCTCCGACGAAGTCGGCGCAGTGGGCGCGATCGCGATCTCTGGGGCTTCTGGCAGGTCATTGACCGTGATGGGCGCCGAGGCCGAGGCCCTGAGCGCGTCGGTATCTTCGACCGTTACCGTGATGACGTGACGACCAATATCCAACACATCAGAGGCGAGGGCCGCGACCCCCGAAGAGTCTGCGCCCTGCTCTGAGAAGACTCCGTTGAGATCGCTCTCCCAACGCATCACCAGATCTTCCGGCGGATCTTCAATGTCTGCGACCGTCGCCTGGAACGCGATCGCTTCCCCTTCGTTGAAGATCTCACCGGACAGGGGGGCATCCAGCGCAATATCGGGGCCGGTGCCCACCTTAAACCGCACCGAGTCCGAGCACTCTGCGCCCTTCTCATCGGTAACCTGCAGCGTAATGGTGTGGGTATTCAACGACAGTGAGGGGAAGGCCGCGGACAGTTCTCCGTCGGAGTTGGGCACTTCTGTGCTGAGCGGGCCGTCCTGATCGCTGCTCCACGACGCAAGCAGCATCGAGGCGGGCACGTCATCGTCGGTGGCGAGCGCATCCATCAGGACGGTCTCACCGGACTCAAACAGGGTGCCAGGCAGCGGTGCGAGGATATCGCAGTTCGGCGGACGGTTCGGGCCGTCGATGGTGATCCGGGTGACCGCCTCAGCCTGTAAACCCGTCGTGTCCGTAACCGTCGCCGTCAAGCGGTGTTGGCCGGCGCTCAACAGGGCTTCGCTGACAAAGAGGCCGTCTTCGTCTGGGACGCCGGTGATGCGAAGCGGCCCATCGAGTGAAGACGACCACTCGACCTCCAGCGCGCCAGGACCGTCTTCATTATCCGCAACCGTCGCGATCATCGGTGTCGGATGATCGGTATAGTAAGCACCGCTGACGGTCGGCGCCTGGATCGAGATCGTGGGCGCGCCGTTCTCCCGAACCGTCAGCACTGAGGTGGCCTGGGCGACCTGAGCATCGGGGTTGGTGACCCGCAGAATCAACTCACGAACGCCAGGCGCAGAAAAGATATGCACACAATCGATGAAACCGGTTTCACCAACAGAGACATCATCACAGATCGGTTGACCATCCAGGGTCCAAGCCACCTCCAGACGTTCGAGAACGTCTTCAAACGCATCGTCTTCGACGATGCCACGGATCGCGATCTCGACACCCTCATCGAGGGTCGCTCCGTCTGCGGGGGTCTGGATCGTCACAATGGGCGGCTGAACAAACGTCGTCAGACCGTTGTCACCGGTGCATGCGGCCAGGAGGATGAGAGCAGCAGAGAAAGAACGAACCATACGACGCCTCAGTGGTGAGAAACCTCTCAGCATTCAGTATACAACTCCGCTTCGCTCACTCCGAGAAAACTGTCAAACACCACCCCATCCTTCTCGGGCGGCTCTCTACATCAATGGGCCCCAAACGCCGAACTCAGGCAGACCATGGCGAATATGTCATCCCATGCGATTCGGCCACGGCCTGATGCGTCACCCGGCCACGGACGACGTTGAGACCCTTCGCCAACGCCGAATCCTGCGCACACGCCGACTCCCAACCCAGATCCGCGATCCGCACCGCATAGGGCATCGTGGCATTGTGAAGGGCGAACGTGCTGGTTCGCGGAACTGCACCAGGCATATTCGCCACCGCGTAGTGAACGACGCCGTCCACAATATAGGTCGGCTCGGCATGGGTGGTCGGGCGAGTGGTCTCTGCGCACCCCCCCTGATCGACCGCCACATCAACCAGAACAGCGTCTGCCTTCATCGTTGCCAGATGTTCACGTCGAATCAAATGCGGAGCGCGCGCACCGGTCACCAACACAGCGCCGATGATCAGATCAGCATCGTTGACATACTCGGTGATCGCATGCGGAGAAGATGCCTGCGTCTTGATCCGACCCCCGAAGGTGTGATCGATCCACCGCAGACGCTCCAGGTTCACATCAAGCACAGTGACGTCCGCGCCCAACCCCATCGCCATCCGCGCAGCGTTGATTCCAACGACGCCCCCCCCAATGACCGCGACGCGTCCCGGCGGTACGCCAGGAACACCCCCCAACAATACCCCGCGCCCCCCCTGTGGACGCTCCAGCGTCCGCGCGCCGGCCTGAACCGACAGCCGGCCCGCGACTTCACTCATCGGCGCCAACAGCGGGAGCCGTCGATCAGCCGTCTCAATGGTCTCAAAAGCGACCGCGATCACACCGGCGTCGACAAGCGCTTGTGTCTGCGGAAGATCAGGGGCGAGGTGCAGGTAGGCATAGATGATCTGACCAGGACGCATCCGGGCATACTCCGGCGCGATCGGCTCCTTCACCTTCCAGATCATCTCCGCCCGGCTCCACAGCTCATCCGCAGAGCTCACCATGACCGCCCCCTGCCGGACGTATTCATCATCCGCGATCCCCGAACCGATGCCTGCCCCAGACTCAATCAACACCGCGTGACCGCGTTTGACGAGCTGATCGACGCCAGAGGGGGTCACCCCGACCCGGGCTTCCTGAGGTTTAATTTCTTTCGGCACGCCGACGATCATGAGCATTCCTCCAAGGCTGGGATCTCGCTGTTATCCTCTGGCGCCCTCACTGGCCTGCGCTTCAGATACATTCCTGACATCTTACGATGTCGCCCATCACGACGAACACAGACAGTGTACAGGGCCAGATTCCCTCAAACCGCCTGTACATTCCGGGCTGGGCCTGTACACTCGCCTGTACAGGGCTGACCAACGGATCAGAAGGTTCGCAGAACCAAATCATTCCAAGATCAAAGACAAGTAAGCCCTCTCAGGTGATCACCTGAGAGGGCTGGCAAGAGCTTCGCTTGACTCAGCGGATGTTGGTTGTGCCGCAGTTCGGGCAGCGGCTTGGGCGGTGTGCCATGTAGGAGGCGAAGCCGCAGGAGCAGCTGAACCAGTAGCGATGTTGACGACGCTGATGGTTAATACGCCGCACTTGATCGTTGTAGCGACGCACCTGATTGTTGTAGTTGCGGATAGCAGCCCGAAGGCGAGTTTTGTACTTGGACACTAGCTTCTCCAGTGCGTACCCATCCTGGCCAACCAGCGTCCTGCTTGATAAAGCAGTAAAGCCGCTCGGACATTCCGGGTCGTGTTGTTTGGGTGGGTGGGGCTGTCGTCGAAAACTTCCCCATCCACCCTTTTCTTATGGAAAAACTATTGCCGTGTCAAGGATTATGGGGGATGAAGCTAGTATACCGATCATTCACTTATAAGCTGACTGATCGGCTGTTCTTCTGAACGCGTGGCCAGAAAGTTGATCGAAACCTCGTGCCCCATGGGGCTCTCACCCGCGAAGTCACTGTGGTCAGTTGCTTTAATCGCCATCCGCCCTGAAGATGGTGTCGATGCCAACGTAGTCCAGACTGGTATGACCAGACCTGGGGAGAAACAAATGACGGTTCTGCGGGTGCATGCGTTATTATGAGTGCTCTTCCCTCCCGCT